>JAUIAO010000085.1 GCA_030425425.1 Bacteroidia bacterium | reverse complement strand
TGCTGTCAGAAGAAAATAATAAAATATGCAAACAGGCTGCACTACTGCATCAGGAGATGGGAGACTATATTCTTGAACAGGCCAAAAAAGCCTCAATTACAGGTGAGCCAATTGCCAAACCAATGGAGTTATGTTTTCCGGGTAGCGGATATGCGCACATCAAAGACCAATTTGTATTAGGTGATCATATAATTGTAGCTCCGGTAGTAGAGCAAGGAGTAAGGGAAAGAACCGTGGTTTTACCAAAAGGAAAATGGAAAGCAGAAGATGGTAGGGTTTATAGGGGAGGAAAAACAGTGGTGATTGACGTACCATTAGAGCGAATTCCGTATTTTAAAAAAATGTAAGTTTTAAGGTTTTCTCTTTAGTCGGTGTGATAAAGAACACTCTGTAGCACAATACACACTCAAAAATCTATTAAGACTATTTGTTTCTTCATACTTCAAGAGCCATGGCTGATGTCATGGTTCATTTTTGTTGCTGCCTTGTATCTGGCATCCACCAGGATTTATTTTTCGGAACAGCGATAAATTGGTAGAGCCTGATGATGATACTTGCAAGAAGTATGATCATTGAAGTGTTCCTTCAACTGATGGGCTCAATGAATCACTCATGTCTAACATTTCTAAGGCAAATTGTCCTCATTAATTTTCCAAGAGAGTAAAATTATTGATCCATTAATGTGATTTATTGTTTAGCCAAGATAGGACCAACACGATCCCATCTGTTTGACAATTTCTGTGCAGGTTATTGTAATCAGAACAGCAAAAAATTGTGGTCATATCAAAATATTTTCACATTGATCAATCGGACTTTCATGAATAAGATTTAAGCCAGACTTGGCTTCTCAAAAAACTATTGGTCGTCATTTAGTGGTACTGTTAAATTGTAAGAAAACGATGTGAGTAAAATTAAGCTTTTTCTTAGCACATCATCTTGATTGCATGTAGATAGGTTCACAAAATCAAATTCTTCATAAAAGAGACTATAAATTGTCAAAACCTCGTTTTTTTAACTTTAATTGACAATTTTGAGTACCTAAATGGAATAAAAATCTCCCTCATCAACCAAACATAATTCTAGATTTGATCATGCTTAAATGCAGAAATATTGAATTAAATCGATGAGAAACTTAAACTTAAAATTGAAATGAAGAATGTATTTACCTTATTGATGTTATTGGCAGTTTCCACAGTCTGGGGACAGGAGTTTCACGATATTCCCTGGTGGCCAAATAATGGTGATGCCGAGACAGCTACTGACCTTGACTATGGAGCTGATTCATCTACAGTAAAGATGAATGGTTTTCAACTGATCCTTCCTGGTTCATGGTATCCGAATCGTCAGCAAGCCTATGTTGGCTGGGAAAACACTGGTTTTCACCCAGGCAAAGGGGTGGATGGTTCTCAGGCCGTGGGTATAGAGGTTCTACCAGGTAATGATGGTGGATGGACCATTCAGATGAGAACAGAAGCGATAGACATTTTCCCATCTGGTGGTGGCGAATATAGGTTCAACTGGAGTGTAAAAGCAGAAAATGCTGTTGATGATCATCCGTTCTATCATGTTGTAGCTTTGTTTGATGAAAACTGGCAATGGCTCGGTGGAGCAAATGAAATTGGTCTGGATACTGTGACTACCATAGAGCAAAGAGATAATTTACATACAGAATATGCTCACTTGTCAGCAGTAGTGACTATACCAGATTCTGCTTCAAGAGCAGATGGTCCGGTAGAACTTAGAGGAGTAACCAGAGCGGTGCGTTACGTTACATTTGCTGCTCAGTGCGCCAAGATTCCAAATACTTACTATTGGGATAATTTTTCTGTGGAAGGCCCTGAATCTTTCTATGACATTGCTTACGAAGTATATACCATCTCAGAAGCCGGAGATACTGCTGTAGCAGAAGGGGCAACGGTAGTATTCGCTGATGATACCTATACCACAGATGCTGAAGGCAAAGTGATGCTAAGCGAAATCAGCGGTAGCGATTCTTACATCTGGACAGTAAGCACCGAAGGTAAGGTGACTGAGAATGGCATAGTGGGATATGAAAGCAAAAATGGTTTGCTGGAGCCTACGTATAACGAAACAATAGTGGTTTATTTGATAGAGCAAATCACACCACTTTCTGTGACACCTGAAATGACTTCTAGGATTTTCCCTAATCCAGCCAGTGATGTAGTAAAATTGATCAGTGATCACTCAAAAATCAAGAGAGTTGAATTGTTATCTCTTACCGGAGCGGTTTTGATGAGCAAAGAGTTCAATTCTTCTGAGGTGGATTTGAATATTTCATCTTTTAAGACGGGTGTATATTTCATTAAGACCTTGAATGAATTAAACCAAATTCACACAGAAAGATTAGTAATTGAATAAAACACCATCTCTTATAACCATCTAGTAAGACACCCTCTATTTAGCACTGATCACCAATAAAGTGCATTTCATAGAGGGTGTTGTTTTATATATGCAATATTTAAACTCTGTCTAATTCAGAATACTAAGAATGGATTTTCAGTAGATAAAAGAGTAGTAAACAAACAGAATATGAATGCTAAGTCATGGTTATGGGGTGTGATCTTGTTTTTTTTTATTCAAGGATGTCATATTCAACTTTTTGCACAAAAGATTAGGGTTATTGAAAGTATTCCAGGTAGAAATCCATCTGAACACTATGTGTGTAGGGTGAAATTCGAGCAAGAAGATGAAAGTGCCTGGAGAAGTGTGTTTGTATTACAAACAAGAGCCAAAGAGGAAGCAGAGGACCCCAAAGATGGCTATTACCCAAACCTGAGAGGCTGGACAGCCTCGTGGATAGCTTTTGAATCAGATTTTGAAGGAGAAAGTATCATTGTGGAAATTGCAATAAAAGATGGTACACCCATTACTGAGGCTATGGTAAGGCCTGCCGGGGATGCATCAGTAGCTGAAATCTCCAATGGAAAAGCATATGTCACCTTCACAAAACCTGCCAATGTGAACATAGATATCAATGGTCAATTGGAGCATAACTATACCGGACATGGATATTATGGGCCGGATGTACACACAATTTCAATTTTTGCCAATCCAATGTATCATGTCCCTGATCCATCCAGCTCAGGAGTCAAAATCCTTCAACCCGGAGAAGACATCAACACCCTAAACAGGGCAGACTGGGATACATTGATATTTGCACCGGGAGTACATAATATCGGAGTAGATGAAGTGACAGGAGAGCCTACACCATTTCAAATATTAAGCAATGAAGTTTTATTTATTCCAGGTGATGCTGTGGTACATGGAACAATCCACCCTAAGAATGCCTGGGGAACAGAAGCGAGTAGATTCTGGACGGTATATGGATCAGGAACTATCAGTGGGGAGAAAATCCTAAGAACACCAAGTGATCAGGCCAATAAAACAACAAAGCCATTTACCTATCAGGCAGAAGGTGCACGTCTTGAAGGATTTGTAGTGGAAGACCCAGCTTTTCACACCTTTAATATGGGTAATTCCGCAGATGGCACCTCAAACATCAATGTCTATAAAAACTTAAAAATATTGGCATGGAGAAAGAACAGTGACGGGATCAATGCCTTTAGGCACTCCGAGGTTTCTGATTGCTTTTTCAGAGTGCAGGATGATGCGTTTTATATTGGTCAGAAAGATGTAAACCAGCACAACAACGTAGTTTGGAATGATGCTAATGGTGCCGTACTTTTTATACAAAGTGCACCTGATGCCAGTACAAACGTCTTTCGTGATGTCAAAGTGATCTATCATCGGGCTTACTGGCATTGGTGGACTGGTGGTAGAATAGTCAGCATGCGCGAAACACCCTCCGGGACTACCATTTCCAATGTTCTGGTGAGTAATATATTAGTAGAAGACCCGCTACCAGCATTCCCGCCATTTTATGCCACTATGCTCAACGATCAGGTCAGCAATGTGACTTTAAACAACATTGTCATGGAAAATATCTATCAGGAACATCCCGGAGTAAGCACAAATACCGATAGCAATCAGGGAGGGAAACCTCAAAACACCTTAATAGGTACATCATCTTCCAAATGGGAGAATATCACATTTCGAAATTGCTATTTCAATGGCAAAGACCTCACAAGCTTTGAGGATGGGAATTTTAAAATTGAAAATGTTGATGCAACTACGGTCATTTTCGACATAACAAACAGTCCTCCGGTAGCAGATTTTTCCGTTAATACCACAGAGGTGGCTATCGGTCAATCTGTAAACTTTTATGATAATTCCTCAAACAATCCCACGAAATGGAAATGGACATTTGATGGAGGTACGCCTTCAAGCAGTGAACTACAGAATCCTGTAATTACATATAATACTAATGGTGCATTTGATGTCAAATTAGTGGCCTCTAATGAGTATGGTGAAGGTGCCATGGTGAAAACTGGCCTTATCACTGTTTCTGATTCTGTGCCTGTGAACGGAATAACCATTGATAATTGTCCGATCACTGAAATTAAGGTAGGGACCGAAAAACAGCTTTTGGGAATCTTAGCACCCGACAATGCTACAGATAAAAGAGTGATCTGGAATTCATCAGATCCATCGGTGATTCAGGTCGCGTCTAATGGGATCATAACAGCTACAGCTCCTGGTAAGGCAACTATAATTGCCTCCACTCCAGATGAAAAATTCACTGAAAGCTGTGAAGTAAGTGTCATAGAAGATCGAGATAAAATTTTCAATTTTTCAGCACCTCATCAGGTTGCTCCTGGTGACACAGTAACGGTATCAGTGGAATATGAAGCAGGTGGGGATCGGGATATCAGGGTGTTTTTACAGCAAGACAGATCTCCCTGGAATATTTACGGAAGTAGCACCTTTGCCGTTTCGGAAGGTAAGAGAACTGACCAATTTCAATTCATAGTAGATTCGGAAACACCGATAGATATCGATGGGTATAAAATGGTGGTAAATATATTGCCTGTAGGTGGTAGCTGGCCTGATCGATTTGATGAAGTTTCTCAACTGGGGGTAGGAGTCATTGTATTTTTGGAGAGCCTTGAAATAACCAATTGCCCTGAAACAGCAATTGAGTCCGAAGCGGCTTATCAGTTCGGTGTATCATTTACTCCGGCTGATGCTACTATTCAGGAGGTCACCTGGGAATCCACTGATGTTTCTGTTGCTACTGTTGATACAGAAGGATTGGTTCTTGGAATAAGTGATGGGAGCGCCATCATTACGGTTACGTCTATTAATGGCGGACATACAAGTAGTTGTCTGATTCAGGTGAAAAAGGAAATCCTGAGTGTCGTCAATGGTCAACCATCCATCAGGGTTTTTCCAAATCCTGTTGAAGGCTACCTGAACCTCGAATTTATGGATGCTGGTCAAAGGTCAATTCGCATCTACAATATCGTTGGGAATTTGTTAATGGAGTTGGAAACTAATTGGTTATCAGAGAGGGTTGATTTGGAATCCTTAGGAATTAAAGGTCAGATCTTTGTTCTGGTACGGTCAGAAAGATCAATCAATAGATTCAAAATATTGGTAAAATAATTCGAATAGGCACTTTCAATTTCATAAGACCGGATCATTCAGAACCAAGCAATTTATATACTCATAATACTTCTAGGAATAGCCGGGATATTTCCATTTTCAGCAAGTTATAACCCAGCTAGTTGGTTTATTCCCCGACCCTCTGATTTTGGGGAAAATTCAGTGTGTATATCAAACTAATTCAGATTTCTGTGGCTCGAGTCAGGGGTATTTTATTTTGATCTTTCATTTTATAATATCAAAACCTGCATGTATTAAAAAACGATATTTATTAACCCGCCGCAATAAACCATACTTTGAATTTGCTGGATGCCATTGATTAATAGCAGACAGAGCCTGTGGGTTCTCTCGATCAAACTCAACCTTGTTGATAAAATGATCTTACCTGGTCGATCACATCTAGCCGATCACATCTAATAACACTTTTAAATTTAAATTAACGCTTATTAGTTTTTGTTTTTTCGACCTTATGACAACCATCTATTGATTCTTAACATTCTAATTAATGATTGCTTAAATACACCTAGCAATGCAGTTTAATATCCTTCGCGAACATGATTGAAAGGTTATAAGCTCACTTTTTCAACTTTAAATAGGCCTGTTTGACAATTTTATGTACCTAAATGGAATATTAATTGACCTATTCAGTATTGTCTATGGATATGTTTGTTGCATCCAAATTTTAAAAAACAAAACATGAAAAATCTTAGAATTTTATCTTTAGCATTTATGATGGTTGCTATCTTGGGTGTGATAGCTTGTAAGTCAGATGATGCAGAACCTACTGATCAGGAGCTTACCGAGGAGGCCTTGTCTGGTACCTGGACTTTAAATACTTCAAGTTCAGAGTTTGCGAATTTAGTGGAATCACCTGACGCAACAGTAACAGTCTCAGCTACTGGCATCAGTATTACAGGAGGACTAGCTGCCTACGTTTCTAGTATTTCATTTACAGTTTCTGAAACTGGTTCATTATCAGGAGCTAATGCTGTAATAGCGAGTAGCGAAATAGAGATTACAGGAGATGTAACAGCTACAATCAATGATAGTTTGGATATGATTACCGTTAGTTTTGCAACATCTCCGACAGCCAGAGTAGCAGGGACAGGAACATTCAAATTGGTATTTGATAAAGCAAGTTAATAGTTAGGGAATAGATTTTTGAAAATGGAAAAGCCGGGTAGCATAAGTTACCTGGTTTTTTGTATCTATTTTGTGGAGAAGTCTTGTTTCAAATTGTCCCTCATTAACTCAGTACTTTACACATTTCCGAATTTTTATTGGGCGCGAAATATCTCAAATGTGTGATTTATCAGGATAAAACATTCCACCTTCGTTAAAATACATCATGAAAATATTCAAAATCATTTTTTTCCTTTTTTTATCCGCTATCACCCATCTCTATGCTCAGACGGTCACTATAACTCCGCAAGAATATGATGGGGCTCTTACGAATCCAGGTAAAGGTTTTCGACCGAGTTTCAGAGCAAGCAATGTGCCCGATTGGGAAGCCAGACCTTACGTGACATTAGTTCGTCATTATATAGAATGGAATGATATAGAAAATACTGCTGATGATGGTGTTGATAAAATCATTGATTATTGTAACCGGATGTGGGATGGGGTAGAAGAAGCAAATGTAAAAATCATACCAAGAGTGATTCTGGAATACGGTCCCGGTACCTATTATTGGCCTGGTGACATGCCGGTAGGAGATTATTTCAGTGACGAAATGCAGCAGCGTATTCGCAATATGATTGCCAAACTGGGTGAGGCCTGGAACAATGACCCCAGAGTGGCATGGGTGCAAACTGGTATTATTGGTCAATGGGGAGAGCAGGAAAAGACCAATAATGATTTTTCGGTTATTGAAGCCAATCAGGATGTTTGGATTCCTCTCTTAGCTGAGGAATTTATGGAACATTTGCCTAATAAAAGGCATGTGGTTCGAAATCAGGGGCTCTGGATAGACCGTGGATATGATCATGTGGGAGTCTATTGGGATTCTTTTGGTCACACACAGCAGTACAACCCCAACAATCCCGAAAGTTCATGGGTGAGGATTTTGGATATAAATGATACCTACCAACAATACTTATCAGCACCTGTAGAGGGAGAGGTGGCATATGATTGGGGTACGTATGGACTGGATAATTATTGTGACCGTTCATTGTCCGGTTCAGGTCCAGCAAGGCCAACCAGCACTGTAAGTACACCCAAATACTACAACTTCATTATTGATGTAATCAGGCAGCTACACGCCACCTCCAATGGATGGATTTCTGCTTATACACACGGACCAGATACCGAATTAGGAGCCAGACTCATTCAGGAAGCTTTTGGGTATCGCTTTGAAATTGATGAATTCGAAATAGCCACCAGTACAACACCAGGTGACAAACTGGATTTCACTGCTAATATTATCAATACAGGCTCAGCGCCGATTTATGAAAGTTGGCCAATTGCTTTTGTTCTGATAGATGAGCATACTCGTGATATCGTATTTCAGGAGGAGATTCCAAATGTGAATATAAGAGAATGGTTGCCAGGAAGTGAATATGATTGGGATCCTCTGAGCAATCCGAATGGTACGAGAGTATATTTAAATCCGGCAAAACAAAATGTAATCAATGGTTCTATATCAATTCCAGCGGAAATAGCAGTTGGTGAATACCTAGCAGGGATTACCATACTTGATCCATCTACAAACAAACCGGGTGTGTTTTTTGCGATTGAAAATTTCTTCAAAGAAAGTCAGTCACAGCCCCTGTGTAGAATTGGAATTGGCACTGAACCTTCCAAAACTGACCTCTCCGATGTTTATTTTGATGATCTAAATCGTGATGACAAGCGAACTTACAGCTCGAGTATGCCGGGTGTGAAAACCGAAAAAGTAACCATAGAACCTGCCGAGGCGAAAGTGACCGTTAATAAAACGTTTGAATTGAAAGAGTTTATATCACCGTCCAATGCCGAGGATCCATCAGTGACATGGACTACCAGCGATGAATCTATTGCGACAGTAGATGAGGATGGTATAGTGTTCGGTGTGAGTGAGGGCACAGTCACTATCACTGCTACAGCCAATGATGGCTCTGGAGCATTTGGTACTAGTGAGGTTTCAGTAGTTGCGTATGAGATCATTGATGAAATAATCAGTGTCAATGTACCTGAAGAGGTTTACCCCGGAGAGTCTTTCAGTGCGGTAGTGGAATATGAAGTTAGTGAAACAAGGGATATTGAAGTCTTTATACAATTGAATACTGATCCCTGGACAGTATATGGACGAAAACGCGTGGCAGTAACTGAAGGTAAAGGAGTTATAGAAATTTCGGTGGCGGTTAATTCTAATATGCCACTAGGGCAGGATCTTTTCAAAATTGTAGTGGATCTTCTTCCCAGTGGTGGTGAATGGGAAGACCGCATACAGGAAGTGATTGAAGCTGATATAGATGCTGTGGAGAAAATTATTTCAGTTACCAAAATCGAAATAGATAACTGCGCCACCAAGAGTTTGGAAGCTGGAACCGTTTATTCACTGAGAGCAACGGTCTTCCCCGCTGATGCTACTGATCAGCTGATCAGCTGGACGTCTTCTGACCCCTCAGTTGCCACTGTTAATTCAAAAGGAGAAGTTGATACCAAATCAGAAGGATCAGTTACCATATCTGTAATCACTAGCGACGGAGGATTTTCTGATGACTGTACCTTTACCATTGTACCTGGGCCGGTTTTATTTGCGGAAAAGCAAGCACCATCTTTCCTGTTTTACCCTAATCCAATAGGATCAAGTGGTTTACTCACAATAGAAAGTGCAATTGAAGGGTATTTAAGAATATTGGATATGAGTGGCAAACTCATGAAAACTGTTTGGGTTCATATCGGTACTAATTCCGTAAAGATTTCAGATATCGAAAAAGGAGTGTATGTGGTGAAAGGATTGAAAGAAAGTCATAGATTAATCATCAGGTAATTGAGCAATATGATGTTATTGAAGGTTCATCATCAATCTTAGTTTAGATAAACCTGTCGGAGTAGTTAAAAAGCTGCAACTGGCAGGTTTTTTTTATGCCTGAGTCGGCTTAAACAAGTGAGGTTTTATCAGCTTCAAGAAGCTTCCTAATATTGCTCATTGCAATTTTTACAATGATTAATACTGATCTTGGTGCTTGTCTTAATAATTGAACAATAATTACCCCTTTTTTTATCGATTAGAACAGTTTACACCCCATCAGCGGAATAAATCAGTCTCCTGTTTACCAAATCCAATCACCAAGTTTGAGGGTGTATGATCGTCATTTTCTGAATGATTTTGAGAGAAAAGACGAACTCTTAAACCTATTATTAAACCACAACCTTAAACTTATGAAAAAGAACAGATTACTGTTATTATTGGTTTGTCTAGTTTTTGGCCTTTCAGGTCAGGTACTGGCTCAGACCATCACAGTCACTCCACAGGAGTATGACGGAGGATTGACCAACCCTGCCAAAGGGTTTCGGCCAAGCTTTAGGGACGACAATGTACCACAATGGGACGAGCGCCCATACGTGACCTTGGTACGTCACTATATACCCTGGAATGCGATCGAAAATGATGCCAGCGATGGGGTAGATAAGATCATCCAGTACTGTGATCAGATGTGGGCAGGAGTAGAAGAAGCCAATGTAAAAATTATCCCAAGGGTCATTCTGGAATGGGGATACCCTGGTTACACAGATCCAACAAGGGAATTTTGGCCAGCAGATATGAACCCTGGTGATTATTTTAGTACTGATGCACAAGATCGTATTAGGAATATGATTGCTAAGCTAGGTGAAGCATGGAATGACGACCCCAGAGTAGCCTGGGTGCAGACAGGAATTTATGGCAACTGGGGAGAGCAAGAAACAACTGGTAATAAAATCTCATTTAGCGAGTCTCAAAAAAATAATTTTATCCCGCTGCTTGCTGCCGAATATAAGTCGCACTTACCCAATAAAAGAATAGTCGTTAGAAACCCACATGAATGGTTTCCCAGAAATATTGAGAATACTAGCACATCTATTGAAGGTGTAGGTGTCTATTGGGACTCTTTTGCTCATACCGGACAATATAATGGAACAAGTGGTTCATGGCCAAAAACTCTGGTAGCAAATGATGATCCTCATAATATGTATCTTCATGCTCCCGTAGAAGGCGAGGTTGCCTATGATTGGGGAAATACTGGATTGGCCAATTATTGCCAGGTTAGTGGGACAAGCGAAGACGGACCAGAAAGACCTACAAGTACCGTGGCGACTCCACAGTATTATAACTTCCTGATTAATGCGATCAAACAGCTTCATGGAAGTTCTAGTGGTTGGGTCTCAGATTATATCCATGATGCCAGCACTGAAGTGGGAGCCAGTTTGATACAAAAAGCATTTGGTTATCGCTTTGAGATTGATGAGTTTCAAGTGCCGCAAAGTACGAATCCTGGTGCAACCTTGAATTTTACTGCCAAAATCACAAATAGAGGATCAGCACCTATTTATGAGAGCTGGCCATTAGCTTTTACTTTGATTGATGAAAGTTCAAGAGAGATCGTCTTTCAGGAAGAAATACCTGCTGTTAATATCAGAGATTGGTTACCGGGTAGTGACTATGGGTGGGATCCGAAGGACAATACAATGAATACTGAGGAATATCTTACACCTGCTGTACAACAGGTCGTAAATGGCTCAGTTACTATTCCTTCAGGATTTGCGGCTGGTGAGTACCTGGCTGGAGTTACCATTCTTGACCCTTCTACAGATAAGCCCGGCGTTTTCTTTGCTGTGGAAAACTTTTTCAAAGAAAGTCAGTCTCAGCCTTTGTGTCGCATTGGAATCGGAGTAAATCCATCTAGCACTTCGCTATCAGGTGTGGCATTTGATGATCCGGTATGGGATGATAATAGGAGTTATACCACCACTATTCCAGGCTTGCAGACTTCCAGTGTGAGTATCCAGGAAGGTGATGCTATTACTCTGAAAGAAGGGTTGAGTATAAGGCTGAACGCATATGTGGCTCCTTATGCTGCCGAAGATAAGAGCGTGTATTGGAGCTCATTGAATTCTGATATTGCTACTGTCACTAGCCAGGGATATGTGACAGCCGTTAGCACGGGTGAGGCACAGATTAAGGTAGAGACAAATGATAACGGGACTTTTGATATCATTAATGTTACGGTAGTTCCTTACAGCCCATCAGGTCTCAATGAGATCACGAGTTTCATAGCACCGGACCAGGTCTATCAGGGACAGTCCTTTCCTGCATCATTGAGCTATGAAGCTACACAACCAGTAGATATCAAAGTATTCTTTCAACTGAGGGACAACCCATGGACTGCATATCATATAGAAACCAATAGCTTGCCGGCTGGTCATGGCACACTTAATTATGTCATGAATGTGGGCAACCAGGCTGCTATAGCCAATGACCTTTACAAAGTAGCATTTGTGATGTATCCACAGGGAAATAGCAATTGGGGTAGCCGTCTGGATGACGAGGGTGTAGATCGGGTAGATGTGATTGCCGGAGGTACTCGTGTAACGGGAATAACCTTTGACTGTCCATCATCTGCAGTCTCCCTTGGAAATTATCAACAGCTCACTCCGGTAATTTCGCCCACAGATGCGACCAACCAGTTCGTGTCCTGGCACTCGTCTGATCCTGCTGTGTTGAGTGTAGATAATACCGGACAGATACATGCGCTCACTCAGGGGCAGGCCACAATCACAGTTACATCGCTGGATGGTCAGTTCACGCATGCATGTAATATTGATGTTTCTCCAGGTACAGCTCCAGTAACCGGAGTTGTATTTGATGTTTGCCCGTCAGACATAGTCCTCAATAGCACCGGTAATGTTGCTGCGAGTGTGGAGCCATCAGACGCTATCAACCGCAATGTTACCTATGAGAGTTTAAACCCTGAAATTGCCACGGTTGATGAAAATGGTGTAATCACCACCCATGCTCTCGGACAAGCAACTATTCGAGCCAGAAGTGAGGGCAATACTGGTATATATGAAGATTGTACTTTTAATGTCGTGGTACCTCAAAGCAATGTTGTTCACAGTCTTGTAGGGCCTACGCAGGTGACCGCCGGAGAAGTCATTACAGTAGATATAGCTTATGAAGCTCAGGAAAATATGGAAATGGAAGTGATTTTGCAATGGAATACAAATCCATGGACTGAGTACGCTTATTTAAGAGTACCTGTAGAACCAGGTATCAGGACTCAGAGCTTTGATTTAAGGGTATATCCCAATCTTGTTTTGAGTCGTAATTACAAAATCGTGGGAGTCTTATATTCTCCTTCTGATGGCTCATGGAATTCAGGTTTACCTCAGCAAGTGCAGGACAATGTGCAGCCAGTAGCTCCTGTTAACCCTGTCCAAAGTATAGACATAACTTGGCCAGCCTCAAATCTTCAAATTGGAGAGACAATACTTTTAGAAGCGAGTACTCAGCCAGCAAGTGCCAATCAATATGTATTCTGGAAATCAGACAATGAAAGTGCTGTTCAGGTAGATGCTAATGGACTACTTACTGCTGTAGGTGCAGGTTCTGCCTTAATAACAGTAAAGAGCGGTGAAGACAGCACCAAACTATCAAGTCAGCAATTTACAGTTTCCGGCGGTACAGCAACCCCTACTGATGTCTCCATAGAGACATGTCCAGGGGATATTGAGGTGGGTAATACATTTGGACTTACAGCAATAGTTACCCCAAATGATGCAGCCCTACCCAATATAACTTACACAAGTCAGGATGAAAATATCTTTACCGTAAGCAATACCGGAGTGATCACGGGCGTGAGTGCAGGGAGCGCATATGTCTATCTGAATGCAGATGATGGAAATGGTTTTACCGATCAGGATCAGTGTCTGGTGACTATTGTAGAGCCGGTTATTACGACCAATGAGATAACTGGTATTACCGGTCCAAGCTTAGTCAATACAGGTGAAGAGGTGACCGTTTCGATTACTTATCAAGCTACTGCAAATCAGGAAATGCGGATAGTATTCCAATATAATACCAGTAATTGGGACGAGTTTGTGGATTTCAGGGTACCAGTAGCCTATGGTTCCAGAACAGAAGATTTCACTTTTACCATTCCGACAAACCTTGCTGACCTCACCAGAGGTTACAAAATCGTAGGAATATTATATCCTGCTGGTGAAACTAATTGGTCTCCTGAGCTTCCTCAAATGGCCATTGACCCGGTTACGGTTCAGGCTGCCCAGACAACAGAATCCATTAGCTTGGCTTCTTTTCCTACTCAGGTGACTTCAGGTGAGTCATTTACTGTGTCTGTGGATTATGTAGCCAATGAAACAGTGGATATTGTTGTGGTCTTACAAGAGAATGGAGGTGACTGGACTGAGTATGGCAATACCAGAGTGAATGGCCTTGCTTCAGGATCTAGTAATGTAGAGATTGCCGTACAGGCTGCTGCTGGTATTCCTACCTCTCAGAACTATTTGAAAATCGCAGCTATTCTGTATCCAACAGGAGTGTCAGATTATAATTCAAAAATTGCCGAGTCTGTTGAACTTGACATTACTGCCGTGGATCCTGTGACTACTAACCCGGTAACAGGAGTATCCATTACAAATTGCCCTGCTTCCATGACTGTAGGAGATGCACTCACGTTAACTCACGCAATAGAGCCTGTAGGAGCGGACAATGTTTCGAGTATAGTTTGGAGTGGAGGCACATTAGGAATAGCTACTATCAATTCATCTACAGGGGTGATTTCTACTGAAGGAGCTGGCTCAGTTACCTTCACTGTAACCGTAACCACGACCGATAATGGTACATTTACTGCCGATTGCAGCTTCAATGTAAATGCACCAAGTGGCGGAGGCTGTACAGGGACTGATGATTTGACGTGGGAACCAGCGAATATTCGTATAGATGGTAATGTCGATCCAATATTCAACTACAACTCTGAGATAGTGAATATGGCATGCTCATCAAGTGCCACCCTTAGTTTTAATCTCAGCGAAACAGGTACGTTAGAACCCGAGGACTATTGCAATATTTTCTATAGTGTGGATGGGGGAACACCACAATCAATTGTGGAGGCCTCTGGTAATTTTGGAAATATGGGATTGATCACAATGCCAAATATCGTTGGAAATAGTTTTCAATTAATTGTTGATGCATCCCTTTCATCGTCGGAGCGCTTTGATATACAAAATATCCAACTTGTTTCTGATGGGCCTATTTCAGGTGGAGGAAATCCAGTAACAAGTGTGAGTATCACCAACTGTCCTGCATCGATGACCGTAGGAGAGGTGCTTACATTAACAGAGTCTATCGAGCCTGTAGGAGCGGACAATGTTTCGAGTGTAGTATGGAGTGGTGGAACGAGTGGCATAGCCACGATCAATCCGACTACCGGAGAGATTACTGCGACTGGAGCAGGTCCGGTGACCTTTACTGTAACGGTGAATACCACCGATGGAGGTTCATTTACTGCTAATTGCGGGTTTGATGTGAATACGGTTCCACAGCCAGTAACAGGTGTGAGTATCACCAACTGTCCTTCGTCGATGACCGTAGGAGACGTGCTTACATTAACAGAGTCTATCGAGCCTGTAGGAGCGGACAATGTTTTGAGTGTAGTATGGAGTGGTGGAACAAGTGGCATAGCCACGATCAATCCGACTACCGGAGAGATTACTGCGTCCGGAGCTGGTACGGTGACCTTTACCGTAACAGTGAACACCACTGATGGGGGTTCATTTACTGCTAATTGCGGGTTTGATGTGAATACGGTTCCACAGCCAGTAACAAGTGTGAGTATCACCAACTGTCCTGCATCGATGACCGTAGGAGACGTGCTTACTTTAACAGAGTCTATCGAGCCTGTAGGAGCGGATAATGTTTTGAGTGTAGTATGGAGTGGTGGAACAAGTGGCATAGCCACGATCAATCCGACTACCGGGGAGATTACTGCGTCCGGAGCTGGTACGGTGACCTTTACCGTAACAGTGAACACCACTGATGGGGGTTCATTTACTGCTAATTGCGGGTTTGATGTGAATACGGTTCCACAGCCAGTAACAGGTGTGAGTATCACCAACTGCCCTGCATCGATGACGGTA
>JAUIAO010000115.1 GCA_030425425.1 Bacteroidia bacterium | reverse complement strand
TGCTATGCCCAAGACGATACACCAGATCTCGATTCTGCTACGGCTGTTAGTTTCCCCTGGTACAACAACAATGATTATCTCATAGATTATTTAACTGAGCGAAACTACTATGATGTCCCAGCGGCCAGAGGATATTGTCCTGAATATCGGTATCAATTACACCAACACCCCAATAAGGTATAATCAATAATACCCACCCAAACAATGACAAAAATCAATACCGTTTTCTTTGATTAGTTGTATTTTTTTTTTTTTACAATTGCCTCAAGAACGTTTTATGGAAAAGTAGTGTGTGATAAAAAGGTCAATGGAGTGGTTTAATTTTAACACACACGAATAAATACTCACAATTATGAAAAAACTAATTCTCCCCCTGATTATCACAATACTAGTATCACTTTCCAGCTGCAAGTGCAATGAAGACTTTGATCTGGATAGAGATTTCTTTATTTGGTTTGAATTGCATGACGAGTCTGGTACAAACCTGCTAAAGATCACGTCCTACTATCATCCTGATTCGGTAAAGATTTATGATAACGATAGCAATTTGGTTTATCCCGGTCCTGTACCTGGTGGTGGTAGAGTAGCCTTCTACCCTTATAAAAATGTGGACAAGGAAATTCCGCTGGATCAGGATGTGACCGAATATTTTTATCTCCACCTCGTAGAGCAAGGCTTGGACATAGACACGTTTAAGCTGGAATACAGGGCTATACTGGATGATTGCAACGAAAAAGAATTCACTTATCTAAACTTTTATTACAATGAAAAACTTGTTTATGAATCTCAAAATCCTCGCAATTTTTTCTTTGTTGAGCTGGTCAAGTGAAATATTGACTGCACAAGTATGTCAAACTCCAGATATCAGCCAACAAGAATATGAAGCCATCCCATGGTACGGAGATGAAAATGAATATACAGCTCTTGATCGGATGTATGATAGTCTGATTAATATTTATGGGAATGTCAGTAATCCCATTGCCAGATTGGAGAGTGGAATGCTTCTGAAAATTCCTATCAAATTTTGGATATATCGCGAGAGTGAAACAGTTCCAGGCGGAACGGGAACAATTCCTACAGAAGAAAATTTACAATTCGCAATAGATGATATCAACGAAGCGTATAGCAACAGTAATATTGATTTTCGATTTTACATCTATGATATCGAGCCTGTAGATAATGCAGAAAGAGTGGTCATGGATAGCTATATAGAGCGGCAGCTCGTAGCTCAGACCCATAGAAACCTTACATGCCTGAATGTCCATGTCGTGGATGATGGAGGAGATACCGCTGAGCCCGGATATGACGCTTTTTTCATTCAAAGAGAAAGATTTGCTACAGCAGAAGCTGCCAAGACTTTCGCACATGAGTCAGGACATTACTTTGGACTGTTACATACCTTCTTTGGGCACGGTATTCCATGTATTAAAGAGCCTGTTTCTAGAAGTGTGAGAGTTACACCTTGTCCACCTTTGTTTATTAGTAAAAGATGCGCCTTTACAGGTGATTTGCTATGCGATACTGATGCTGATCCTAAAATGGATGATTTTGGAACATATACAGCTGGGAATACATGTTCTTGGAACGGTAATGGTATGACTGATTGGAATGGTGACTTGTATCATCCAAACGAAGACAATTACATGGCTTATGGAAATAATGACTGTAGAACAGAATTTACAACTGGTCAAAAAATGTGGATGACCGTATGGGCTTTTAGATTCAAAGATGCAGTTCAAAAAGGGTGGCTTCCGGGCTGGAATGATGGATTTGATACGTACGAACCGGACAATGCAGATATCGCAGCTCGCCTCATTCACCCTGGAGAAACACAAGTGCATACCTTCCATGCTAAAGGTAGAGCTGAGGTGGATTGGGTCTATTTTGAAATACCTCCATGTGGTCTCACCCAGGATATAGTTTTCACAGTCACAGATTTGACCAATAACGCAGTAGATGAAGTAGCTTTTTTCGAAAGAGGAACAAATAATACCGCAGGTTCAGAACTTGTGGCATCAGAAACTAATGGCGTTTTCACCTTGCCACTTGGTACTGTTATGACTGGACATCAGTACCTGATTAGGATCACACCGGCTACAGAGAATAGCGAGTATAGTATATACATGCCATTTTTGGGGTCTTGCGTATTAGGAGACGATGTAATATGCAATGGATTACAAAAAACGTACTCCATTGATCGGAGACCCGCCGGGTCAAGTATCAATTGGACAAAGAGTAGTAATATCTTTTATGTTGCAGGTCAAGGTACAAACTCATTCACTGTAAGAGGTAGTTTTATGTCGGGTCCAGGCTGGGTGCAGCCGATAATATCAATGGCTGGGGT
>JAUIAO010000084.1 GCA_030425425.1 Bacteroidia bacterium | reverse complement strand
ATGCCAACAAAAGAGTGCTGAAAATCTCTTTACCTGCAAAAAGAAGACCTTGGATGGATGGAATTTTTTCTCAGATTTCATCCTTAAGCCCTCCTTTTGATTATTCTAATGCATAATCCGGGTTAAACACAAAGGCAAAGTGATACTATTCTTTGATTACAAAGGATTACATCAAGAAGATAACATTTTAGGAACCTTATATGAAGGTGCGAGGCTTTTTGATCAGGCCGCTGATCCGCTGTTGATTTTAATCGATGTGAATGACTCCAGCATTACCTGGAGATTTACCACAGAGTCTATTCGCTTGTCTAACCGCGACAGAAAGAAAATTAAAAAGAATGCGATTGTAGGTGTGATGGGTGTCAAAAAGATTTTGCTCGAAACCTACAATCTGACGTCTAAAGCACCTGTTATGAATTTCAATGATTTAGGCTCGGCTATGGATTATCTGGTGGAAGATTAAGGTTCAGTCTTTCACGGTACAATTTGATCACTATTCACATATGATTGGCGTATTTAATCAGTTTTGGCTAGATTAGTTATTGATTAGTCTGCTTTGATTATTACCGATTTGCTTCCAATGAAAACTTTTAAAAATACCGTTCTGCCAGTGTTATTATCTGCCATTTGGATCAGCTTGTCTGAGTTTGTTAGAAATGAATTCCTTTTCAAAAACTACTGGCAAGATCATTATCAATCACTAGGACTCGTTTTCCCATCTGAACCTTTGAACGGAATAATTTGGGGGCTTTGGTCTTTATTTTTTGCAATTTCAATTAGGATTATTGCGGGTAAATTTAGTCTGTTTCAAACTGCGTCTATTGCATGGTTTGTTGGTTTCGTTCTTATGTGGGTGGTCACCTGGAATATGGGAGTTTTGCCATTATCAATTCTGAAATTCGCGATACCTCTGAGCATGCTGGAAGCTTTTGGGGCATCGTGGATTATATTTCGATTCAAAATATCTGTTAGTTCAATATGAGTTATTCAAATTTCAACTCTTCACCATTCAGGTCGGTTGTGAGGTAATCACTCATGACATTAAAGAATGGCCGCATTGCCCTAAAAGTATCGTTCAAATCATCCATAAAACTAGCATCCAACACTTGCTCGTCTGAGAAATGCCTGTAAACCAGAAACTGCTTGTGTCGAAGCAAATCAATTTCAGAATCTTCCTTACTGAAGCCTTTTGGAGCGGTTTTTACTTGCTCGCCTTGCAGCGAATCAAAGTATTTTTTGAAATCAGAAGATTCGATCACCGCTTTCAAAGGGTCAGCAAATTGGCTGATCTGTTTTCTAATGTGCAATAAATCCTGACTGTTTGGCCCAAAGAAACCTCCAGCTGCAAAGCTTTTTCCGGGTTCTATCTGGTAATAATATCCACCCCTCAGATAATGAGTGGCTCTCCCGAATGTGCCAGACCAATGAGTTTTATAGGGTGTTTTGTCTTTAGAAAATCTGACATCCCGATATATTCGGAACACTTTACTCTTATCCAATTGATCATGCTGAACCATGAGTTTTTTGAGTTCTGAATGAAAGGCCTTAAACTCATTCTGGTATTTTTCGAAGCTTGATTTATGCTCTTCAAACCACTCTCGGTTATTATTTGCAGCCAGACTGTCGAGAAAGTCAAGATTGTCATTTGATAATAGCATCAATTTGTAGAAAGTTTGAGTTCACTAGTGCCACCTACCATTTTTTGGGATGTAGCCTTACTTAGTCCACGCAATATCGCAGGGCCAGCGTAAAATTTGAACATTAAATATAGCATTGGTTTCAATAAAATATATTTTGACTTCATGGTGATGTACATGTAGCTCAGCGTAGTATGGTTATTCAGTTTGGATAATCCCAATGTGGCTCTGGATGTTTTTATGGGCAGGGATGTCTCATAGACTTCAGCAATGTAAAAATCTCCTTCTTTCCATTCTACAATTCTTTCTTTTAAATAGCTGCCGTCCAGCATATCGCAGCGCCGTACTGATCCGGGCTCGTGAGTACAACTACCTTCAATGAAGCCAGAGGATTTCAGTAAAGGATGAAAATTATGAATATTTGAAAAATCTGAAAGAAGGCTCCATACTTCGTTTTTAGGAGCATTGATTGTTTTGGAAATGAAAATCCTCATAGTTGATTGATTATTGTTTCATCAAATATGAAAAACAAGACGATGATTCGTTTGTATTGAAAGTTCAAAAATTGGTCAATTTAGATCAGACACTTTCCCGATAGTCTTTCGGTGACAACTGGTATTTGGATTTAAAGCTTTTAGAAAAATGTCCCAGATCAGCATATGCGCATTTATAGGCTATTTCTGAGATGGTTAAATTTGATTTTCGCAATAGGTTTGCAGCTCTTTTTAGACGTTGATCTTTGATGTATTTCGCAGGACTGTCATGGTAAATAGCTGTGAAATTACGTTTGAAAGAAGACAGGCTGAGCCCACACATGAAAGCCAGTTCGTCTAATGAGAGATTATCGAAAAGGTGGCTTTCCACAATGCTTTTGAAATTGTAAACCTGCGGGGCAAACAAGTTTGACAGTATCTGATGAAGTTTCGCTGATGCCGTAGTGTTATTGAGCAAGAGAAGAATTTCCTTAAGTTTAAGCGTTATTAATTCTTCATTTACCAGATGCGGGTTTCCAAAATAATAAATCAAAGCATCGAAAAATCTGGCGAACAAATCATCCTCGTCCAGCTTCGCAAAAGGAGGAGTAGATTGACCGTCTTTTGGCGGTTTCAGAAAGTCGGGTAGCCCACTATCAAATATTTCTTCCAGGACTTCCGGGTAAAAGTGGACTGCTACTGCTTCGTAAGTTCCCTCAGGTCCTTCATTGAGCATTTTCGCTAAGTAGGTTCCACATTTCATGAGTATTCCTTCATTGGAATTGATCTGGAGGTTTTCATTTTCAGCATAAGAAGTGATACTTCCTTTTTTTACGAACAGAAAACAAGCCTGATCTGGCATAGGGTTAGGTTTTGTAAATGGTGCTTTGATCACTGCTCTTTCAAAAACCAACTTACCGTATAGGTTGAATGTGTTATGCTCTAATATCATTATTGGAAGCTCATCGGTTAAATCTTAGGAAGGAACGTGGAATTAGTCGGAATGGTTTAAGCTCCAGCCCTTGTCATTGTGATAGATCATTTGTTTGGTCATTCCTCCATCTATTACGAAATCCTGCCCAGTAATGAAGTTGTTTTTTGGATCGCACAGAAACATGACCATGTTCACGATATCGTCTGGTTTACCAACTCTCCCTGCGGGATGTTGGATTGTATTTGGTCCTTCAAAAGTGGTTCCGGTATTGTCAATCCATCCTGGGGAAATAGAATTTACACGGACTTTCCCGGCCAATGAAACAGCTAGAGCATGTGTCAATGCCGAAATTCCGCCTTTGGCCGCAGTATAGCTCTCCGTATCCGACTGACTCATCAGGTGGCGCGTAGAAGAAATATTGATGATACTAGCTCCTTCTCGAAAATGATCTTTAAAAAGTTGAGTCAGGTAAAATGGTGCTGATACCCCTACACGGAGCACATAGTTAAAATCATCATATCCGCAAGAATGAATGCCGCCTTTGGTTAGACAGGCATTATTGATCAGGTAATCAATGGAGCCAAACTCTCCAATCACCTTTTCAGCAAATTTTTTCAGTGTGCTTTCTTCGGCAACATCACCAATGAAGTAGTCATTCGATTGCAGATCAATGGTACACACGTTTACTCCCTGATCTTTCAGCCTTTCGCAAATAGCTTTTCCAATTCCCTGAGCACCGCCTGTGACTACCGCTACTTTTTTTGATTTATTCATTTTGTCACCGATTTTATTTGCTCAATTTTAGGATTCTCATCGCTCCCTGCATTACCAGAATAAATACAATTGCACCAATGATTAGATCCGGATAACCTGTCTGGAGCCAGGTGACTAGTAAACCTGCGATGATCACACCCAGGTTGATAATCACATCATTGGAAGTGAAAATCATGCTAGCTTGCATGTGAGCCTCCTTACTTTTAGTTTTTTGAAGAAGCCATAGACAAATGGCATTGGCAATCAGTGCCAGGATAGAAACAATGATCATCGTTTGAAAATTGGGCAGGCTCTTTGCACCTAAAAACCGACGCAAAACCTCCACAAAACCGACAATTGCCAGGAAGATTTGAAAGTATCCTGCTGTCCTGGCGATTTTCTTTTTTCTCGAAACTACTCCTCCCACAGCAAGGAGACTCAATCCATATACAAAGGAATCTGCCAGCATGTCCAGACTATCTGCTACCAGACCCATAGATTTTGAAAACAGGCCAGTGGTTATTTCAATAAGAAAGAATGCAAAATTGATGGCAAGGACAGACCAAAGTAGTTTCCGTTGGTTTTGGTCATTATTTTCAACCTGTTCGGACGTTTTCTCAGAAGAGACTTTCTGACTACCCAGATTAAGTTCCATCAATGCCTCATCGATTTGAGCCAGATGGCCTTCATGGAATACCGTCAATTTTCTATTCGCTATGTCAAAATCCAGTTTTTGGATTTTGGGTATGTTCTCCAACTTCATCCGAATCAGGTTTTCTTCAGACGGGCAATCCATTTTGGTGATTTCGAATATTGATTTTTCCACTTTCATATATGGTGTGAGGTGAAGTTAATGAGTTCAGAATTGGTCTACTAAATGCAACAGGAAAATCCTTGATCGATTGTTTGTCCTAAGATTTTCAGGAAAAGAGGTCCTGATATTTTTAGCCGGTAACTGCATTACGTGAACGGCAGACAATTCGGGCGTTACTTTCCTAACTTTAATTATCTAAAAAATTACGATATGAAAAGAACTCCATTAATACCAATGATGCTGGTGTTGTTGTTTTCCTCAATGACAACATTGGCCCAAACCAAATTATTAAGGTTTCCGGACGTCTATGGCGAAGAGGTAGTCTTTTGCTATGCTGGTGATATCTGGAAAGCGCCAATTGATGGTGGTACCGCCATTAGGCTAACGGCTCATCCAGGTCAGGAGATTTTCCCGAAATTCTCTCCAGATGGTAAATACATAGCTTTTACTGGGCAATATGATGGTGATGAGCAGGTGTATTTTATTCCTTCTACAGGTGGTGTCCCAAAGCAACTCACTTATTATCCGGCTCGCGGACCTATGGCTCCTCGGCATGGTTATGACAATCAGGTTTATGGGTGGTCGCCAGATGGCGAATCGATTCTCTTCCGAAGTTTTAGAGATGCCAATGGTGGGAGTACGGAGACGGCACTTTATACAGTTTCTACCAAAGGCGGGTTGGCTACTAAACTCCCAATGCCTACATCTGGCGCTGGAGATTTTGCGCCAGATGCTAAGAAAATGGTGTACTCGCCTCTATTCAGAGATTTCCGAAGCTGGAAACGTTACTCAGGTGGCTGGGCACAAAACCTTTATATCATAGATTTGGTGACACTTGAAACCAAAGAAGTTTCTAAAACAAAGCGTAGTGAGAGAGATCCAATGTGGATCGGAGATGCCATTTATTTTTCTTCTGACAGAGACGGAACATTGAATTTGTTCAAATATGATGTGGCTTCAGGAACCACAAGTCAAATGACAGATAGTGATACCTGGGATGTGAGATGGCCCTCTTCAGACAATAAAAAGAAAATCGTATTTGAGCAGGCTGGAGAACTGGCTATATTTGATATTCTAACCGGCGCGGTGAATAAAATTTCCATTAATGTGCCCGATGATGGACTATACATGCGTCCTGGCAAGTATCCTGCTTATAATGAAATAGAGGGTTACGAATTGGCACCAAAAGGTCAGCGTGCCCTTTTCACTGCTCGTGGTGATATATTTTCTGTTCCGATAGAAAATGGACCTACTCGCAACCTCACCAATTCCTCTAATGCACATGACAGAGCTGCGGTGTGGTCTCCGGATGGCAAGAGCATCGCGTTTATATCAGATATGTCTGGGGAAGATCAGATCTATCTGATTGATCAGATGGGAATGGAAAAACCTCAGCAGCTGACTACAGATTTTGCCGGTCAGCTGGGAGGCCTTCGCTGGTCACCGGATGGTAAGAGACTTGCGTTTACACAGAATAATGAAGGGAAGCTCTTTGTGCTGGATATAGCTACAAAAACCTACCAACTGGCAGGAGATGATGAGTTTGGTAATATTGGCGATCACAATTGGTCAGGAGATGGAAGCCACCTGGCCTTTTCTATGGATGATTGGAATGGATTTGGTTCTTTGTATATCTACAGTGTAGCTGACGGACAAACCAGGCGTGTAACAGACGAGCGATTCAATGAGTTTGAACCTGTTTTTGATCCAAACGGTGACTATTTGTATTTCTTGAGTGATCGCAGCTATGCGCCACAGTTTAGCACCTGGGAGTGGAACTATGCCACCAATCGGATGACTGGAATCTTTGCATTAGCGCTTAGAAAAGATGTGAAAAGCCCGTTTCCTCCGAAGAGCGATGAAGTGAAAGTGGAAGAAGAAAAGGAGGATGAAGGAGATTCTAAATCAAAGAAGAAGCGTAAGAAAAAGGAAGAAGAGAAGTCTGAATTGAAGATTGATTTTGATGGGCTGGCCCAAAGGGTGACACGATTCCCAGTGGATTTTGAAAACATCAGAGGATTAATTGCGAACAAAGAAAATATATTCTATGTGACCTATGGTAGTGGCTTCTACGGAAGAGGAAGCTATGAAAAATCTAAGCTGAACGTTTTCAATATGAAAGAACGTGAAAGCTCCGTGTTGGTAGATGGGTCATGGGGATATGCGATCTCTCCTGAAGGAGATAAAATCCTGGCAGGATCAGGTGGAAACTACAAGCTCTATGATGCCAAACCCAAAGCAGACGGAAAAAGCATCAATACCAAAGACATGATGGTGGATCGTGTGCCAGCTGAGGAATGGAGAACGATCTTTTGGGAAGTATGGAGACGATATAGAGATTATTTCTATGTAGACAATATGCATGGTTATGACTGGGAAGCTCTCGGTAAACAATACGCTACGCTATTGGATCATGTAGCGCATCGTTCGGATCTCAATTATGTAATCAGTGAAATGATCTCTGAACTTAGTGTAGGTCATGCGTACATTCAGGGAGGAGATTATGACATGCCAGATAGACCTAAAGTAGCTTTGCCTGGTGCAAGATTCGAATTGGATCCTGCTACCAATAAATATCGCATCAGTAAGATTTTTTATGGCGATAATGAAGAACCAAAATACCGCGCTCCTTTAACGGAAATCGGGGTGAATGCTCAAGTTGGAGATTATGTATTGGCAATAGATGGGGAGCCACTAGCGGGTGAGGACAATCCCTACCGATTGCTTCAGCACAAGACTGATCCGGTAACACTGACTGTCAATAGCTCAGCCAGCATGTCGGGAACAAGTGAGGTTACCTATCAGCCTGTCTATTCGGAAGCAAACTTGCTATACATGGAGTGGACAGAGCGGAACAGAAAGATGGTTTCAGAGAAGACCGATGGAAGAGTAGGGTATATGCACATCCCAAACATGGGCGCTGATGGTATTTATGAATTCATCAAAGCATTTTATGGACAGATTCGCAAAGAGGGAATGGTCGTAGATGTGCGAAGCAATGGCGGAGGAAACGTGTCCCAATGGATCATTGAGCGCCTCGATACCAAAATGCTGGGTACCCGTTTTGGCTATTCCAGCGACAAGCCGATCACATATCCCTACACCGTATTCAATGGCAACAAAGTTTGTCTGATCAACCAAACCTCCGCTTCTGATGGTGATATTTTTCCTTATTATTTCCGAAAGGCAGGATTAGGTCCGCTGATCGGGAAGAGAACCTGGGGAGGCGTAGTGGGTATTTCTGGTAGAGGACCGTTGCTGGATGGTGGCTCTACATTTGTGCCGCTTCGTGCTACCAATGATGAGAATGGTAACTATGTGATTGAAGGAGAAGGAGTAACCCCAGATATAGAAGTGGAAAATGAACCTGCAGCAGTGATTGCAGGTAGAGATCCACAGCTAGAGCGAGGGATAGAGGAGGTGCTCAGGCAGATGAAAGAAAACCCAATGACGTATCCAGAACGACCTGCTGATCCTGTGAAAACGAAGGATCAATAAAGGTTGACCGAAGCAGAAAATAATAAATCCCCTCGCTGGTTCAGTGAGGGGATTTTATAATAAATAACCTCGAGGCAGAACCAGCGAGGTATTTGATGGAGAGTGCTTTGCAAGCAAAAGTGTCTCACCCCAGAGGAGTGGGTAATTAAACCAACTGGTGGGATTATAATGCTATTCCTAATTGTTCGAATAAAAAGTAATAGGAATAAAGAATTTTGTTTGTAGAATCAGAAATAGTCAAAGCTCCAGCATGTCCAGCACCTTGAATGACATAGAGGTGATAAAGACCAGCAGGGTTAGCCTTTTCTTGCAAAGTAGCCACGAATTTGTAGGAATGCAGTGGAGGTACCCTATCGTCTGTATCGCCGGTGACGACTAAGAAATCAGGATAGTTTTGGTTTTTCTTAATTTGGTGCAAAGGAGAATAGGAAACCAGGTTTTTGAAATCATCTGGATCTTTTACTGTTCCATATTCATTGATATTGAGATCGACACCTCCCGAACCAAATCTTTCTTTATTGAGCATGTCATAGGGTCCTGCCTCTGCTACTACAGCTTTAAAAAGATCAGGTCGACTAACTGCAGCAGCTGCAACCAACATGCCCCCATGAGAACCGCCCATGATTCCGATTTTGTCGGGTACAGTATAGCCCTCCTCGATGAGGTATTCTGCGGCACTGATAAAATCATTTATTGCATTTTTCTTTTTCAACCTTCTCCCTTCTCTCGCCCAGTCATCGCCTTTTGCACCTCCACCTCGTATGTTCGGGATTGCAAGAATTCCACCATGCAATACAAACAACACCTGTGATGGATTATATCTCGGCTCTACAGTGATGCCATATCCACCATATCCATATATTAAAGTGGGGTTAGTGCCATCTAGTTCGACATCCTTTTTACAGGTAATATACATAGGGATTTTCTCACCGTCTTTGGAGGTTATATCCACAAGCCTTGTCTCCAGGTCTGAGTATTTGTAAGGAACGGTGACTTGATCCGATGGTACCACCTCTAAAGTCTCAAGATTCATCTGATACCATAAGTCTGGATGATAAAAAGAAGAAAGGCAAAACTCTGTAAACCTCGCTTCTGGATCATATTCATAAAAGTGTTTTATGGTCTTATTGGCCGGAAGCTCGGCAGTTTTTAGCAATTCTCCCTGATGGTTGTAGATTTCATAGTGGTCACTATATCCGCAGACCAATTTATCATTGCCAAGTTTATTAACGAATTTGAGTGGTACATCTGCTTCAGAAACGAACTCTACAACCTTGTTGACCTGATTGAGAAAAGAAATGTAAACCTTCCCATTAGGAGCATCCCAATTGGATTCCAGCCAAACCGTATCTTTTGATATGAATTTTGCTTCAAATTTTACTCCATTATCATCCAACATTAAAAAATCCTTCACCATGAATGGGCTTTCGTTTCTTAGGTCTACCTGCCCAATAGCATTATAAACTTTACCACGGGAGAATATTTTATGATAAATGATAAGATAATTACTATCCAGCTTGTGAAAACTCATCTGATGAAGGCCGGTAGTGTCCGGGTTGTAATACATCATACGGTCTTCATGTTGCTGAGTGCCTATTTTATGGAATTTAAGAGTTTGTCCTTTGGCTTTGTCCAGTAACTCTCTGCCGGGTTGCGGAGGAGCATAGTGATCATAATATACTCCGTTATTATGCCAAACCACGTTCGATCCCGCTCTCAGGTATTTTAGCGTGTCCTGTAATTGAGTTTTACTGGGTAGGTGAAAAAAATAGGCTTCTTCCCAGTCGCTTCCACTATGGCTGATTCTGATCATAGCTATTTGAGAAGAGTCATGGACAAAGGTCCTTACTATTTCAATATTGTCCTCTTTATCGTATCTAAAGTCTTTTACCTTCATCAGGTATTGAAAGACTGTTTCGCCTGGTTTTTTGTAAAGAATACTCGGAGTTTCAGAGTTTTTTTTCTTCTTGAATTTGAATTCATACTTCTCCTTTTTGTCCGTTTCTTTTTTGCGATTGTACTCATCTGTCGCCTTATAATATACATTGTGGTATATAGCAGCAATTTGGGAGTGGAGAATTCCTCTATCTCTTTGCTTCCGATCCAGCTTCTCTGTTAATTTATATTGCTCTTCCAGCCAGGGCTCTAATCTTGGGTCTGTTGGGTCCTCCATCCAGTGATAAGGATCATAGATGGTGGTGTCATGATATGTTCTGGAAAAAGTAGTATCCTTCGGTGCGCGTGGATATTCAAAGGTTTTTTGCCCAAAAACAAGTGATTGCATCCATATAAAAATGGCCAGTACAAAATATCTCATATGCATGATTTCTTTTTTTTCGAAAGTAAAGGATTGATGTAATTATGAGAAGTAAATAGTGAATATTTCTCACAGGCCAATTAGGGAACTCGAAATAAAGAAATACTTAAAAATATTATGTGTAGTAAGTAATGGATTGAATATCACTATGGTCATTCAGTGTTAGGAAATCATTTGATTGGACTTGGGTGCTGGTCAATCCTGTTTTAATGTCTCATAAAAGACTAATACCTTATTCATTCAATTGCCCCACTAAATACCCCATTATTCAAGGAATAAACCTCCTGATATTCTCCTTCAGGATCATACCAACCAAAAGCCGTTCCTGAAAAACGAATGGTTAAATAGCTTTTTGATTCTCCATCTATGGTTGCCGATTTGACTGAGCTCACCTCAAAACTCTGGTCAGGTTTTTCGTAAAAAATGACATTTGAATTGACTAAAACTCTGGCTTCATCAAATTCTCCATAGAACTTTTCCTTTTCGTCTTCCAGAGATTTATAATTCCACCTTCTTGCCCGATAATAAAGGTCGGCATCTATGAGATCTAATAAGCTAGTGTCAGTTTCATATTTGATCAACCAAAAGCCAAATTCCAGTTTTTCGCCATTCTCCAGGGTCAAATCAAACATGATTTCCCGGGAAAGTTGAGCAATGCCATCAGTGGACAGCTCCCAGCCGGAGGATTTACTTTTGGTGGAAACTTCCACTGCTTTTGATGTGTAATTATTATCTGAATTCGATTTTTCAATATCTAATTCAATTTCCAGTGATGGGTTGACAATTGGGCTGATCTCGTTTTCAGAACAGCCAACTGCTATTAGCAGGCAAAAGAACAGAAAGGTTACTGGGTTTTTATTCATGATTGGGTAACGTCATTGATAATGCGGAAATTGTAGAAAGGCCTTTTGACATTCTAAATATTTTCTAATTCAGAAAGTTAAGATCGCTTTCCTACGCCTTTCTCCATGTTTTTCACAAAAATCAGTTTGTGTTTGCTTTTACTCGTTTCTCTTTGCTCTATTTCGAATTTGCCGGTAGACTGGATCAATGGAGTCAGCTTGTCAAAACCGTAATTTCTGGAGTCAAAGTTCGGTTGTTTTTTCTGAATGAGGCCACCCACATCACCCAGAAACGCCCAGCCATCATCATCGGATACATCGCGGATAGAGCTGGCGATCAGGTTGATGACACGGTTAGTGATCTTGTCAACGTTTGATTTTGATTTGGATACTTTTTCTACTTTCTCTTCACTCTCGCTTCTCAGGATTTCAATATAGATAAATCGGTCACATGCTACGATGAATGGTTCAGGGGTCTTTTTCTCACCCATGCCAATCACGAGCATGCCGGCTTCCCGTAGCCTGGTGGCCAGCCGGGTAAAGTCACTGTCGCTAGAGACCCGACAAAAACCATTCACTCGATTGCTATAAAGGATGTCCATGGCATCTATGATCATGGCCGAGTCTGTCGCGTTTTTGCCTGTGGTGTAGCCATATTGCTGGATCGGTGTGATGGCATTTTCCAGCAGTAGGTTTTTCCATTTAGTCAGCCCGGGGCGTGTCCAGTCACCATAGATTCTCTTGATGGTAGGGTTGCCATATTTGGCTATTTCCTCCATCATTTCTTTTACGTTGGCAGATGGGATGTTGTCTCCATCTATCAGTACGGCGATGTTGTTTTGGCTCATGAGCTATTTGGGTTATGCAGTAAAGGTAAGGGAATGAAGGGCAGAATGCTGTTCAATTAAGAATTGATGTCAACATCATCATTGTATGAGATGTCCTGGTCTATAGCTCCTAAGCCTTCGTTGGTGTTTTTCACCAACGAACCATTGACATTAGCCGTAGCACTACTTTTTATTTGATCAATTTACAAAATTAGATACTTTCACATAATGGAAATCATCGAAGATTATGCACAATTCACGACCATTACAGCCCTGAATTGGAAACCCATTCTAAGAGACAAAAATCACAAGGATATTATCATCAACAGCCTGCGATATCTGGCTGAAAATAAAAGAATTTACCTGTATGCGTTTGTGATTATGGACAATCATTTTCATGTAATATGGCATATGCGCCCGCCTCACACATTACCAATGATAAAGAGGGATTTTTTAAAGTTCACAGCACAGCATTTGAAGCGTAATCTCCAAATCAATCAACCAGAGTTCCTGAAAGAATTTGAAGTAAATCATGCAGATCGGAAATATCAAATATGGCAAAGGGATTCCTTAAGTATCCCCGTATTCTCACCTGCTATTTTCGATCAAAAGATCAACTACATTCATCAAAATCCAGTTAAAGCAGGCTTAGTTGATGTCCCATGGAATTATTATTATTCATCAGGATCATTTTATTTTCGGGGAAAATCGGACTTTGATTTTTTAACTCACCATGAGGGTGAATAAATCTATTGCCTGGTGTAAATACTGGTGTATTGCAGTCTTGCTGCATCTCGTCCGTTGGTGAAAAACACCAACGGAGGCAAGAGATGTCCAGGTCAATGGTTTCGAGAAGGTAGTTTGGTTTATTACAATAATAGACCCTATTACATTAAGCATGGTCGAGGATAATTGCTCTGGCTAGAGAAGAATGATTCCTTCTGCCAATTGACTTATAGTATGACTCTCTGACTGCATCTTGTCCGTTGGTGAAAAACACCAACGGAGGCAGGTGAAACCGTTAAAAAGCTGTTAACCAGATTGTTAGTGCTATCAATGCAAAAATTAGCAATGTTATGATTGCTGTTCGGATATTCTCTCTCCGTTTGTTCTTTAGAAGTTCAGTTCGGAATTTTTCAAGTTCTTCAGGTGTTGCTTCCTTAAACTTAAGTTCTGTAGTTGGGAATTTGTTTTTGTAAGTTCGTTTGAAATTGGACTTATTCTTGAGATTTTCTCTGTTTTGTCGTGCGTTATTCTGTGCATCTCTTACAAATCCAATTCCTGCCCCCATACTTCTATTTCACGTATCATTCGAATCAAAGTTTACACTGTTACCCAATTACCGTTCTTCGTGTAATCTACAACTACATTCTTAATCTTTATCAACCTTTTATTTCCATATGAAAACAACCGGGATCTTTTCATTTTTAGCACAAACGAGGGGAAAAATGATTCCTTCTGCCAATTGACTTATGGTGTGACCCTCTGACTGCATCTTGTCCGTTGGTGAAAAACACCAATGGAGGCAAAGGGTCTATAGTTCCTAAAATGAAGTTATAAGTTTAGAACCAATATTATCAAGTGCAAGCGAGGGTGATTGCAATGGAAGTGTGACTATCTCAAAGCATGTCGACCTTTGGTGAAATTGGGCTATTGTTTACTTTTCTGGCAAAAGTTGGGATGCTTGTGTCAGCGAAGGCTTTGAAGCTCATCGCCGTTTACTTGATTCCAGCACCGTTAATTTATACTTCAATGCTGATTGTTACTTTACCTCCAAGTCCTTTCTCAACTATGTCGTACAAGGTTTTAAGAGTTAAGTTGCTTCCGTCGTTCTCAACTCTGGAAATGTATGTTCGTTTTTTGTCCACCAGTTCACCAAGTTGCTGTTGGGTTAAGCTTTTCTGTTCACGAGCCTGGCGTAGAAGCAGTCCAATTTTCAATCCCTCAACGTCACGTTCGAGTTGATCCCGTCTGGGGGTTCCCTTCTTTCCATAGACGTCATCCTTTATGGATTTCCAAGATTTAGTTTCCATGTTCGTTCGTTTTATCTTGATAATAATCTTTCATTAATTGTTCAGCTTTTTTGATTTCGTTCTTAGGCGTTTTCTGGGTTTTCTTTTGGAATCCGTTTAGAAGAATTACCAGTTGGTCACCGTCAAAAAAGCAGAACACTCTCCAAATGTTTGAGCCCAGTTGAATCCTTGCTTCATAAAGTCCGTCGGTTCCGGTTAAATGTTTCAAGTAGTTGCTGGGAACTCGTTCGAGAGTTTCGATTGCTTCGATAATTTTGAAGATTTTATCTTGAACCTTCGTTGTTTGAACTTTCAGAAATTCTTCAAAATAATGTTTGTAAGCAATGACCTCTCGGATTTTGTTCATACGCCAAAGGTAACTTAAAAGTTACCTTATATCAAGTTCGTACGGAAGATATACATGGAGAAGACAATGCGCAGTAACGTTTAGCGATTTGTACGCTCGCAAGCCGCAGAAGAAACTCGTGAAATCTGACTAGTCTGCATCATTTTATTTCCGAGGAAAATCGGATTTTGATTTTTTAACTCACCATGAGGGTGAATAGATCTATTGCCGTGAGTAAATATCAGGACATTGAAATCATCGCACGTCATCTCGTCCGTTGGTGAAAAACACCAACGGAGGCAAGGAGAAGACAATGCGCAGTAACGTTTAGCGATTTGTACGCTCGCAAGCCGCAGAAGAAACTCGTGAAATCTGACTAGTCTGCATCATTTTATTTCCGGGGAAAATCGGACTTTGATTTTTTAACTCACCATGAGGGTGAATAAATCTATTGCCTGGTGTAAATACTGGTGTATTGCAGTCTTGCTGCATCTTGTCCGTTGGTGAAAAACACCAACGGAGGCAAGAGATGTCCAGGTCAATGGTTTCGAGAAGGTAGTTTGGTTTATTACAATAATAGACCCTATTACATTGAGTATGGGTGAGGAGGATCGTTTTAGCTAGGGAAGAAACGCTTAGGTGATTAATTGACTCAACAGTCTAACCTTCTTACTGCCTTTCGTCCGTTGGTGAAAAACACCAACGGAGGCAAAGTATTCATGGAATCGCTTGTTGAGCACCGTTTATTTCTTCCTCTTTCTTTTAACAAGAACCACAATTAGGATTATGATTCCAGGGATTAGAGCGTATCCAATGATCGTTCCTAATAGTTCACCAAGTTTGTAAGAAGTTGAATCCTCTAATCTAGCAGGACGCAATTGTTTGTTAGCTGTTATTGCAAACTGAAACGAATTGAAAAACTGATCCTTTTCGCTAATGACAAACTCAAGATATTCTGTACTGAACCAGACTGTACCGAAATAAAGGCGATCTTGGACCAGTATTATTTGATTCAACTTTGTTTCACCGTTTTCATAGTCTGTTCGAAAAACCCTAGCTCTTAGTGAATCGAGTAGAATGTCTTCACTATCTACTATTTCTCCTTGTTTTGCTTTTAAAGTACCGTTCTGAAAGCCAGTATAGAATTTACCAAGTTCATCAGGAGTGCTAGAGGTTATTCTGTCAACTTGAGGAATTGCAGATTCAGGCACTTTACTTAATGTTATAACCGAGTAATCAGCTTCGGCATAAAATATAGTTTGACCTAAAGTATCAGTTCGTTCGAAGATGTTCGGTAGTTCAACTGTTAATAAGTCGTCTACGGTTACACGTTCCCAATTCAGAGTTACGCTATTTGTCTGGAATGTTAATAAAATGGCTAATACAAAGTTCATTCGGTGTACGCGGTATGGTGCTCAACATTTCAGTACCCTGATAAAACAACAGGATTTTTTAACCCGGATTATGCATTAGAATAATCAAAAGGAGGGCTTAAGGATGAAATCTGAGAAAAAATTCCATCCATCCAAGGTCTTCTTTTTGCAGGTAAAGAGATTTTCAGCACTCTTTTGTTGGC
>JAUIAO010000114.1 GCA_030425425.1 Bacteroidia bacterium | reverse complement strand
TAGATACAACTTCTTTAAGTGTTTATAATACACTGCAAAAAACTGATTTATATCAGTCCGTTCTCTTTGATTTCTCCTCGTTTTTTTTTTTTACAATTGCTTCAAGAACGTTTTATAGGAAAGTAGTGTGATAAATAAAATAAGCTTGAGTATTCTCATGTATTAAAAACATCAGCGTCCTATCATCCTTCATTAGAAAATTTAATTGGCACTGGGTTATGAAAACTACAAAACTATTAATAATTACCATCATGATGATTTCCCTTGTAGGTTGCTGGTTCAATAATGATTTGGACGAAGTTGGCTTACCTCCTGTTACTCAATCTGGAGAAAATACTTTTGGGATGCTTCTAGATGGTGAACCTTGGAAGCCAACAAGCTTAAGTGAATTTTTGAATTCTACAAATGTGTATTTTAAACCAACTCGAGAATTTCTTAGCATACATGTTTCTAATACTAGTAAAAAGGAAGACCTATGGTTGTACGCAAAAGGAATTAAAAGTGTCGGACTTTACACCATATCCTCAATAGACGAAAGTATTACTCCAGTTTGCATAGATAGCACAAGACTTGAATCAAATAATAGTTGTAATGAATCCTTTAAGCTTAGTAACGATGGTAAAAATCAACTTCATATAACTCGACTTGACACTATTGATAGAATTGTTTCAGGAACATTTTTTTTTGATATGATAAACCCTCATGGAGAAACTATCGAAATATCAGAAGGACGATTTGATTTTGAATTTTAAAAAAACTAACATGAAAAATAGATTAATTGTATTATTCATAATTGTTAGTCAAACTAATGCTTTTGGACAACCATTCCCAATACCCCCTACATCAAATCATTCAGGCGGAGAGTACAGAGTTTATCGTAGCCCTACCGAGGACACAATTACACTTAATAATCTTAGAAAATCAATAATTTGGGTTGAAGGGTTTGATGCAAACAACCATATAAATACAGAAACTTTATACAATCAAATTGATCAAGGTACATTAGCCGCACAACTCCATACAGCAGGATATGACATCATCGTACTCAATTTTAATGACGGAGGTGATTTTATTGAGAGGAATGCATTAGTGCTACAGCAACTGATACAAGAAATCAATGCTAATAAACCGCCCACAGATGAATTGGTAGTTATAGGGTTTAGTATGGGTGGACTTGTAGCTCGATATGCATTAGTAAATATGGAGAATATGGATGTTGATCATGAGACTCGTATGTACATATCTTATGATAGTCCACACAATGGAGCTCACATTCCGGTAGGAATTCAAGCTTTGGCTTTGACTTCCCTCTCTCCCTCATATCAAAGTCTATTTCCAGAACTTGAAGAGATTGATAGACAGTTCAATTCTCCTGCTGCAACACAAATGCTCCGTTATCGGCTCACCTCAGCAACACAAAACAATCAGGTACTACAGACAAATCCTGATCATATTGTATTTACAAATCAAATCAATTCCTTAAACAGTAATGGTGGTTTTCCAACAATGACCGACAATATTGGAATATCCTTGGGAAGCTGGACTGGAACACCACAAAGAGCATCTTTTGATACTGATAAGGATGGGTTTAATGATTATCAATATAGTGGTTTTTCTGCATTGTTTATAAACGCTCCACAAGCTGAGGCATCACCGAATATATGGGAGCTAAATCAATGTGAAATAAATTCAACATTTTTTTTTCAATCCTTTTTGTCAACAACCATTGCTACCGATTACCCTTATCACAATGATCGATCTGCATATTTTGGACTTCAAAATTCAAATTATGCCTCCTATTGGTATTCTAACTCTTTTGGTCTCAGTCTTTTTCCTTTAGGAGCATGGAGTAGAATCTACTCATATGAAAACGGGGAAGCCATGGATTTCGCACCAGGAAGTTTTAGCACTTCCTGTGAACAAATAGCTGAGGGATTTAACACTTCCGATGGCTGCACTTTTGCATATTATGATAGAAGTACTTTTGTTCCTACAGTGAGTGCTCTTGCTTACAACACAACAAATCTATTTCACAAAATAAGTAACGACCCAAATAGATTAAGTAAAACTCCTTTTGACGAAATTTTTGGTTTCTGCGGAGATGGTCATTCCCATGATGAAAATGAGACGACAAATTTTGTCTTGGTAAATTGGCTTCTTAGTAAAATACAAGGATATCCTACACCAAATGTTTATTGTGATTGCGATGATTTTTATGAATTCTCTGCTACCAGAAATATCTCCGGAACCTCCTCCCTCTGCACCTCCAATAGTAATTATTCAACCCCAATTATGCATTAGGGAATTAGAAGTTGAGTGAAAACTTCGATTATTCAGGTATATGAGCGATTTTGGTGCTATTATCAAAATCACCAAAATGGTTAATCGCAAGGAGATCAATTTGCCGAT
>JAUIAO010000010.1 GCA_030425425.1 Bacteroidia bacterium | reverse complement strand
CACCATAGCCGTCAACCTAAGCTTTTTTCGCTTTATGCAATAGCCATGTTACCATGGCCAAGTTTTATTTTCCATGTTTTTTGAATGCCACCCGGTAGATGGCTTTTTTGATTTGATTTCTTCTTTAAATATAACATATAACTTTTAATATTTGCTTAGAATATCTGCATACTTTTTGCTCCCTTTTTTATATTCTTTGAGGTGATATTTACGACTAAGCCTAAACAGATTTTCAAGCCAAAGAATAAATCTTTCTGGGTTTTCAAGAGTAGATGGGTTTAGGAGATTAGATCTTCCGAATATGGTTCTGGTCATTTTATGAAGGCTTATTTCACTGCCAATGACTTCTTCTGTCAATTTCAACAAAGACCAGTTCAACATCACCCAAATAAACTTGATAAGCATGACACATTGAACTCTTATGCCACTCATGGGATGTATTTTATGTATTCGCATCATGCTTTTCCACGTTTTAAAGATGAGTTCTATTTGCCATCTTAAAGAATAGAGTTGGTACACCTTTTCCGCATTGCATTTCTCTTTCTCAATATTGGTGACAAATAAGTTTAGACAAGCACTTTCTTGACCTAGTTTACTTAACGAGCCTCTATTGGCTTTTTTCTTCTTTATCCGCTTGCATGTCTGCTCTTCTGTCAAGAAGTTGGCAATGAGTCTTACAGGTGTGAGGGTTTGTTGCCCGACCAAAATCTCCAGATCGAGGTATTTTGTATTGCTTTCTTTGAGCTTGGCTTTAATATCCTCAACAGTGATTTTGTTTAGTGATCCATTTTTTTGTTCATACATTGACCACTGAGCTTTTGCTCTGCTAACAAAATAGATATCACGCTTGGTCAACTCTTTGAAAGCTTTTGGGGAGTTATAGCCTAAATCTCTAATCAAGAGTGCCTTTTTGGGTATCTCCTCAATGTGTTTCATACCTGCTTTAGCGTCTGCATCTAAAGCACTGCCTAGAGATAATTGAGTGATTTGACCTCCAAGAAGTTCATATTCCAATTGAATTTGAGCAATAGCTTCACGTCCAGCACCTCCATAGCCAGGAAAATCATTAGATAGGTTTTTGGACAAAACAAAATCTGAACTATCCATGATACGTATCTCGCTAAAATGCTCATTCTTCAAGGGCAATTTCCTCTTGATCTGACTGATAAGGATTTTTTGCAACAGTTGAGTGAGCATCTCCTTGGTTCTTTCGTTAAAACGCTTATCAATTGCTTGCTTGGTGACCTGCGTTGAACTTTGATGCTCTAAATCAATACTGTATTCACTCAAGCTAGGACAGCTATTGACATTTGAAAAGAATAATGTGTTTAGAAAGGATTTAGCCGTAATCAAAGAAGTTCTTTGCTTGAATTTAGTCTGAATGGCCACTTCTTCGAGGTGTTCATCCGTCACGAATTGGCTTACATAACTCGAAAAATCCTTGACTTTTCTACTTAAAATCGACTTTACTTTGTTTTCCTAGGCAATTAGATTCTTAGGTTGACGGCTATGGAACCTACACAGACCAGGAAAGTGAAGGGATTTACCAGCTGAAGTTTGATAAGGCAACAGGCGAAATGTCTGATTTGAAATTGATGGCAACAAGTCAGGGGCCATCTTTTCTTGCGATTTCTAAAAATCAACTTTTTGCGATCAGCGAAAAAAATCAGGGTACGCTCTCTTCTTATCAAATAGCTGATGACACTTTGCAATTGATCAATGAAAGCTCCACGTTTGGAAATCACCCCTGTTATGTGGGTGTTGATCCTTCAGGTATGTTGGCTGCAGTTGCCAATTATCGGTCTGGAGATGGGGCAGTCATCAAAATCTTATCTGATGGTAGTGTTGGAGATACATTGTTTACCTATCAGCATACCGGTACAGGCCCGAATACAAATCGCCAGGAAGCGGCGCATGCACATTGCTCAGTTTTTTCACCGGATGGTAGATTTATGTATGTTGTCGATTTAGGAATAGATCGCGTAATGGGTTATCCTACTTCAGGAGAAAATGTTGGAACGGGATTTGTCGCTTTGCAGTTGGATCCCGGAGATGGTCCCAGGCATATTGATTTTCACCCCACTGAGCCGATGGTTTTTGTGATCAATGAATTATCCAATACGGTTGTTTCTGCGGCGGTGGTACCAGTTTCAGGAGTTTTTGCACTGATTGACAAGCAATCCACGCTTCCTGCTGATTTTACAGAGCACAGTCAGTGTGCAGATATACATGTATCAAATGATGGACAGTTTTTATATGCTTCCAATCGGGGACATAATAGTATAGCAGTGTACAAAGTGTCAACTGAAGGTGGCTTGGAGCTGGTGCAAATTGAATCCGTAAGAGGAGATTGGCCGAGGAATTTTACACTGTCGCCGAATGAAAAATTTCTCTTAGTGGCTAATCAAAACTCCGGGAATATTGTTGTCTTCCAAAGAGATGCGAATTCGGGTAAATTGACATTTGCAGAACAGGAGTTTAAAATGTCTAAACCTGTTTGTTTGAAATTCTAATGATTAAAATGAGAAAAATAGGATTAATAGGGGGGACTTCCTGGCATTCAACAATTGATTATTACCGACTGATCAATCAGCTGACCAATGAAAGAAAAGGAAAAGAAGCAAATCCTGAAATACTTATGTACAGCATCAATATTGGATTGATGTTCACTCAAGACTGGGATTTGATAGGAAAAGAATTCACAACTTATGCCAAGAAATTAGAATCTATTGGTGCCGAAGGCCTTGCACTATGTGCTAACACACCGCACAAAATTGCCCCTCAAGTAAGTGATGCGATTAATATTCCACTTTTACACATTGCAGATGCTCTTGGTACCTATGCTCAAAATCAGGGTATAAAAACCCTTGGTCTGCTAGGGACTATGCCAGTCATGACCGGAGATTTTATCACTGGCAGGATACAAGAAAAATTTGGTATTGAATGTCTCGTTCCAGAACGAACGGGTGTCGTAAATGTTCACAAGATGGTGGTGGATGAATTGGTGAAGGGAGTTTTCTCTGAAGAAGCTAAAAAACTTACCATTGATGAAATGAATCAGCTCAAAGAAAAAGGTGCTGATGGTGTGATTCTGGGATGTACAGAACTACCAATACTTATGAAAGGTATCTCCTATGATTTACCATTATTAGATAGCACCGCCATTCATGCCAAATACTGTGTGGATTTTGTGCTCAATGATTAATTGAGATATTCAGGATTAAAGTTTTATTGGATAGTGGAAGAGGATTGCAATTACTTCATTTTATCCGGGTTTTGAAAGCATGGAAATGTGCTTTTATTCCAATTAAAATTGGGTAAGATTTTTACTAAAATTCTTCAAGCCTTCACGGATCAGATTACATCAATTTTTTACAAAATATTGATGTAATTTTTCAAACCACTAACAATCCTGATTCGTAGTTAATAAAATAGCAATGTGAGTATAACGGATTGATTACAACTTATTCTAAAACCTACTTTCGTATTACACTAATTTGCGGCTCCAAAGTCGCTTAACTTTATGGAAAACAAATTTTATCAAATTCCTGAGCACCTCAGGCCTAAGAATGAGGGAACTGACCATTTGTTCCGAAACGGAATCATGGAAAAGCTCACCCGTACGCACATTTCCGTACCGGTGACAATGCATTCAGTTATTGTGTTGGTATTTGTTTATCTAGCCTTTCAGCGAATAGAATGGACCTATCTGGTGCCATTTTTCATTGGGGGTTGGTTGTTTTGGACCCTTGCGGAATATTGGGTGCATCGATTTGTTTATCATACCCACACGAAAAAAGAATGGTGGTTGAAAATCCAACATATGGGGCACGGAATTCACCATCAATATCCAAAAGATCCTACCAGGCTGGCAATGCCACCAGTTCCGGCATTGATTCTTCTTACTTTGTTTTTCGGATTGTTTTGGTTGATCATGCAGACTTATGCATTTGCCTTTTTTCCGGGTTTTGTGTTTGGGTATTTGCTGTATATATCTCTACATTATGCCCAGCATCGGTACAAAGCGCCAAAATTCGAACCATTCAAAACTCTTTGGAAAGCACATGCCATTCACCATTACAAGAACCCTGATGAAGAAGTATTTGGTGTGAGTACTTTGATTTGGGATAGAGTGTTTAGGACTCTACCGAAGAACCTATAGTCTAAAAAAAGGATTTATTCACGAACCCCTCTAGCCCCTCTAGGTCTAAAGACATTTTGTTCGCAAGGCAAACTCAGTTATCTATCCCGATGGCACTGCCTCGGGATAGTTTATTAGATGTGTTTATCCGGTTTTTGTGTCTTTCCTATTCTTATTTAGTTCTCCGCTATCCACGAATTTGATTTAAAATCATGATACTTAAAACTTCACAAACTGCTCAGCTTGCTCCTTCATCAGATTGAGATAAATCTCATTGGTGATTGAGAATGGCTCTAAAATGCTGTTTTTCTCAATCTGACCAAGTTTTAACTTAAGAGCCATTACGTGCATACCCATATAATGAAATACATCCGTGAGATGACTCAGCGCATCACTGCCTCCCTGGACTCCCGATGAAAAACCTATTAATGCGCACTTTTTATGTCTAAAAGTATCAGGCCATTCCAGACCATCTATGAATGTTTTCAATACACCCGGATAGGAGCCGTTATATTCTGGTAGAATGAAAACCAGCTTCTGTGCCTCTGACATTTTAGAACGGAATGGATTGAATTTTTCATTCTTACCATTATTCTCGTATAATGCCGAAAATGCAAAGTCTTCTGGCAGTTCGGCGAGATCTACGATTTCACTGTCTGCCCCAAGCTCCTGAAGCATTTCCTGATAGAGTTTACCTATTTTAAAACTGAGCGAGTTTTTTCTGTTTGTTCCGCTTACTATTGTAATCATGATGGCAAAACTAGCGAAATAGAGATTTGTTAAATATTTGATGAATGATTGTTTGAAAATTTTCGATCCACAAACCAAAAAGCATCTTGTGCCCAGTGAATAACTAAACCATCGAATTGCGATTTGGAAATAAAACTATCAATATTGCGTTCACTAACAGGCTCAGATTAGCAGTATAAATATTCATGGCGGTATCTATCCGAAATCTCACGAAAACATTTGGTGAACAAAAAGCAGTAAACAACATTTCCTTTGAAGCAAAGCGGGGTGTGATCACTGGATTTCTTGGCCCGAATGGAGCAGGTAAGTCCACAACGATGAAAATGGCTACAGGTTATATCAGACCCACGGCTGGTTCTGTAATAGTGGACGGAATAGATGTGACTAATGATCCGATCAAAGCTAAACGAAGTACAGGTTATCTGCCGGAACATAATCCAATGTATCTCGATATGTACGTGCGAGAGTTCTTACAATTCATCGCTAGTGCCTACGGATTGAGTAATTCAAAAAGCAGAGTAGAAGAGATGATCGAGTTGGTTGGGCTTCAGCGCGAAAAGTCTAAGCGACTGAGCGCACTCTCTAAAGGCTATCGTCAGAGAGTTGGTTTGGCCAAAGCGCTGATTCATGATCCGAAAGTGTTGATCCTGGATGAGCCTACTTCTGGATTGGACCCGAATCAAATTCTGGAGATTAGGAATGTGATTAAGAATATCGCGGCAAATAAGACAGTTGTCTTGTCTACTCATATCATGCAGGAAGTGGAGGCGCTTTGTGATCATGTAGTGATTATTGATAAGGGAGAGTTAGTGGCAGATGATGACTTGAATGTGCTGAAGGCCGGGCTTAATGAGTCAAATGGAATTGTGCTTGAATTTGAATCGCCTATAGACAAGTCAGCTTTTGAAAAAGCGGGATTTGAACTTCAGGATTATGAATTAAATGCATACCTCGTTAGTTCGGAAAGAGCAGATTTGAGAGCTGAATTATTAAGGATAACCTCAGAAAATGATCTGCCTTTGGTCAGCCTTACTAAGGCACAGAAATCACTGGAAGAAATTTTTCATCGTTTAACACAAACCACAAAAGGATGATCAGCATTTTTCTGAAGGAGATCAATGAATTTCTGAATTCCCTCATAGCTTATGTTGTTATTGGTGTTTTCCTTATCGGAATCGGGGTGATTATGTGGGTTTTCCCAGATACCAATGTTTTGGATTACGGATACGCAAGCATGGAGCCGCTCTTTAGTCTTGGTCCATATGTTTTCATGTTTCTCATTCCGGCCATTACTATGAAGTCTTTCGCTGAGGAAAAGCGATCAGGAACTATGGAACTGTTACAGACACTTCCGTTTACCAATGCACAGATTATTTTGGGGAAGTTCTTTGCTGGATTTTTCCTCGTTTTGTTTTCAGTGCTACCCACTATCATCTACTATTTCTCACTAAATAAATTGGGTAACCCTCCCGGGAATCTTGATACTCCGGGTATTATTGGTTCATATATTGGGTTGATATTGCTGGGAGGCGTGTTTACTTCTATCGGCATACTTTCCTCAGCGCTTACCGGAAATCAAATAGTGTCGTTTATCCTCGCAGCATTTTTGAGTTTTCTTTTTTATGCTGGTTTCGATGCAATTGCTGGAATTAATATTTGGTCAGAATGGTCATATGTCATTGGTGAACTGGGGATTATGGCGCATTATGCGTCCATAAGTCGTGGGTTAGTTGATTTGAAAGATGTGATTTACTTTATCAGTCTCGTTAGCTTGATGCTGTTGATTACTCAACTAATAATTGGATGGAGAAAATGAGATCAGGATACAAAACCGGGCTACTGTTACATTTTGGAGTAGGACTTTTGGTCATAATCCTATTCTTCCAAATCGCCGGGCGATACCGTTTCCGACTGGATATGACAGAGGAAAAGAGGTTTAGCATTTCAGATCCCGCAAAAAACCTACTGCGCAGAATGAATGAGGATGTGCTGGTAGAAGTTTATCTTTCAGGTGAATTACCATCTAATTTTGTTCGTTTTCAGAAGTCAATTAGAGAGATTCTAGATGAATTTTCTATTTACAGCAATGCCAATTTTGATATTAAATTCATAGATCCGGCACAGGCTAAGAGCACAAAAGCTCGTAATCAGTTTTTTCAGGGATTGATTGATCAGGGTCTGCAACCCACTAATCTCAATTACACTCAAGACGGACAAAGTACGCAGAAAATGATTTTCCCGGGTGCGATGGTCTCCATAAACGGACGTGAAATCGCGGTAAACCTACTTAAAGGTAATAGAGCCACTGCACCAGAAGAAATCATCAATCAGTCAATAGAGAATCTTGAATACGAATTTGCCAGTGCTATTAAACAACTAATCAATCCTGATCGGAAAAAAGTAGGCTTGGTGATTGGTCATGGAGAACCAGACTCTACTCAGTTAGCGGGACTTACAAACGCAGTTTTGGCAAAATACGACTTATTCAAAATCAACTTACCTGCCAGAACTACTCCAATCACCGGATATGATTTATTGCTGATCACTAAACCTTCAGAGCCTTTTTCTGATGAAGAGAAGTTTCTGCTGGATCAATACGTGATGAAAGGTGGTCATTTAGCTTTTTTCCTTGATGTATTGAGTATTAATATTGATAGTGCACTTTCGTCCAGTTCGATAGCAGTTCCAGTCAAATTCAACCTGGAAGATTTATTGTTTAAATATGGGGTAAGAATCAATCAAAACTATGTGGCAGATCTTAATGCTGGAACATTACCAGTTGTGACTGGAAATATTGGCGATCAACCACAGATTAGTTTGCTCGATTGGCCTTATTTTCCGGTTGTGACCAATTATGGAGATCATCCTATGGTCAGAAATATGGATGCGGTGATGCTAAAGATGGTATCGACTATTGATACCGTAAAAGCTGTTGGAATCAATAAAATACCATTGCTTTCTAGCTCTGCGAACACCAAAGTAATTGGATATCCGGTGGAGATCAGTTTGAATGATTTGAGATCTACCTTAACGCCGGAGCAGTTTCAGTCTGGTCCCAAAGTGATGGGGTATCTGTTGGAGGGAAAATTTACTTCCCTTTTTAAGAACCGATTTGCTCCAAAGGCTTTTCGGGGTGTGGATAAGAAAGATGACGGAGAGCGATCACGGATCATTGTGATCTCAGATGGAAATATGATTACCAATGAATTTAGCCCGGAAAACGGACAGGCACTTCCGCTGGGTACAGAACCCTTCAGTCAGACGAATTATGCCAACGAGGAATTGTTGATGAACATGATCGATTATCTTGTGGATGAGGATGGTCTTATTGAAATCAGGTCTAAAGAATTGAAGATTAGACCATTGGATAAAGCAAAGATCAAAGAGGAAAGGACGAAATGGCAGTTACTGAATCTGGTGGTTCCAATATTGGTGCTTATTGCCTTTGGGATTGGAAAAATGTTTTGGAGAAAACGAAAAAACAAGTTTTAAGTGATGACGAGAAAGAATAGAAACTTGTTGGTCTGGTTTTTAGGCTTGTTGATTATCAATGTAGTTTTCGCATTGACTGGAGAAAAATCATCAGGTGTGTCATTCGATGAAAACCTATTCATTGTACAGGATACATCCTCTATTGAGCAGGTACAAGTAGGGGAAGTGACGTTGACAAGATCAGGATCGGATTGGGTGGTGAACAATAAATACGCAGCTGATCACGGACTACAGCGTCTGCTGTTTTCTATGCTTCAGAGGATAAAAGTGAAACGTCCAGTAGAAGTAGAACCAAAGGATATTGTCAAGGTAAGTATAGTTGGTGGTGAAGAAAATACCTTCGAGCTGTTCGGCAATTCCACTAAAACGAGAACTTACAGCAAATTTCCTGATGATGACCAAGTTTATGAGGTGCATATTCCAGGCTACAATGAATATCTTGGAGGAATCTTCGAATTGAATCAAGATCAGTGGAGAGATAGACTTTTGGTGAATGCTACTTGGAGAACCGTCCAAAACTTATCAGTCAAATATGAAGACCCTTCGGCTAAGAATCTTGAAATTGCTTTTGATGACCAGTTTTTTGAGGTAAAAGGAATTACACCTATTGATTCTAACTATGTGGTGGAATACCTGAATCAATTTGAATATTTTCAAGTTAATGAATGGGTTAGTACTGGAAGATATCCACAATATGATAGTTTGGTAAATACGCCATCTATGGCTACCATTCAGCTTGAATCGATCAATGAATCTATGCCATTGGAAATCAAAGTTTTCAAAAAGCTCCCCGGAGATCGGTTTTATATTGCAAAAAGCAGTGGTCAGATGTTCGTAATTGATGAACGGAGAATGCAAAATATTCTCAAAAGACCAGAAAACTTCAAGTATCAGGAGGTTCTGGAAAACAAACTTTGATCATCTTTCAAAAGAAAAATAAATATAGCTGATAGCAATTTGCAGGTATATTTTTTCCGATCACAATTTCCGCTTAAATTTGACGCCCAATTGCGATCTAGAAGCAACAATGAGGGATCAATAAAGTGAGCTGAGAAACCTGCTGACTGAAATGATTTATCTCTATTGTAGCATACCGGTGACCTACTAAAACAATACTACGAATGAAATTTATTGTATCATCATCTTATTTGCTTAAGCAACTCTCTGCGATCAACGGAGTGATTACTACTAACCCTGTCGTGCCGATTTTGGAAAACTTCCTTTTTGAAATCAACGATGGCACTTTGACCATTACAGCGTCCGACTTGCAAACCAGCATGATCACAGAAATAGAAGTGGAAGCTAAAGAAGATGGGAGCATTGCTATACCCGCAAAAATCCTCTTGGAAACACTTCGAAATCTTCCTGAGCAGCCAGTTACGTTTTCGATTGATCCGGATACTTACAGTATTGAGATCAATTCTGATAATGGTAGATATAAGTTGGCTGGAGAGAATGCGACTGATTTTCCAAAAATCCCTGCAGTATCTGATGGCTACTCTGTGAATATGTCTTCAGGTGTCCTGGCTCAGGCAATTAATAGCACCATCTATGCCACCAGCAATGATGAGCTTAGACCTGCTATGACAGGAGTATATGTGAAGCTCGATGAAACGAATACTACTTTCGTAGCGACAGATAGTCATCGGTTGATTAGATATAGAAGAGTGGATATCGCTTCGGATATGTCGCATAGCATGATTATCCCTAGAAAGGCTTTGACTCTTTTAAAGTCTACGTTGCCTTCAGAAAATACCAATGTGAATTTGGAGTTTAATGCTTCTAATGCATTCTTCAATTTCAACAACATCAAAATGATTTGCCGTTTGATTGATGAGCGTTTCCCTGATTACGAAAATGTGATTCCTTCAGACAATGAAAATACGATGGTGATCAATAAAGGAGCTTTGCTGAGCTCTATGAAACGAATTGCTATCTATGCGAATAAGACTACACATCAGGTGAGATTAAAAATCACAGGAAGTGAGCTGATGATTTCCGCTGAAGATCTTGATTTCTCTAACGAAGCAAACGAGCGATTGTCATGTGAACATGATGGAGAAGATATCGAGATTGGTTTCAATGCCAAATTCTTGATCGAGATGCTTAATAACGTAGATGCTGATGAGATTACGCTTAAGCTCAATGCACCAAACAGAGCGGGTATCATGATTCCTTCCGAGCAGGATGAAAATGAAGATATATTGTTGCTGGTAATGCCAGTGATGTTGAATAATTACGTTTGATAAAGCGAATAAACGATAAACAAAAAAGGAGCCGATTGGCTCCTTTTTTGTTTTCAATATATTTTATTTTTTCTTGGTCGCTTTCTTTTTAGCTCCGCCTCTTCCTTTCTTTTCAGGGGCTTTTTCGGCTAGCTCCTTACACTGATCGTAAGTCAACTCCTCAGGTTTCATGTCCTTCGGTATTTTGACATTCTTCTTACCGAACTTGATATAAGGTCCCCATCGACCATTCAGGACTGAAACATTTTCATCTTCATCAAATGTTTTGATGTACTTATTAGCATCAGCCTCTCTTTTGTCAAGAATTAACTGTACGGCTTCTTCTTCGGTGATAGTGAGTGGGTCTTGCTCTTTTTTCAAAGATGCAAATTTACCATCATGGCGTACATACGGCCCAAATCGTCCGATAGCAGCAGTGATCACTTTTCCTTCGAGCTCACCAACCTGACGTGGAAGCTTGAATAACTCAAGCGCTTCTTCCATGGTAATTGTTTCGATGAGTTGTCCATGTCTCAGGCTTGCAAACTTTGGTTTTTCGCCTCCATTTTCCTCATCTTCCATTTCGCCCAGCTGTACATAAGCACCATATCTGCCTAGTTTAGCCGTGATTTTTAAGCCAGTTTTCGGGTCAACCCCGAGTTCTCTTCCTGCATTGGCTTCTGATCTTTTGAGCTGAGCAGTTTCTTCTACACGATCATGGAAGCCACCATAGAAGCTTTTGATCATTTCTCTCCACTGTACCTTTCCGTGAGCTATTTCATCAAACTCCTGTTCTACCTTAGCCGTAAATGAGAAATCAATCACATTTGGAAAATGCTCAACAAGGAAGTCATTGACTACCATTGCAGTGTTGGTAGGGAATAGCTTATTTTTCTCAGCTCCTGTAATTTCCGTTTTTGACGATGGAGTGATTTCACCATTTTCAAGAAGGATTTCTCTGTATCCTCTTTCATGACCATCGCGGTTTTCCTTGGCGATGTAGTTTCTTTTGATTACCGTGGAAATTGTTGGTGCATAGGTAGATGGTCGTCCAATGCCCATTTCTTCCAGTTTCTTCACAAGACTTGCTTCCGTATATCGGGCCGGGTGACGAGTGAATCCTTCTCTTGCCAGTATACTCTTGAGGTCTAACACCTGACCCACTGTCAAAGGAGGCAACATACCTTGCTGTTCTTCATCATCCCCTTCATCATCTGTCGATTCTATATATACTTTAAGAAAACCTTCGAATTTGATCACTTCACCTCTAGCTACCAATTTCTCATCAGTTGTGCTGATCCCAATAGTTGCTGTTGTTTTCTCCAGCTGCGCATCTGCCATCTGAGATGCAATAGCTCGTTTCCAGATCAGTTCATATAGTCGTCTTTCTTTATCATCTTTTCCAGCCGTATCTACCGAGAAGTTGGTTGGTCGAATTGCCTCGTGAGCTTCCTGAGCACCTTGGCTTTTGGTTTTGTAATGTCTTTCTTTGAAATAATTCTCTCCAAAAGCACTCTGGATTTGATCCTTAGCACTTCCGATTGCTTCGTTGGATAAGTTGACAGAGTCAGTTCTCATGTAGGTAATCTTACCAGCTTCATAAAGCTTTTGTGCTACACTCATCGTAAGTGTCACCGGAAAGCTCAGCTTTCTACTAGCTTCCTGCTGAAGGGTAGAAGTGGTGAATGGAGGGGCTGGAGTTTTCTTGGCAGGTTTGGTTTCCAGACCTTGTATATTAAACTGGGCATCCTGGCAGCTCTTCAGGAATGAATGAGCTTCTTCTTCCGTGCCGAATTTTTTGGGCAATTCAGCTTTGAGAATTTTACCTTGTTCCAGGTTGAACAAAGCCGTGATTTTGAATGAAGATTTTGCTTCAAATTTTTCGATTTCTCGTTCTCTTTCCACAACCAGTCTTACTGCCACTGATTGTACTCGACCTGCAGAAAGACCTGTTTTGATTTTTTTCCAAAGAATTGGTGACAGTTCGTATCCTACAAGTCGATCCAATATACGTCTTGCCTGCTGGGCATTCACCAGATCCAAATCAATTCCTCGTGGATTTTGTATTGCATTTTGTATGGCATTCTTGGTGATTTCTCTGAATACTATACGTCGTGTTTTAGTATTGTCAAGATCCAAAGCACTCGCCAGATGCCATGAAATCGCTTCTCCTTCACGGTCATCATCCGATGCTAAGTAGATTGTTTCAGCTTCTTTAGCGAGCTTTTTGAGCTCTTTTACTACATCTTTTTTGTCGGAGGAAATCGCGTAAGTAGGTTCAAAGTCCTTTTCTATATCTATTGCAAAATCGTCCTTTGGTAAATCTCTTACATGCCCAAAAGATGATTTTACCTGGTAATCCTTACCCAAATATCCTTCTATCGTTTTTGCCTTAGCCGGTGACTCGACTATAACCAGGTTTTTTGCCATACTTCAATTTTTTAAGGCGGTAAATATGTTGAAAAATTATTAAAACCCTAGAAAATTGCGGGCTATTGGCAGCAAAGGTTATATTTAAGTCGGGCTAAACAAAATCATGACGAAGAATAATATGAGAAAAGAGCTGTACTTACTCAGGCATGGAGAGGCGGAAAGCGGATATGGAATGAGAGATGTTGAGCGCCCATTGACTGATCGTGGCATCAATGACATCACTGCTTTAGCACTGCAATTGAAGAAGCAAGACTTTTATCCTGATCATATATACTGTAGTACAGCGAAGAGAACACGACAAACTTGCCAGATCCTGATTGAACAACTCGATTATAGCCTTCCTGTAGATTTTAGGCAGGAGATTTATGAAGCTTCGGTAAAAACCTTGTTTGATTTGGTTTGCTCTACAAATCCAAACCATCACACTGTTTTGGTTATAGGTCATAATCCCGGATTGTCATATCTATTTGATTATTTCACCAAAAGATTTGGGAATCTTGGACCCGGTGATATGTTGAAGATAGCTTTTGAAAATCAGGAGTGGGTTGCCGTTTCGAAAGGAACCGGAATGAAACAATCACTTGATTTTTAAGGTGTTTTACTAAGTCCCTCTAACAATTCTATAAAACTATCTGTATTGTATTTAGCCATGCCATGCCGAGTGACCACTATTTTTCCATCTGGAGAAATCACGTAAGTGGTCGGAATAGAAGTTGGGTTGTACACCTTTGGTAAACCGGATTCCAGAAAATATACTGGCATATCAAAGCCTTTTCGTGCTACAAACTCGATGGCTTTCTGACGGTCTTCATCCAGGCTGATCATCACGAATGCGACATCAATACCCTTTTTCTCATATAAGTTTTCAATATCGGGCATTTCAGCTACACACGGTGGACACCAGGTAGCCCAAAAGTTCATGAAAACCGTTTGACCCTTGAATTCAGAAAAGTGTATCGGATTGCCTGCTACATCAGATAGTTTCAAGCTATAGCTTGCTTCTATTATCTCATTATTTTCCCCTGGCTGTATGATGCCTGTAGCCAAAACGATTCGCTGAAGCTGACCAATTACCTCTGTATGATAGCCAGTGACATACAAGACGGTTCCTACAGTCACCAATATTCCCCATTCAATCAATTCACGACGGTAAGATTTCTTTTTCTTTTCTGACATCTTCAAAATTAGTTGAGCGCAAATATTCAGATATTATAATCGGATATGCGTGACTATAGTTACAATTTGGAGCTACCAAATTGTTGACAATAAAAATTGGATTGATAGTTGTTCCAGAAAATGCTAATCTTATTATGATGAAAAAGTTCTTATACGCTCTGTTGATTTTTCCTATGTTAGCCAATGCTCAGGTTGACTTTTACAAACAATTAGCTGACTCAGCAATTACGCTCACCTATGATGAAGTGATTTATGATCCCAGTTATTTTTCTATTGATTACCCAAATGGTGATGTGCCGAAAGGGAAAGGTGTTTGCACGGATGTAGTGATTAGAGCTTATCGCAAAATGGGGATTGATCTTCAGAAGGAAGTACATGAGGACATGAAAGCACATTTTGAATTGTACCCAAAAAATTGGGGGTTGAAAACTACCGATAAGAATATAGATCATAGAAGGGTACCCAATTTGATGACCTATTTTAGTCGAAAGGGTCAGGAGAAAATTCAAAGTCAAAATGCCGAAGATTATAAGCCCGGTGATGTAGTGTGTTGGAATCTTGGTGGTGCAATTACTCACATAGGAATTTTATCCAATCAGTACTCACGAGATGGACAAAGGCCATTGGTGATCCACAATATTGGCAGAGGCCAAGTGATTGAAGATGTGCTATTTGAATACAAAATCATTGGTCATTATAGATACCTATGATGGTTAAACCATAAAGTAAAAGAAAGTACATCAGCTAAAATCTTTTGTTATTTGACCTTTGTCTATGCTAAGAACAAATCCTATTTTCGCCACCACAATTACAGAAACTACCCAAATTAAATGATCAATTATTCAGCTCGCATTGCGCAGGAACTCAGCCTGCAAACTCGATTTGTAGAAGCCACCATAAACCTTTTGGATGAAGGAGCTACCGTTCCTTTTATCTCCCGATATCGAAAGGAAGTCACCGGAACGATGGATGAAGTTCAGGTAGCGAATGTTCGAGATCGTGTGGCCCAGTTGAGGGATTTGGACAAGAGGAGAGAAGCCATTCTCAAGTCAATTGATGAGCAAGGAAAGCTCACTCCAGAACTGAAAGATAAAATTGATGCAGCGGAGACCATGTCGGTGTTGGAGGATTTGTATTTACCATACAAACCAAAAAGAAAAACAAAAGCTTCGGTTGCCAAAGAGAAAGGATTGGAGCCATTGGCTTCAGTGCTATGGGCGCAGGGAGGCGTATTGCCAGAGCAAGAAGCAGAAAAATATATCTCTGAAGAGAAAGAGGTGGCCGACGTAGCAGCAGCGTTGCAGGGAGCCAGAGACATCATTGCGGAGTGGATCAGTGAAGATGCGGATGCTCGTAAGAAGGTGAGAGGATTGTTCAAAACAGAAGGAATGATCGGTTCAAAAGTGATGAAAGGAAAAGAAGCTGATGGACATAAATACAAAGATTATTTCGAATGGGAAGAGTCTCTGAAGGACATTCCTTCACATAGATTGTTGGCAATCAGAAGAGGAGAGAAAGAAGGATACCTGATGATGGATACTTATATTCCTGAAGAGTCTGCAATTAGTGCGTTGACACGCCAGTTCGTAAATGGCTCTAATGATGCCTCAGAACAGGTAGAGATTGCGTTGAAGGATTCATATAAGCGATTGATCAAACCAAGTATAGAGTCAGAAGAACGTCTGGAAGCGAAGAAAAAAGCCGATCAGGAAGCGATCAATGTGTTTGTAGACAATGTGAAGCAACTCCTAATGGCTGCACCATTGGGACAAAAGGCCGTATTGGCGATAGATCCAGGGTTTAGAACTGGATGTAAAGTAGTATGTCTCGATAAGCAAGGAAAACTCCTGGAGCATACGGCAATCTTCCCTAATGAGCCACGAAAAGATACTATGGTGTCAGGTGCAGTAGTAGCAGCGCTTTGTGAAAAACACAATGTAGAAGCGATTGCTATTGGAAACGGTACGGCAAGTAGAGAAACAGAGCAGTTTGTAAAGGGGATCGGTTTGCCAAAGAATATCATCATTGCCATGGTGAATGAAAGTGGAGCATCGATTTACTCTGCCTCTGAAGTGGCACGAGAGGAGTTCAAAGATTATGATGTGACTGTGAGAGGAGCTGTATCAATCGGAAGAAGAATGATGGATCCATTAGCCGAATTGGTCAAGATTGATCCAAAGTCAATTGGAGTTGGGCAGTATCAGCACGATGTAGATCAAAACCAATTGAAGACATCTCTGGACGATACTGTAATGAGCTGTGTGAACGCAGTTGGTGTGGAATTGAATACTGCCAGTAAGCAGCTCTTGACTTATGTGTCGGGCTTAGGGCCCTCATTAGCGGAGAATATTGTGAAATTCCGGAATGAAAATGGGGCTTTCAAAAGCCGGGCAGATCTAAAAAAAGTACCTCGACTTGGAGATAAAGCTTTTGAACAAGCTGCAGGTTTCTTGAGAATCAAAGGAGCTAAGAATATTCTTGACGAAAGTGCAGTACACCCAGAGCGATATGAGACTGTGAGCACTATGGCCAAAGACCTTGGTTGTGCTGTGGAAGATTTGGTGAAGGACAAAAACCTTAGAAGCAAAATTGACCTCAAAAAGTATGTGACTGACGAGGTTGGTTTACCTACTTTGAAGGATATTTTGGAGGAATTGGCAAAACCTGGTCGTGACCCTCGTGAGCAGTTTGAGACATTCTCATTTGCTGATCATGTGCATGAAGTCAGTGATCTGACTATTGGAATGAAACTTCCTGGGATAGTGACCAATATTACGAAGTTTGGTGCGTTTGTGGATATAGGAGTTCATCAGGATGGCTTGGTACACATCAGTCATTTGTCTGACAGCTTTGTGTCTGATCCTGCTGCTGCGGTGAAACTTCAGCAGAAAGTACAAGTAACAGTGCTGGAAGTGGATGTGCCCAGAAAGAGAATTTCCCTGTCAATGAAGTCTGATCCATTTGGGCAGCCTGCTCCAAAATCTAAAGGTGGCGGAGGTCAGCGTAAAAAGCGTCAGGAACGTGAGCCAGAAGGAGATTTTCAAGCTAAATTGGCCATGTTGAAAGGTAAATTTGGTAACTGATTCTTAGAAGATAATATGAAAAATGTTTGGATAATATCGTTGCTCATTATTTCGCTTGCATCTTGCAGTGAAGAGACTTATTATCCATCTGGATTATATGGCTACCAAGTCGAGCAATTGCTTACTGGCGGTGGTAAAAAACATTGGTTTGTCCAGTCTCAATCCATAGACGGTGAAACTCAGGCAGCCAATACTTGCCAGGATAGTGTTTGGAGAGTTTTTGAGATGATTAAAGAGGATTCCATATCAGCTTATAATCTGACTTTTGATGCATCTTGCACGCTGTACGACACGGCATTTCTAGGCCAAATGATAGCTTCGGGTGGTACCGATTTGTTTAATGATACCATCTACCTGTTGCAGTCAAATGGGCGTGAAAATTATATGTTGGTAGATCATATTTCTTCAAAAAATCTGAACCTTCATTATCCTTCCGGGAATTCTGTCATTACCGAGCGTTTAGATACCTCATCTACGGCAATTTTGTCCAGGCAAGTCATCCCAATCCTTATGGGTGGAGTGAATGTCGGGTTGAGTTCATGGGAATTAATAACTCTTTACCATGATTTGGTAAATAAAAAATTGACCAATTGTGAAGACACTACTCAAATTTTCATTTCAAAGTCTGAATTGGGAACGGTGCTAAATCTTTCGGTACGAGACACAACCTGCGAGAGCAGTGAAACGATTGTATTGGGAGGAATACAGGAAGTTGGAACAGATAACGAAATTTACTTCAACGGAACACTATTTCTTAACGGAGGAGTGGTTGAAGAAGTGAAATTGTCAGCCTTAAATTCAAGCAGATTTACAATCGAATATGATAGTGTAAAAGCTATTTACAGAAGGTGGTAGAAGTTCCGTTATTCATTATTTTTACTCACACCGAACTCCTCTCTTGAAAGAGAAATGAATTGAAAGTCTGCGTGTTAGTTTTATAATCTTACCACTCATTCACCACATTCACAGCATGAGCGGCTATTAGGCCTGCGGTTTCGGTTCTAAGGGTGCTCTTGCCCAGACTGATTTTTTGAAAACCGTAAGTTTCAGCCAGTGTCACTTCTTCTGGGGCAAAGTCACCTTCAGGGCCAATGAGGATCAAACTATTGCTTGCAGATTTGATTTCCTTTGGTAAATATGGCAGCCCATCTGCTACATAGCCGATGAATTTCTGATCAGCATCAGCACTTTTCACAAAGAGTTCAACCTTTTCTAATTCATTGATTTTGGTGAGGAAGCCGCTTTTACTTTGCTTCAGCGCACTAACAGCCTTTTTGATCAGGCGATCAGTTTTCATTTTTGTGCGTTCGCAGTTTTTTGTCAGTATAAATGAGATTTCATCTACCCCAAGCTCGCACGCTTTTTCTACAAACCACTCTATTCTATCAGAATTTTTGGTAGGTGCTATGGCAATGTGATTGTAGAAAGGTTTTTTAGTGATTTGCTCTACCTGGATCACTCTAAAATCACAAGAGCGTTTAGTAATATTCGTGATTTCAACTTCATACTTTCCACCTCGACCATCAAAAATACCAATTCGATCCCCAATACCATTTCTTAGGACTTTTACGCAATGTTGAAACTCTTCATCTTCTAATTGATGAATGTCGTTTTCAATTTCTGGCTGATAGAAATACTGCATATGGCGAAGTTAGTTTTTTGGTCGATCAATAATTATATAACTCAATCTCAAAATTGTATAACAGAAATAAACAGTGAATCATGAAATTTGTATTGTTAATTAGAATCAGATGAGCACCACTCAAACAATAGATATAGATCAAAATCAAATCAAAACAGATACTTTTCCTGTCACGGGAATGTCATGTGCGGCTTGCGCTTCCAGTGTAGAGACGATCCTGACGCATACTGACGGTGTAGAGGAGGCCAGTGTTAATTTTGCGTCAAATTCGGTTTTGATTAAATATAATTCTGAGATCACTCCAGAAGGACTGTCAGACGCGCTAAGTGTAGTTGGATATGGATTGATCATCGAAAAAGAAAATGCCGAAGAAAAGCAAGAAGAACTTAAAGAGCAGCATTATCAGGAGATTAAAAAGCGAACGATTTATTCAGCAATCCTGACAGCTCCGGTTTTTATAATTGGGATGTTTTTTATGGATTGGGCACCCGGAAAATGGATATCATTGGCGCTGACCATTCCAATTCTATTTTATCTGGGCAAAGACTTTTATGTCAATGCCTGGCGGCTGGCCAAGCACCGAACCGCCAATATGGATACGCTAGTTGCCTTAAGTACTGGAATAGCCTTTCTTTTTAGCTTATTCAATACATTTTTCCCTGATTTTTGGTTGAATCATGGGATTACACCTCATGTTTATTATGAGGCTGCAGCTGTGATTATCACCTTCATTTCATTAGGTAAAATGCTGGAGGAAAAGGCGAAAGCCAGCACCTCTTCAGCGATCAAGAAACTCATGGGGCTTCAGCCGAAAACCCTGACGGTCATTGTTGATGGTTCAGAACAGCAATTAGATTTTAGCAAAGTCAAAATTGGGGATACGGTGGTAGTAAGGCCCGGTGAGAAGGTGCCTGTAGATGGTGTAGTGTCTGAAGGACATACATACATTGACGAAAGTATGATCACCGGAGAGCCTGTTCCAATCCTGAAAAAGATCGATTCAAAAGTATTTGCTGGCACAATCAATCAAAAAGGAAGTTTTCAGTTTAGAACGGAAAAAGTGGGGAGCGATACCCTGCTGGCTCAAATCATCAAATTGGTGAAAGAGGCCCAAAGCAGCAAAGCTCCGGTACAAAAGCTTGTAGATAAAATTGCGGCGGTATTTGTTCCCACAGTAATTGGGATTTCTATTCTCACCTTCGTGATCTGGATGATTTTCGGTGGTGATGAGGCATTTACCCATGCTTTGCTCACATCTGTTGCGGTTTTAGTAATTGCCTGTCCGTGTGCTCTTGGATTAGCTACTCCCACCGCGATAATGGTAGGTGTGGGTAAGGGTGCTGAAAACAATATTCTCATTAAGGATGCCGAAAGCCTGGAGCTGGGGTATAAAGTAAATGCTGTGGTACTGGATAAAACCGGGACGATTACTCAAGGAAAACCGACGGTGAGTGAAATACATTGGCAAGAAGGAGTGGATCGAGAGAGACTTTCATCCATTCTTTTGTCGGCAGAACTCAAGTCGGAGCATCCTCTTGGAGCAGCAGTGGTGAGTTTCCTCAAATCAGCTGATGTGCAATTAGCCCAGATCACCAATTTTGAAAGTATAACAGGCCGTGGAGTCAGTGCAGAAGTAGAAGGACAAAACTATTACATAGGTAATTTGGATTTTGTTGCGGAAAACAATGTGTTGATTACTGATGAAATGAAACAAGCTGCCCGGACATGGCAAAAGCAAGGGAGTACCGTGATCTTTTTTGCAGATGATGAGAATGTACTGGCTGTTATCAGCATTCTGGATAAACTCAAAGCCACTTCAGCCGAGGCTATTCATCAGCTACAGCGAAAAGGTGTGGACGTCTATATGCTCACCGGTGATCATGAGGAGACTGCTGAGGCTGTTGCATCTCAGCTGGAATTAACAGGTTTTCGGGCGGGTGTTTTACCTTCCGATAAAGCGGATTTTGTTAAAGAATTGCAGTCTAAAAATAAGATAGTCGCCATGATAGGGGATGGGATTAACGACTCTCAGGCTTTGGCACAAGCTGATGTGAGTATGGCAATGGGACACGGAACAGATGTGGCTATGGATGTAGCGAAAATGACACTGATGACCTCAGACCTGGCTTATATACCTAAAGCTTTGAATTTGAGTAAACTGACTGTAAATGGTATTAGGCAGAACCTATTTTGGGCATTTATTTATAATGTAATTGGTATTCCGCTTGCTGCTGGTGCTTTATTCCCAGTCAATGGGTTTTTACTTGATCCGATGATCGCTGGAGCTGCAATGGCTTTCAGCTCGGTATCAGTGGTTTCTAATAGTTTGAGACTGAAGTTGAAGAAGTTGTAAGGTGCTGGATGTCTAATGTTTGGATGCTGGATGTTTGGTGAGGGGTTGTAAAAATTGAATTATTAAATTAGAATAACGAATAACGAATAACGAATAACGAATAACGAATAACGAATAACGAATAATTTAAAATACCATGAGTGAATTGAAATTTAAGACCAATATCAATTGTAACAATTGCCTGTCTAAAGTTCAACCGATTTTAGATGGAGAAGCTAATATCAAAACATGGAGTGTGGATCTGGATTCTGATGACAGAATATTAACAGTAGATACGGATTCATTGACCCCAGAGCAGGTGACGAAGACAGTTCTGAGAGCTGGATATTTGGCAGAGGTGAAAGATTGAGCAGTCTTGTTTTAAGAAATCACTTTCAAGCTAAGAATTAGGGAACAAGAAATGGCGAAATTGAAGTTTAGGTTTTCAAATAAGAGTTTTGACATAAGTGAAGGAGTTTATACTGTAACTAATGGTGTTGCAGTATATACTGTTATTTAGTACATAACTGTAATTACTATCGGTATTCTCATAACGATACACGAACCTAATGGTGCAATGTTTGGAGTTTTTAGTATCGGGTTCTTTGGAATGCTACTGGGGGAGTTTTTTTACAGAAAAACCATTATCAATTCAAAAACATCTGAAATTGAAATCAGGAGATTTTATTTGGCAATTCCATTGTGGAAAAGCCGGATTCAACTTAAAGAAATAGAGTTTCAATTAAGAGAGAAGTTGGTTGGATCAGCAAATAGCACATCAATAGAATATAGGTTGTATGTAAAAAATTACAAACATCATATTCTTGAGGTTCAATTGAGAAAAAGCGTCAGAAAATTGTTAGCCTTTTTATCTGAAAATAATATCGAGGTTAAATACGTTGAACACCAGATTACCTAATCACCGCATCCTCACAGATGTATGTAGGTACAATACCCGTAGTTTCTATGAACATGTCGGCATGTCTTTTTAGAGTGTTCCCGGTTAAGACAAGTGCAGTGTCCAGACCAAATTTATTGCCTCCGATAATATCCGTGGTGAGCGTATCTCCAACCATCAATATTTTGTTTTTATCAGGTGTGCCGCCAAGACTTATGGAGTGTTCATGAGCAAAAATGAACATCTGAGCATCTGGTTTGCCAAATCGGATAAATTTCTTGCCTACTACGTGCTCTATCATATCAGCTATTCCCCCCACTGCTATTGCAATTTCTTTTTGATTTACAGGGTAAGAAATATCTGTGTTGGAAACTATCGCCGGAATGTTGGTGAATCGTAGCAAGTTCACGGCCTTATTGAGATCTCCAGCCCAATCAAAACCTTCATCATCGAGAAAAACAAGCGCACTTACTTCATCTGCCTGTGATAAATCCAGATGCTTGATGGACAAGGTGTCCAGATCCAGTGTTTCTATATAATGTGCTGACCGGAATGTTCCAAGATAGGCTATGATTCCATCCTTTACTTTGAGCTTTAGATATTCTCTTGCCAGCATTCCTGATGAGACTATTTTGTCCACAGTGATGTTTTTCAGGCCTTTTTCCTGATATGACTCAGCAAGCTCTCTTGGTCCTCTGGAGGCGTCATTAGTAAGAATGAAATAGTCAATATTCTTTTTATCCAGATACTCAAATGTCTTTTCGATACCGGGAATCAGCCCCTGATGGTTCTTCAAAACTCCAAAGGCATCAAAAAAGATGGTTTCATATTGATCTACAATAGATTGAAAAGGAATAATATCCATAATTATAAGTCTAGAGCTTTTAGTATTTTGTCAGCGTCAAATGATTCATCTAGTCGTGGGAAGTACGTCTCGTAAGCCTCAATTTGGAGTTTGCTGGAGAAGAATTCGTGGAAGAAATATCGGCCGTCCTTGATTACATAGTTAAGTATGAAGAATCTGTAAGTTTCTTTAAGAATCAGAATTTCTTGTTTCGTTAATGGATATACCTTGTGGTATGCTTTAAGAAAAATCAAGAAACGATCTTCCATCATTGGATCAATAAGGTAACTAAAAACCGTTTTATCACCTATATCAGAGCAAACTCTACTGAAAAAGTAAAAATCCATTACTCTCGTACTCATTCTGAACCAGTCATAATCCCAACGACTGAAGAATGAATAATCATTTTTAACCGAGAAGTTTCCAATATTCCAATCCACAAATACAGGGATTGAGTCCATTTCTGCAACTCCTATTTTATCGCAGTTTTCCATGAACAAATTACACTGCTTGCGGATAATATCTTCATGACCTCTATGTTCATATTTCCCGCGATCTGTTTCCAGGATATCCAGCAAATGCATGATATCATCATTGGTCTGTTTGTAGCTCGGAGGCAAGGTGTTTTTCACCTTATGGCAGGACTTGTGAAACTTCGCCAACTCTGTTCCAAGAATGGAAATCTGCTCTTTGGATTGCCTTTTATCCGGTTTCTGATCAATCTGTATAGGATTATAAAAAATTACCCAGGCGTCCATCATGCTGTCGGTGTGCCGATAGACAAATAATTCGCCGAATTTGGTGAGTGATTTCGCTAAAAAGTTCTCAAAAGGTCGAGGAAGATTATTAGCCAAAGCATTGATGATCCCATGGTCTTCCACAAAATGTTCAAACTTTCCAAAGTAGGATAATTTAGCGATGATAATGTCATCATCTTCAAATCGAATCCGATAAACGTGATTGGTAGAAACTTTTGCACTGATGTCCTCTACCGTTTTGATTTTTCTGGAGCTATCATATTCATACCATGCATCCTTGATGATATCAATGAAACTGACATTATACATATATAGATATTGTTTATTTAAATGATTTCAAAATACCGCTTGATCTCCCAGTCTGTGACCTGTTGCGCAAACTTACGCCATTCCCACTCTCTGGTTTTGGTGAAATGATCCACAAATGGATCTCCTAATAATTCTCTGGCTAAATCCGAATGTTTCATCATTTCTGTTGCTGATTTGAGATCAGCCGGGAGTTTGCCGTTAGAAAAATCTTCGTATCCATTGCCTTTTGTTGGAGGTACGGTGAGTTTAAGTTTGTTTTTTATGCCATACAGGCCAGAAGCGAGTGCTGCTGACATGGCCAAATATGGATTCACATCTGATCCGGGAACACGTAATTCTACACGAGTGGCCTTAGGATTAGGGTTGATGATTCTTAAGGCTGTTGTTCGGTTGTCAAAACCCCAGGTAAGCGTTGTTGGTGCCCAGGCACCTTCTACCAGTCTTTTGTAACTATTGATGGTTGGGGCATACATAGGTAAAAGCTGCGGCAAAGCCAGCAACTGACCTGCGATGAAACTTTTCATTGTTTCTGACATACCATTTTCATCCGTTGATGAATGAAATGTGTTTTGTTTATCTTTCCAAAGGCTCTGATGAATGTGTCCGCTACAGCCAGGAAGTTCACTGCTCCATTTAGCCATGAAACTCGCCATTAATCCATGTTGTAGAGCGATTTCTTTTACTGCAGTTTTAAACAATACCGCCCGATCTGCCGCTTCCAGAGCATCTGAATAATGAATACATGCTTCATAAACTCCCGGCCCTGTTTCTGTATGAATACCTTCCAGAGGAATCCCGAATTCATCTAATAAAAGAAACAAATCATTGAAATAAGGACTTTTCTGCGATGCTCTCAAAACAGAATAACCGAACATGCCAGGTGTCATTGGAGTAGGAGGCAGGCCGTTTTTTTCCGCTATGGATTCCGGAGTTTCTTTAAAATTAAACCATTCAAATTCTTCAGAAAACATAGGCTCAAACCCTAAATCTTTACATTCCTCTATTACTTTTTTGAGTAAAGTACGTCCACATGCGGGATGTTCACTTTTACTGAAATCTCCCAGTAAAAATGGAATATCTTCCTCCCATGGGATGTGCCGTAGTGTGTTGATGTCCAGTTGGTACGAGGTATCCGGGTAGCCAGTGTGCCAGCCTGTCACATCTTTTTCTGTGGAGTCATAAAGCTCATCATTCATGTCCCATCCAAACACCACATCACAAAAACTAGAACTGTTATCAAGTGCATCAATCGCTTTCTCTTTCCTGATTATTTTTCCACGTAGCACCCCATCAATGTCCACAATGGCCACTTTTACTCGCAGGTCTTCGCTTTGTTCCAGTAGTTGTTTTTTTTCTGATTCTGACATCCAATTTCGCAAAATGGGTTTTGTCTAAGATATGCAATCTTCAACGGAATGGTGAAGTTTTAAAGTGAAGTTTAAAGAAATCAGGGCTATATATTCGGTATGGCAAAACCGATATAATTGTGATGATGTGTAAAAGACACAATGAGGTTTTGAGAAAGAATAATAGGAAGACCATCAGCATCTATTCCAATGGTGATATCCCATCCAAATTCACGCTTGCAATGAGCTGCTAATTGGTTTCTTACATCATCAGATTCACCGAATTTAAGTCTTCTTCGATAAATTTTAAAAATTGGGTTTACTTCTCGGTGGTGAGCAATTGCCATGATTACATTTTCAGAAATCACAAATTTCCCCATTATTTTTCCAGAGTGGAATGTGAGTGCGTTGGGGTCGATCAGAACAGGAATCTGTTTGGGATCAAATCTCCTATTAGTTCTGTAAGATTTAAAAATGGCTTCTTTAGCTGTCCAAAGAAGCCAGAATTGATTTTTCTCAAATACATCTTCCGGGTGAGAGATCAGGGGAATCGTCCTGTCTGATCTGGCTTTAAGATTGGGGTCAGAAAGGTCTACCAAATCGATTCCCACCATAGATCAAAGTGCAATTTATCCCTGGAGTTTTTCTTCTATGATATCCAACGAATTGCCAACAGTGTCCATTTTGCTGATAAAATCATCCTCTATCATGATATCAAATTTTTCTTCGATATCCAGCACAATATCTACCAGGTGTGCCGAATTAATATTAAGGTCATTGATCAAGTCTGACTGCTCTGAAATACTTGTGGTTACTTCTTTTTCATCAATATATGGATCGATGATTTTTAGCAATTCTACCTTTATTTCTTCTCTATTCATTTTATTTATTGAATCTTTTTAATACTAAACAACAATTCAGATCGCCAAATCCAAAATTGGCTTTTATAATTATATCAAGTTCTTTTTTCACCAATTGTTTTGGGAGTTTTTCTTCATTTACCAAAGAAGTAATATCCGGATGGACCTCATCCAGGTTGATGTTGGGATGAACAAATCCTCCTGACAGTTGCAAGGCACAAGCAATGGTTTCTATAGATCCTGCTCCTGCTACACAGTGCCCAATCATGCTTTTTGGTGTGTTTACCAATGGAAATTTATCCCTGGGAAGTTCCAATGCATCAACCCAATTTTTAATTTCAAATGGATCACCTTTTGTGGAGGTAAGGTGTCCGGAAATAAGATCAATCTGGTTTGCGTTGATCTCTGCAGTTTCCAGAGATCGTCTAATACACTCTACTACAGCATCAGGATTCTGAGCTGTCATAGTTCCACCATTTTGTTGGCCTCCGGAGTTTACGTCTCCTCCGATGATTTCAGCATAAATTTTAGCACCTCTAGCCTCAGCGGCTTCCAGTGATTCCAGAATCATCACACCCGCTCCTCCACTGGGCACAAAACCAGAACTGGTACTACTCATCGGCCTTGACCCGAAAGTAGGGTTGTCATTAGAGTCGCTACATAAGATTCTCATGGCATCAAATCCTGCCCAGATATACTTGCCGTCTCCTTCGGTACTTCCGCAAACCATTCGTTCCATCTTCCCGTATCGAATTTGTTCATACCCCTGAAGAATTGCTTCTGATCCGGTAATGCAGGCAGAACTATTGGTAAGTACTCTGCCGGTAAGTCCAAGTATGCTGTTCAGGTAGGCACCTGCGCCACTACTCATCGATTCGGGAACTGATCTCGATCCTAACCTTCTGTGGTTACCAGCATCGATCATATTGATCTGTTCGTTGATAGGGGTGTCCAAGCCTAGCGCACCTGATCCTATGATCATTCCTGTTTTGTGATTGTATGCTCCTGGGTTTATTTCTAATCCAGCATCGTTCCACGCTTCCAAACCGGCCAGACAAGCGAAAATGACTCCATTTTTCTTGACTTTATTTGCGATGAAGCTGGGAAGTTTTTCTTGTTTTTCTTCTTCTGTAACGTGTGGTTTGCCACCAATCTGGCTTTTGAAATTTAGCTCTGCCAGCTCTGGATAATGAGCAATTCCAGATTTACCGGCTTTGATAGCCTCTTCGAATGCTTCTAAATTTGATCCGTTTGGGGCAACTACCCCCATGCCTGTAATGACTACTCTTCTTCGCTTATCCAAACTTCTATTTGTTAATGATGGTCAATTCAACTACGGTTGTGTGATCACAATTGTTTACCCACACCCATTCGAATCAATAGAAAAGGCAATTTTTAAGCCTCACACCCCTATGAAATTGTTGAAAAAATAAATTTAAAAAATTAATCAGCTGATGGCTTTGGTGAAGCATCTTCTGCGGATTTCTTCATCTGCGGATGGTTCGTATCGTGACCAAAGATTATTGACATTGCTGTTGTCCTCCAGCATTTGTCCAGAGCATAAATATTTGATTTTATGTTTTTTAAATGCCCAAAGCAATCGTTTCCAGAGGAGGGCATTGGCTCCTTTTCTCTGGTATTCTTCTTTCACAGCAACAAGGAAAAAGTCCACTGTGTCATTGAAAAAGAAGGATTTCAACACGTGGGCAAATCCGAATGGGAACATTTTGCCTTTTGCCTTCTGAAAAGCTTTGGAAAGTGACGGGAATGTAATGGCAAATGCTATTACCTCGTCATTTTCATTTACCACAAGAGCAATAAAGTCTTTCTGTACAAAGCCAAAATACTGATCTATGAAATATTTGATCTGCTCTTCGGTAAGCTTATGGTAGCCATACAAATGACTATAAGTGTCATTGAGCAATTCAAACACTTTGTCTCCGTATTTTAAAATCTCTTTACCTGATTTGAATTCTTTGATTTTCAGACCATATCTCATGCCGATAATATCTGCTTTTCGGTTGATTTCGTCGATATATCCTTCTCCTTTCCAGAGCGGTACTTGTATTCTTGCCTCTGTCCAGTCCACAGCCTTTTCAAACCCCAGTTTTTCAAAATGATCCTTATAATATGGAAAATTGTACATGGTAGCCTGGGTTGAAATTTGATTGAATCCGCCGACCAATGTACCCTCAAAATCCAAATCTGTAAATCCAAGTGGACCATGTATTTTATTCAGTCCGTTTTCTTTTCCCCAGTCCTCGACTGTTTGAATAAGTGCTTTGCTCACTTCTTCATCATCGATAAAATCTACCCATCCAAATCTTATAAACTGTGATCCTTTTGCTTCCTCTTTATTGATGATGCCGATAATTCTTCCTACCGGTTTATTGTTTTTATAAGCCATCCAAAACCTACCAGTAGACGTATTAAAAGCTGGATTTTTTTCCTGATTAAAGGTGCTCATTTCAAAATCCATCATTGGCGGCACGAATTGTGGCACACCCTTATATAGCTCCCACTGAAAAGTGATAAACTGCTTTAACCCTTTCTTATCAGTGATTTCTTTGATTTCGACGCTCATGTGATTGAATTAAATTAGGTTCTTTGACTTGTAGTATTTGACCGCTCTTTTGAACCCATCTTCCAAAGAGATGGTGATCAGTAAAGGAACTTGCTTTCTAATATCGGAAAAATCATGGTCCCAATCCTGCGAAATTTCTTTGTAGTGTTCCAATGATAGTTTTGGAGTTCTTTTCAAGTTGCGATCTATAATGTCAGAAATGTACAATAAACCTTTTACGATCCCTTTCGGTACTTTCAAGGTGGTCGTCTTTTTCTGAATTGCACTTTCTAATACACGCTGTAAATCTTTGTGTAAATAGATGTTTCCATCATCCAAAGGAACAATTACGTTGGAATGTGATAGTCCGTTTTCAATCACATTTCTGGCCACATCACTTGCATGAATCATAGTCATTTTATGCGTGGCGGATGTCATTAGAGGGTATAGACCGAGCCTGGCTGCTTTGATCAAAGGAACAAACTGAACATCACGTTCACCGTAAATGCCAGATGGTCTGAAAATCGCATAATTCAAGCCAGATTTCATAATTACTTTTTCCGCCATCACCTTGCTACGTCCATAGTTCGAGGCAGGTCCACCATTCCCTACGGGTCCCATGGCTGCCAAAGAAGAGATATAAGCAAAGTTACCCGACTCACTCAGGGTCTGAGTTTTTTGAATCGCATTGATCAATTTTTCAGTGAGCTGCACATTCACTTTGAGGTATTTGTCCAAAGTGTATGATTTGGTAAGTCCAGCATTGTGGATGATCAGATCCTGTTTGGGAAGGTTCTTTAATGATTCAATTATTGACTCTTCCGTGCTGTAGTCTATCTCCTGAATTTTGAAACCACTAACACTTTCCAGATTTTCGGTATTAGCTCCAGCTCTTAAAAGAGCGGTCACTTCATGACCTAGGTATGATGCCATTTCTACCAAATGGCTTCCTAAAAATCCATTGGCTCCTGTAATGGCTATTCTCATGATGTTCTTAAGCGTTTTCGAATAAGTTGACTTCTTTGGCTGCAGCGTAAAGTTTTTCGGCTGCCATGTCTATTTGTTCATGTGTATGGGTAGCCATGATCGAGAACCTGATCAACGAGTCTTCAGGTGACACTCCTGGAGAAACCACAGGGTTCACAAAAACACCATTGTCGAACAGCATTTTAGTGATTTTGTAGGCTTTCATATCATCCCTCACAAAAATCGGTACGATAGGCGTTTCGGAGGCACCTGTATCAAATCCCAACTCATTCATCACCTTGAGTGTGTAGTGAGTGTTATCCCATAGCTTCAGCCTGTGCGAATCATCGGTTTCCATGATATCCAATGCAGCTAGAGCTGATGCAATAGAAGAAGGTGTGATACTCGCCGCAAAGATCATAGACCTGGAATGATGCTTCAAATAATTGATCGTTTCTTTGTCAGCAGCGCAGAAGCCACCAAGCGAAGCGAATGACTTACTAAGTGTACCACCAATAATGTCAACATCTTCAGTAAGACCAAAATGATCGGGAGTTCCACGACCATGGTCACCAATTACCCCAATAGCATGAGCACAATCAGTCATAATAGAAGCATTGTATTTTTTAGCCAGTTCTACCAGTTTAGGCAATTTGATGATATTACCTTCCATGCTAAAAATCCCATCTACTACGATGAATTTGAAGGCATCTGTTGGCGTCTTGCTTAGCTTTTGCTCCAGAGACTCCATGTTATTGTGCCTAAAAATTACTGATTGAGCTTGCGAGAGTTTAGCACCTTCATAAATAGAAGCGTGATTCAAGCGATCCAGAAATAAGTAATCACCTTTTCCGGCAACTGTTGGCAAGACACCAATATTTACCTGGAAACCAGTGCTGTATAAAGCGACAGCTTCTTTGTTTAAAAACTTGGCGAGTCGGGCTTCCAGTTCTTCATGCATGTCGCTGGTGCCATTCATGTATCTGGAACCCGAAAGGCTGGATCCGTACTTTTTGATTGCATTGATAGCAGCTTCTTTTACTTTGGGGTGTGTGGTTAGCCCCAGATAACTATTGGAGCCAAACATCAATACTTTTTTCCCTTCTACCAATACCTCAGCATTCTGTTCCGATTGGATTTGCCTGAAAAATGGATATATATTTTGAGCTTTTGCTTGTTGTGGAGCTTGAAAACTTTTGTATCTGTCGCGTAGAATATTACTCATCAAAAACGTTCTTCCTTGTACCAGTTCAAATTAATCGGTAAAAGTACCGAAATCTCAATTAAAATTATGGGAGCTTGTTAGAATTATCGTAAGCTATAGGGCGTGAATAGGAGTGCAAATTTATTGGGATCTTATTACTTCATCAAACACTTCTTCGTATTTACTACTCATGGTTTCCCAGCTCCGACCTTTTTTAATAGTTGCTGATTTAAATTCTGCTGCTTGATCAGCAAGGACTTGAGAATTGTCCCTGTAATATTTGATTTTCTGAATCCATTCAGAAGCATCTCCTTGTGGAACAAGAATACCGTTTTCGTCTTGCTTCACAGCAGAAGGTATTCCGTCAACATCCGCAGCGAGTGTTAATGTACCTTGTGATGCGGCCTCAAGCGCCACCAGCCCAAATCCCTCATAATCACCTTGAATTTTAATATTGGGCATGATAAATAAATCACTGTATTTGATGATGCTGAAGATTTTGTCTCTCGAATCTGTAAATTGACTCAAGAGGAGTACTTTCTTCTCTAGTTGAAGTTCTTCTATGCTGTGCTGTATTCTCAGGTGATCTACCTCAGCGCCCACCATCAATCTGATTTTTTCAAAAAGACTTTTTGAGGTAATCTTCTCAATCCACCTAAAAAGTTTTTCCTGAGGAAACTGGCGAGCCAATACCAAGTAGATCATATCATCTGGCAATTCGGGAACAACATTTCTCACAAACCAATTGAACCCTTTTCTTGGAATAGCTCGGCCAAGTGAAGTCAATATGAATTTACCATTCAGATCTCTATTGATTTCTTTTCCCAATTTCGAAATAAAGTCAGGGTCTTCTGCGATTTCGTTAAAATTGATATCTACGGCATTCTCTACTAATCTCAGGTTTTCTGGTTTCAATCCTTTGGAAATACAAAGCTCGAATGTTGGTTTGCTTACTGTAATGATTCGAGAAAACTGGTTGAGGTATTTTCTGGCCCACCATTGATAAGGTCGCGATGGAAAATTGATATCCAGTCCATGTATGGTTACTACCATTGGGGTTTTGGTCAGAAAAAGGAGTGGGGTGCACATCAATGCCATTAGTCCATCATTGATGTATATAACCTTGATATTAGGGTTTTTTCTAAGTTTGAGAATAGCTCTTAAAACTACTGAGAAGAAAAAAATGCCTCTTGGGTAGTTAGCTTTCCAAATCAGATCATGAATTGTATGTTTTTTTTTCAGCTCTTCAACGAGCTTGAAGCAATGAGTTTGCATGCCACCTATTGAGGGTGGATATTTATGTGAAATGACCAATATTTCCATCGGAAGGCAAAAAAAGGATTTTTCGCTCACAAAAATGGTTGAAGCATCAGAAATAGTACTTTTGCTCCGAAAATAACGAATCGATGAGCAAAGTCAGGATTGCCTTTTTTTTGGAAGTAATGCAGGAAGATTTTGATGGAGTAGCCATTACGATGCATCAGATCATTAGGCATATCCCAAAAGATAAGATTGATGCTATCTTCATTACACCACAGCCTCCTCAGAAGGATATTGGTTTTCCGGTACATGTTTGTAAGTACTTTGTCCTGCCTGAAAAAGGCAAGGAGTATCGGGTAGGTTTACCTGGTAGAACAAAGGGATTAGACGAATTACTGGATTCGTTCCAGCCACAATTAGTGCATTTTAGCAGTCCCACTTTTATGGGTTGGTATGCATATAGATATGCCAAGAAGCATGAAATTCCGGTTACTTCGATCTATCATACTCACTATGATGGCTTCATGGATTATTATTTCAAGAAGTTTCCATTTTTAATAAAACCTTCCAAGTGGATCATTTCAAAATTCTATGAATTGTACAAAGGGTGTGATCGGGTTTTCGCTCCTACGGCCAGTATGAAGGAGTTTCTTATGGCTTATGGTGTGGATGAAAGTCGAATTGCAATATGGGGAAGAGGAGTGAATGCCGATAGATTTAATCCAAATAGTAGAGATGAAGGGTTTTGGAATGAGTTACCCACTGAAAACAAGAAAATCCTTTTTGTCAGTCGCCTGGTCAAAGAAAAGGAGCCAGAAACGCTTATCAGACTGCATGGGTTGCTTGGAAAAAGACGAGATCTTAGCCTGATTATTGTAGGAGATGGGCCCACCCGAGAAGAGTTAGAATCCAAAATGCCGGATGCGTATTTTGCAGGTAGTCTTTTTGGGGATGATCTGGCCAAAGCCTACTCGTCCAGTGATTTGTTCGTATTTCCATCTACTACAGAGACATTTGGTAATGTAGTACTAGAGGCATTAGCGTCAGGATTGCCAGTGATAGCAGCTGATGCAGGAGGCCCCGGCGATATTGTAAAACATCAGCAAACCGGAGAGCTAGTGGAGCCACAGAATGAGCAAGCGTTTTATGATGCGATTGTAAGGTTTGCAGATGACAAAACTTATTATCAGCAATGTAGAGAGCATGCTGTTGCATATGCCAAGTCACAAAGTTGGGAGATGCTTTGTGAGAATTTGTTTGAAAACTATTTCACTCTAACGCGTTAGTATCTATTAACCTGATTTGGATAACAATGTGAGCTGGGGATATACCCCAAAAGGGGTATTGTTGAAATTTTGAAATAGGTTTATTCTTGCGATTGTAATTGATTTGATCCTTGAATATGAGCCTATTTTTAAAAACCTATTTGAGTAAATTCCGCTACTCTACTTCCACTTTTACATCTTTCAACAAACTCTTCAAGTACTATTCTTTCTTCTTCATGGCATGGCTATTGGTTAGTGCCAGTGCTGACGGACAAAGTATCTCCGATAAGACTTTGTTGGGTTATTGGCATAATTGGTTGCCTGAGTATAGGCTGACAGAAGTTCCTGATGAATATAACATTATTGCCATAGCTTTTTCTACTGCGCAGGATCGACGAGGCTACATGACCTTTAATCCTTCGTATGATGCTGCACTATTTAAACAAGATGTTGCGGCTGTTCAGCAGCAGGGTAGGAAAGTCATTATTTCAATTGGAGGAGGTGGGGATGTGCTTCTAAAGCTAGAGACAGATCAGGATAAACAGAACTTTGTCACCACTATGAAGGCAATCATAGATGAGTACAATTTTGACGGATTAGATATTGATCTGGAAGGACATTCTATTGCTTATCTTGGAGATGTCAATTTTAAGAATCCAACCACGATAACATCGGTTAATTTTCTGGATGCTGTTGACGAGTTACTATCCTTCTACGATGATGATTTTCTTTTGACCGCCGCTCCAGAAGTGTATTATGTACAGGCGGGATTTAAGGGAGTTATTGCCGAGTCATGGGATCCTGAAGGTAAGTTGAAAGGCTCGTTTTTTACGTTTCTCCACAGATTTCATGATAGGATAGATTATTTGGCAGTTCAATTGTACAATATTCCTGCAGAATTGATGCTCGATAATAAAATCTATGATTACGGTACAGTTGATGCTGTAGTTGCCGCCACTCATATGCTATTACATGGTATTCCTGTAGGTGGTTATAATAAAACAGACTTTTCTGATTTAGAGTGGATTGAACCCTTTAAACCGGAACAAATTTTGGTTGGGCTTCCCGCTTCAGCCTCAGCAGCTGGAAGTGGACAACTGACAGATGACGAGTTAAATAAGGCATTGGATGCGTTAATTTTAGGCGAAACCTCAGATTTAACCTATCAGCTCGCACCTACATCAGGCTATCCAAAATTAGGTGGATTAATGACCTGGTCGATCAACTGGGATAAAGATGAGCGATCTTTTGGGTTTGCAAACAATTTTAAATCATACCTTCAAAAGCTCTCCACTTTAACTGTGAAGCACGAAAACGCATTAGATTTCGGAGATATAGATGCTTATAAATCAGCAACTAAAGTCGTAACATTCAATAATTACACAAGTGCTGATGAAACTGTTAGCATTGAGAATTTACCAGCGGGTATTGAGGTTAGTGAGGAAGAGTTTGTTATTCCGGCAAATGGAAGCAAGCAAATAGAAATTACAATTGTGTCTGATCAACTTGGTAGCTACCAGTCTGCGGTCTCATGTGTTTATGAGCATTTTGAGAGTTCTGAAATCATACTTTCAGCAGAGGTAAATTGTTTTAAGGTTCGTGGTACTAAAGAGAACTTTAATAGCTCAGAGTTGCCATCGAATTGGAATTCAACAGATCAAATGGTGTTGAGTCAGGATAATGACCGGATGAAAGTTACTGTGAATAAAACAGGTGGTCTTTGGGATAGCTTTGAGTACACCTTCGACGAAATTGATCTGAGTCGGAATCTGGATGTGATGATTGATTTAGAGAGCGACGAGGATTTCACTTTGAGAATTGATTTAGTGGATGCCGATTGGAATTATGCAAATTATTATCCAGCTACTGCTGAATATAAAGGAGGGAGTGGAGTGAAAACTATTAGACTGAACTTTGAAGGAAAGCTTATTTCATGGCCAGATAAAATTCCGGTTGATCCAACAAGAATTAATCGGGTTTACATCCATACCAATCCTGGGGCAACATTTCAGGGAGTTGTTTACATTGATAATTTTATTTTGGGTAATCCAGAGGTCTTGAAATTTGAGAATGAACTTACTGTTTGTGGGGACGAACCATATAGTTTCGGTACTCAATCAATAACTCAGAGTGGAACCTACCTGGAAACTTTTCAATCCTCATTAGGGTGTGATAGCCTGGTAGCTTTAAACTTAACTGTGTTGCCGAAAAACGAAGTTTCCATATTGCAGGAAATTTGTGATGGTGAAACCCATCAATTTGGTAATCAGGTCTTAACCTCTTCTGGAGAATATTCAGAGGTTTTTGAAGCTATGAATGGCTGTGATAGTTTGGTGAATCTTACGTTGACAGTTAATCCTACTTACGATGAGCATTTAGAAGCAGAAATCTGTAATGGAGATAGTTTTGAATTTGAAGGGAGTTTGCTAACCGAAAAAGGTGAATATACCCATGTTTATCAGCTTGAGAGTGGCTGTGATAGCACCGTAACCATTTCATTGGAGGTGCTACCAAGGTTTGAGGAGCAGGTAGATGTTAGCATTTGTAACGGTAGCGATCTGGAATTTGGGGGACAGATACTTGATAGTGAAGGCGAATATTCGCATGTTTTCCAAAGTGCTGCAGGTTGTGATAGTACTGTGGTGCTGAATCTGACACTTGATGACAATCCATTGGAACCAGTGGTGGTAGGAACAGCTGAAATGATTTCTTCCAGTATCTCTGGGGATTCATATGAGTGGTACAATTGTGAGAATATGGAGGAACCCATTTCGGGAGTAAATAATATGGAATTCTATCCAACAGCATCCGGTAGCTATGCTGTGAAGGTTTTTAAAGATGGATGCATGGCACTGAGTGATTGTTTCGAATTTGAATACATTCTTGGAAGTCGTCTCGATAATATTGATTTTGAGATATTTCCTAACCCTACAACTTCACGATTATATGTGAAACTCAGCACAGAGTTTAGAAAGGGAGCGTATCAATTGTATGGTCTCAATGGGGTATTGGTTCTTGAAGGATCGATCGATAATCAGAAGGAAATAATTCTTGATATTCATGAACCTGCAGGTGTTTATGTGCTTCGTTTACATGATTTTGAAACAGATCAGATACATCAGCTAAAAGTGACTAAGCAATAACACACCGCGAATTGAATTAAGTCAAAATATGTAAGCACAAAAAACTGCCTCAGGTCTATCAATACCAAACCAAACTGGACCTTTATGAGGACTTTGCCTGAAGCAGTTATACTTTTCTAATGGTTGCAGCAGCCCTCAGGGTTGTGATCCAATTGTTTGCTGAAATATAAATTCAAGGCATCATCAATAGCTTTTTGCTCAGTCATATATACTTCAAACCCATTATTGATCAGGTCATTATACATATGCCTGCCCATTCCGCCAGCTATTATTACATTACATTCTTTAAAAGCTGATATCACATTATCGTGGATATGTCCATGCCCGTGACTATGCCCGTGACTATGTCCGTGATGGTCATGCTTATGGTCTTGTCTATTTTGTGCATGTCTTGTGCATGTGTTTTCCAGATATTGATCGGAGATAATTTTCTGGTCCACTACCTCATAAATGACAAACTCTTTGGTTCGTACGAAATGACCAAAAATCGTTTCTTGATTATTTGAAGAGATTCCTTCTTTCATTTTTTTCTCGTATTCAAGAAATACATTCAATTGTGTTCCAATGATTCACTTCAAGCATTAGATTTTGAATTGGATTATTCCTACCAAACAAAATACCAGCCGTCAAGCTGATAGAGCTTGAATTTTGATGTGTACAAGTAGCATGTAATGATGATCCACACTGTTGTTTTGATACGATTGTAATGAGCAACTCTGAACCTACCCTCCAGATTCTATCCAGAATTGCCCGCTAACATCGTACCCGGAAAGGTTAATTAGGTTTTGATCGATCCGATTTTGTTTTAAAAAGTCATAAATATTTTATTCTAATCATCACGGAAATATGAAGAGAAATCCAATGCTGTGGGCTTTGTTGATCATGATCATAGGCGCGAGTTGCCAATCACATGAAGAGCACCACGAAGAACATCACAAATTTTTGGTTTCAGGACCACTCAAAAAAGACACTGTCATTACCAAGACTTATGTGAGTCAGATTCATTCCATACAGCACATAGAATTACGCGCGATGGAGACTGGATACCTGCAGAATATTTATGTGGACGAAGGTCAGTTTGTGAAGAAGGGCCAGCTCATGTTTCAAATCATGCCGAATCTCTATCAGGCAGAATTGAAGCGAGCTCAGGCAGAGGCCAATTTTGCAGAAATTGAATATCAGAATACCAAGCGGCTGGCAGAGAGCAATGTAGTGGCGCCAAATGAACTGGCTTTGGCTCAGGCTAAACTTGACAAAGCCAGAGCAGAACTGGCTCTTGCTCAGGTTCACCTTGATTTTACACAGGTAAGAGCGCCATTTGATGGAATAATGGATCACTTTCATGTGAGACTTGGTAGCCTCGTAGAAGAAGGAGAGTTGTTAACTACACTTTCTGATAACAGTGAAATTTGGGTGTATTTCAACGTGCCAGAAGCGGAGTATTTGGATTATAAATCCACTGCCAAAGCTGATAGCGTGATGAACGTGAAGTTGATGATGGCCAATAATAAATTGTTCGAATATCCTGGTAAGGTGACCACTATTGAGGCAGACTTCAACAATGAAACAGGTAATATCGCTTTTCGGGCGACATTCCCTAACCCAAAAGGGTTGTTGCGACATGGAGAAACTGGTAATATATTGGTGGATGCTCCTCTGAAAGGTGCATTGCTAATTCCTCAGAAAGCTACCTTCGAAATACTTGATAAAAAGTATGTATTTGTAGTAGGAGAAGATAATATAGTACACTCACGACATATCGTCACGGGTGCAGAACTGCCACACATATATGAAGTGAAATCCGGCTTAAAATCTACGGATAGAATCCTGATCGAAGGATTGAGAAAGGTTAAAGATGGTGATGAAATCGTGGTTGATTTTATGGAGCCTAAAGAAGCTATGGCGCACTTACACTTACACGCTGAATAATTCACTCCAGAGACTAAAATAAGAATTTATGTTTGCTAGTAGAATAATACATCGTCCTGTATTAGCTATTGTAATATCTATTATCCTGGTTTTTGTGGGGTCACTTGCGATCAACACACTGCCGATATCTCAGTTTCCGCAGATATCACCTACCACGGTAAATATATTCATTGCTTTTCCAGGATCTAACGCCGAAGCGCTTGTCAATTCCACTTTGATTCCTCTAGAACGAGCGATCAATGGTGTACAGGGGATGCGCTATATTTCTTCTGATGCCACCAGTGCTGGAGAGGCCACAATCAGGGTGATTTTTGAACCGGGCACTGATCCAAACCAAGCTGTGGTCCGGGTAAAAACCCGGGTAGATCAGGTGATGCCACTGTTGCCTCCGCTGGTGCAGCGTGAAGGTGTGGTGATCACCCCCATTCAGCCTAGTATGTTGATGTATGTCAATCTGTATAGTAAGGACAAAGATGCAGATGAGAAATTTCTGTACAATTATGCCAATGTAAACATGGTGCCGGAGATTCAGCGAATCAAAGGTATTGCCCGTGCCAAAATACTTGGAAGCAGGCAGTTTGCTATGCGTGTTTGGCTGAAGCCCGACCGAATGCGAGCATATAAGATTTCGGCAGAGGAAGTGATGGAATCCATGATGGAGCAAAGTATTCTAGGACGTCCAGGCAGACTTGGACGAAGCTCTGGAAAGGAATCGCAGGCATTGGAATATGTACTGGCCTATCAGCCACGATTTAACAAACCTGAGCAATATGAAAACATCATCATTCGTGCAAACGAAGAAGGTGAGAGTATTCACCTGAGAGATATAGCAGACGTAGAACTCGGAAGTGAGTTTTTTGATATCTATTCTAATCTGGATGGCTATCCCGCAGCCTCTATTGTATTGAAACAAACCGTAGGAAGTAACGCCTCACAGGTAATTGCTGAGGTAAAAGAAAAGCTTGGAGAAATGAAAGAAAACTTTCCCCCGGGGATGGATTACAAAATCAGTTATGATGTTTCACACTTCCTGGATGCATCCATCGATCAGGTGGTACATACCTTGCGAGATGCATTCATTTTAGTGGCTATTGTGGTTTTTCTTTTCTTGGGAGATTGGCGATCTACTCTTATTCCAATTATTGCTGTTCCTGTTTCTTTGATAGGGGCGTTTTTCGTTTTGCAGGTTTTTGGTTTGTCAATCAATCTGATCACATTGTTCGCTCTGGTTTTGGCAATTGGTATTGTGGTAGATGATGCCATTGTAGTAGTGGAAGCAGTTCATGCCAAAATGGAAGAAGAAAATCTTACTCCTTATAATGCTGTAAAAGCCGTAATGGGGGAGATCAGCGGAGCAATCATCGCGATCACTTTGGTCATGACCTCAGTATTCTTACCGATCACTTTTATGCCTGGCCCAGTAGGAACTTTCTATCGCCAGTTTGGTATCACTATGGCCAGTTCGATCATTCTCTCGGCTGTTGTTGCATTGACACTTACTCCGGTACTATGTGCCATGTTGCTGAAAAACAATCATGGGAAACCAAAGAAAAGAAATGTTCTTACCCGGTTTTTGGGTGGTTTCAATAAAGGTTTCGATAAGCTCACCAATCAATATGTTGGTCTACTAAAAATTATTGTAAACAGGCGAGTCGTCACATTTGGGTTGCTCTTCCTTTTCAGTGCGGGTCTGGTTTATGAAAATAACATTCTTCCTTCTGGTTTTATTCCTAATGAAGATCAGGGTACGATCTATGCGATCATTCAGACACCTCCCGGGGCTACATTGGAGCGCACCAATGAAGTGGCGCTTCAGCTTCAGAAGATTGCTGAGGAAATAGATGGAATAGAATCGGTCTCTGCACTGGCAGGATATGAAATCATGACTGAGGGTCGTGGATCCAATGCTGGTACGTGTTTGATCAACTTGAAAAACTGGTCAGACAGACACGAGTCGGTTTTGGATATTATGGAAGAACTAGAAGAAAAATCCCAGGAATTGGGAGCAGTAGTAGAATTCTTCGAGCCACCTGCTGTACCGGGATTCGGTACTTCGGGTGGGTTCTCGATGAGGATGCTGGATAAGACGAACAGTACTGATTATCATGAATTTGGGCGAATCAATGATGCTTTTATGGATGCGCTGCGCGAGCGCAAAGAGATCACAGGTTTGTTTACATTCTATGCTGCCAATTACCCTCAGTATGAATTAGAAATAGATAATCAGGCGGCCATGCAAAAAGGTGTGTCCATAGGTGCCGCAATGGAGAATTTGAACATACTCATAGGTAGTACTTACGAACAAGGATTCATCCGATTTGGTAGATTCTTCAAAGTATATGTTCAGGCAGGGCCAGAGTACAGGAGATATCCTTCGGATTTGAAAGACTTATTTGTGAAAAACGAAAAGGGAGAAATGGTGCCTTATTCTTCCTTCATGAAGGTTACGAAGAGACAAGGGCCAAACGAAATTACCAGGTATAACATGTACAATTCGGCTTCCATCAGAGGTCTTCCCGCTAAGGGTTACACCACAGGGGATGCCATTGCTGCAATTCGAGAAGTAGCTGAACAAACCTTGCCTCGTGGGTATGACATTGCCTGGGAAGATTTGTCCTACGATCAGTCCAGACGAGGAAATGAAGCATTGTTCATTTTTGTGATCGTATTGATTTTTGTCTATTTGGTTTTAGCTGCTCAGTATGAGAGTTTCGTCTTGCCATTGGCAGTGGTTCTATCTCTTCCTGTTGGAGTGTTTGGGTCATTTTTGATGCTCAAAATGATGGGACTTGCCAATGACGTTTATGCTCAGGTAGGATTAATTATGCTCGTGGGACTCCTCGGAAAGAATGCGGTGTTGATTGTAGAATTTGCGGTACAAAAACATCGACAGGGAGCTTCTATCTATGAAGCAGCCATCATTGGTGCCAGGGTGAGGTTTAGACCAATTCTTATGACCTCTTTTGCTTTTATTGCCGGATTGATTCCTTTGGTGATCTCTCATGGAGCAGGAGCAGTTGGAAACAAAACGATCGGATCTTCTGCGATGGGAGGTATGCTTATTGGTACACTCTTCGGTGTGATTGTGATACCGGGGCTGTACTTCATTTTTGCCAAACTAGTGGATGGTAAGAAATTCATTCAGGATCAGGATGATGAGCCATTCTCTGAGGAATATGTTCATACGATGAACGATCAAGAAGAAATGCTCAGACGTATCAGGGAAGAGCAAAAAAATCGAGATGATGAATCTAAAAACCAATAATACAGCCATGAATCGGATAAAAAATATCAATCAAATATTTGTGGCTCTGGTGGCCGTATTGGTGAGTTCTTGTATTCCAGAGCTTAGCGTACAAGACGTAAATAAACTCAATTCTCCAGAGCAGTTCAGGGAAAGTAAAGATACTACCAACTCCGTGTCGATGAATTGGAAAGAGTATTTTGAAGACCCTTATCTGATCGCTTTGATCGATACTGCACTCATGAAAAATCAGGAACTGAATATTGTGGGTCAGGAGATCGAAATTTCCAGAAATGAAGTGATGGCAAGAAAAGGGGAATATCTACCATTTGTCAATCTGGGGCTGGAATCTGATCTGGAGAAGGTGGGTGAATACACGCGAAATGGAGCCGTGGAATCCAACCTGAAGATCAAAGATGGAGATAAGTTTCCTGAGCCTCTGGGCAATATTTTGATAGGAGCTACGGCTTTCTGGGAAGTGGATATCTGGCGCAAACTGAGAAATGCTAAAAAAGCAGCATATAAGAGATATCTGGCCTCCGTAGATGGACGTAACTTTATGGTTACTAACTTGATAGCAGAGATTGCCAACACTTACTATGAGTTGCTTGCTTTGGATAATCAACTTGGGATTGTTGAAAGAAATATTAAGATTCAGACCGATGCTTTGAATGTGGTGAAGATTCAGAAACAGTCTGCTAAAGTTACCGAATTGGCGGTTCGGAGGTTTGAGGCGCAGGTGCTGGACACTCGGAGCTTAAGGTTCACAATCCAGCAGCAGATCATTGAAACCGAAAACAAACTGAATTTTCTGGTAGGACGTTTTCCTCAGCCTATTGAAAGGAATGCTGATGTGTTTCAGGATTTAACACCTAAAGAAATACAGGCGGGTGTTCCTTCTCAACTGTTGACAAACCGACCAGATATCAGAGCAGCCGAGATGAATCTGGCAGCAGCTAAGTTAGATGTAGCATCCACTAAGGCCAATTTCTTTCCTTCCTTAGATATTACAGCAGGCTTAGGATTTGAAGCTTTCAAACCACAGTTCCTGCTGACTGCTCCAGAATCGATGATGTACTCAGCCACAGGAGGGTTGCTCGCTCCCGTGATCAACCGAAAAGCGATTCAAGCTTCATACAAAAACGCGGGTGCGAGCCAGGTACAGGCGATGTATGACTATCAGCAGAAAGTGATCAATGCTTACGTAGAGGTCGTGAATCAGCTGTCTAACCTTGATAATTTATCCAATAGTTACCAACTGAAATCACAGCAGGTAGATGCTTTGACTGAATCAGTTGAGATTTCAAATAGATTGTTTAGATCGGCTCGAGCTGACTATATGGAAGTGCTAATGACCCAGCGAGACGCCCTGGAAACGAAGTTTGAATTAGTGGAAACAAAGATGCAGCAGATGCATGCCATGGTAGGTATCTACCGTGCTCTTGGAGGCGGCTGGCAATAAAACAAGTTTTACTGTGTTCATCGGTAAGAGGCCGTTTTGTCATAAGATGGCTTCTTCTAAATTTAAAAAAGCCCAATTAAGGGCTTTTTTTTAAGGCGAATTAATATGTAATAATATTAATTAAATCATCGTCAAGGCAATAATCGCTAGATAAGCTACCCAAACTACCAATAGAATTTTTCTAGAGGTTTGCTGAAAAAGGCTTGTAAATTCTACCATGATTGTTAGATGTTTGTACAAACCTATTAATTGTTGGACTATTCCAAGAATTATTTCGACGAATTACAGATATTTTACGATATCATAACCTAATACGACCTTTTGATAAAAATATGGATATCATGAGGAGCTACGTCATCTCCACCGAAATATGGGAATAACAGGTAATAACCTCCAATATCGCATGGTTTGTGCCTTTCTATATTCACCGTGAGATCATCCATGGTAAATACGTAATGTGAATCAGTAAGTGAAATTTGGTAATAATTTACTTCGCCTGGCATAGTTGTGCCAATCTCCTCAATGATTCGGTTTCCGTCCACATAACAATATGCGAGTATGTCTATTTTACCATCCAGCCATCTCCATCCAAATCGTGCGCTATTTTCATGATGAAGCGAATTGCAATCCGAAAATCCGAATAATTTGTTGGTATCCCATTGGTTTTCCTCATTTGAGGAGGTGTAAATCGCTGTTTCGTCAAATTTAGCTTCAAAAGAAAGAAAGTCGCTTTGTAGCAGCTCTACGGCATATGTAGCGTAGTGATCCCCCTCTTTAATGGTGTACTTTGTGAAAGGTGTTTCCAGTCTTTCTTCACAAGATAAGAGTACCATACCGAGCATCAATATAGAGATCAGTTTGTTCATACTGCCACTATTGTTACCTGAAGGTTGAAAAGATCAGAAAAATCGAAAGCAGAATCCATCATGCTTTGGTTGTTTAGATCAAAAAACCAGGTCACTTTAGCCTTTTTGCCTTTTGATTCTTCTTTTTTCAATACTTTAAAGATATAGAAAAAGCACTTCAATGAAGGAGTATTTAGTTCGTTGATGTACAAGTATAGACTTAGTTTATCAGAGTCTTTGAAGTGGTTCTGAATGGATTCAATGACTCCTTCGTAGAATTCATTAATAAGATCTCCTGTGCTGTTGCCCTTGAGAAACAATACATTCTTCTCTGATTCATATTTAACCTTTGGGAGGTCATTTAGGTAAGGGATAGAGTGTCCGGTGATTCGTAGGTTTTGGTTTTGATAAGAAGCTTTTTGGTTGTTGGATAATGTAGCGTTCATGATATTTGGAGGTTTGGGTTGGAAAAGAATTATAAATTGAATGAAAGGAAAGTACCTGCCGAAGCTTGTCCTGCTCTGTACCCTGTAGAAATGCCCATACTAAAATGTTTGGCAATTTTGATCTCAGTATTTACCTGAGGTGTGGCAATAAGATATTTACCGTTTACGAGTCCTGTTCTCAGAGAAGCCCAAATCTGGATATTACCACAATTAGATACAGGAACTAAAAAGTTTAAGCCGTGAAATGGATAATTCTGGCCGTCTTTTTCCAGAGAAAACTTTTCTGTGGCCTGAAAAAAATATGAAACTTTTACATTCTTATAAATACTAGCACTTACTTGTACGCCTTTTTGCGTACCCATGATATTTTTTTCTAAATAAGTAGTAGCCTGAAGCTTTTGGGCATTGGCATCACTTATGGATAAGGCAATTAAAAGTATTGTTATGAGTGCAAATATCGTTTTCATGGCCTACTGTTTTTTGTTTTTTGATGTTGTAAAGTTGAACATCAATGATCTATCATATAAGAGTTTAATACGTAATTGAAGTTTTGGATATTAACCTTATGCGGCTAATTGAAATCCTTAGCATAAATCCATTAGGTATGTTTGTCATGGATTTTGGGCAGTACACTTAAAGGTTTTAAGCATATTGCTGAGTGTATAATCTTTCATTAGCACTAAGCAAAAAACCTTCAATCAAGAATTGTTAAAAAAACTTATTTCGCTTAAAAGCAATAGGGCTAGAATTATATTTAGCAAATAACTAATATAAAAGTTGGTTATATATGCCGTTTTGTTAAACTATTCTACCTTCTGTTGCAGGGAGTTCTTCGGTTATTGAGTAATACTTAGTGGAGAGGAGTTGATTTTTTTTTGTAAAACTCAGGGAAAACTTAATTATGATCTTAGAAAAGACTTTTGACAATTATTTGAGCGGCCGTGTGCAGCAATGATAATTTTGTCATTTGTAAGAATTTTTAGGTTTGCGATTTACAATTACTCTTAATTCTGGCGCATGGATCGATTAGGGGTTATACAGCCACCACTGTCACTGGTAAATCAAAGAGATCTGAAAAATCAAAAGCCGAGTCCATCATGTTATTGTTTTTCAAGTCGAAAAACCAAGTAATTTTTACATTTTTCCCATCAGATTTATGATTCTTGAGAATTTTAAAAATAACGAAAAGATTTTTTAGCGTGGTTATATTCAGTGAATCAATATACAGGTATAAATTAAATTTATCTGCATTTTCGAAGTGATTTTGAATAGTATTTATTACACTTTCATACAAGGCATCTATCCCTTTTCCAGTACTATTTCCTTTTATAAATAAAACATTTTTCGCCTTTATATAGCTGATTTTTGGGAGATTATCTGAAAGTGATTTGATATTTGATTTCAGCTTTTTATAACTGATGTTGAGATTTGTAATATGTGAATTTTTTGCTAATGACGTATTCATGATAATAGGTATTTTAGGTGATATGGATTTACGGGTTTAAGTTGAGAGGACGAATTATAAGATCTGTGTTATTTGCAGTGGTTTGTTAAATTGCAAATGTGATTAAGACAAGTAGGATGTACATTATCCAAATTGCTAACAGTACTTTTCGAGATTTTAGCTTGAATAGGTTTGTAAATTCAGACATGACATTAAAGATTAAGTTTGATACTTGCCTGAAGAGTAGGTCTGAAGGTTCTGATGCCTACTCCGGCTCCTACTGATATGTTATTCATGATTTTATAATTTCCGAGTAGGCTGGGAGTGATGAGGAAATTTTGACCATTGACCACTCCGGTTCTGATATTGAACTGTAAACCAGTTTTTGCTCGATCCACTACCGGATAGCTGAAATATGCGCCATAGAATTCTTCTTCTTGCTCCAGAGAGGTAGATTCTGAGTTTTTGGATAGATCAGAAGATGCATTTTGATAAAATCCTCCTATTTCTATTTGACTGTCAAATGAGTAACCAATTGTGGTTCCTAATTTAGGGCTCACATGAGTTTGCTCCATGTAAGTAGAAGCGATAAAACTCTGGCTGGTTGCATCAAAAGTGATGGCTATTAATAGGATAGTTATGAGAGTTGTTAGCGTTTTCATGGCCTACTGTTTTTGTTTTTTGATATTGTAAAATTGGACAGTGGGCCCTTCCTATATTAGAGTTTAATGCGTATTTGAATATTTGGATATTTGTCTCATCATCCTAATTGAATTCCCTAGCATAAATCTTCTAGGTAATTTCTTAGTGTGTTTTGAGAAGTACGCTTAGAGGTTTTGCGCATTTTACTGAATGGTGAATCTTGTAGATAGAGTAGGTGAAAAAAGCGATGTTATAAATGAAAAATCCCATTGTAAGGGAATACAATGGGATTTAGCGCATTGGGATACGTAAAATACTTATATCAGCTCGTGTTCTATAGCATAAAGTACCAGTCCAGCTACGTTTTTTGCTCCCGTTTTTTCTAATAAATTATGCTTGTGAGAGTCAACGGTTCTTACACTTATAAATAATTCATCGGCTATTTCCTGATTCGTGTATTCCTTGGCTATCAATGCGAGCACTTCTTTTTCTCGTTTGGATAGTGGAGTTTCAAGTGTGAGTCTTTGACGGGGTTTCTTTTTACCCTGCAAATCATCAATCAGGCTTTGGGTGACTTCAGATGAAAAATAATTATTACCAGCCATTACCTCATCTATCGATTTCAGGATCTCCTCTTCTGTACTGTTTTTAAGCAAATAGCCATTTACCCCTTGAGATATCATATTTTTGATGTGCGTGACTTCACCAAGCATGGTGAGTGCTATGACTTTCTGCTGTGGCCATTCTTTGCGGATTTCCTGCAATAATGTGATTCCATCCATCTCCGGCATGGAAATATCACTGATTACAATGTCTACATTATTTTGTTTCAGTATTTCCAAAGCCTCGATACCATTGGCAGCTTCATGAGAGATATCATATTCCGAATGGTCTTCGAAGTGATATTTCAAACCATCTCTGACCACTTTGTGGTCATCTACAAGCATAATACTAATCATATACTGGTTGTTTTTATAGCTTTTTTAATAGGTGCTTCTATAGATATATATGTCCCTTTTCCGGGTGAAGTAGTAATCTCAAAGCGTGCACCAATACTTTGAGCTCTACTTTTCATTGATTGAATCCCCAATCCCGTGTAAATGATTTCCGGTTTGTCTGGGTTGAATCCTATCCCGTCATCCTCAATAGTGAGTGTAAGATAATCATCCAATCTCGTAAGTTGAACAAAAACTTCATTGGCTTTTGCATATTTCTGAATATTGTTCAGCGCCTCCTGGGTGATTCTGTACAGATTAATCTCTATATCGCTTTCATATCGTTCCTTTTTATTGCAATAGAAATTAAATATCGTATCCGAGGTATTCAGGTTTTCTACCAGCTGTTCCAGAGACTCGGATAATCCAAAATCTTCTATTTGCTTCGGCATTAGTCTGTGCGCAAGTGTACGAGTGTCATCAATACTCTGATTGAGAGAACTCAGTCCAATATCTAGCCTTTGCTTCTGTCTTTCACTCAGCCGGTCTATTTCTTTCCTCAGACTTTCGAAATTGTAATAAGCAGAAACCATCGTTTGTTGAATATTATCATGGATCTCTCTGGCCAGTCTCACTCGCTCCTGGTCTGTTGATTTCAATATGGTTGATAATCTGTTTTCTTCCGCTGCGATATTGTCTGTGATATCAAAGATTATTCCATCGATAACTTCATTGCCTTCTTGTTTTTTATACTCACCCACCTCGCTGAGCCACCTGATTTCACCTGACTTAGTGATGATTCTATAAGTGACATTATATCTTTTATTCTCGTCATGAGAATCATTGACTGTTCTGCGTACCATCTGATAGTCATCCGGATGGATGATGGATGCGAATGTCACTTTCCTTTTATGCAAAAAATCTTCAGCTTCATATCCTGAAATGTGCTCGATGTATTCGCTGATATAATTCATGGAGTAATCATCATCATTTTTGCAATTGAATATTACTCCAGGAATACTCTCAATGATCAATGATAATTGGCTATTAATAACACTCAGTTCTTCCTCTTTCTGCTTGATATCCGTGATATCAATGATGGTTCCCATGAGTTTGGATGGCTGATTTTGATCGTTTACCTCGGTAACGATTGCCGCACCTTTTATCCATTTTATTCCATTTTCTGTTTTGATTCTGCTGATTTGTTTAATGAAATTGGTTTGTCCTGAGGCGACAAGGTTTATATTGTTTTGAAAAACTTCTGCATTACTTTCTCCAATAAGATCTTTGATAACATCAGAAAAGTTCTCAATCACAGTGTGTTTATAGCCTATCAGATTGAGATAATTCTCGTTTACATAAGCAATGTCGTTTTCCAGATCCCACTCAAATATTCCTTGCTCTGCTGAATCAATAGCTAGTTCCAACTTCACACCTTGTTCTTGCATGGCTTTCAGCTGTTCATTGATTTGGATCGAAAGGTTCTTTTCTTTAGTGATGTCAAATGCTATACCTCGGATAAATCTGTCCTTGTTATTATGATTGATGGAAATATCTCTTAGCCATTTCCAATTACCATCTTTGTCTTTTACCCGATATTGGATATCAAATCCTTTCCCTTGCTTGAAACCCTGAATATTTCGCTCGCAATAGGCTAGATCTTCAGGATGAATACTCTGGTTCCATAGCCAAGGATTAGCAATCAATTCCTCGGTACTATATCCAAGGATGTCTTGTGTCTGACCATAGAAATTCAATCCACCATCTTCAAAATCAAATTCATAAAGGACTACAGGTGCAGTATCTACCAATTCCTGGTACATATTTCTACTATCCTCCAGGCGCTTTTCACTCATAATTAATTCTTCAAGTGCATGAATTTTATCGAGCACAGAAGCAGAATGGTTTAGAATGGTGAAGATATAATCCTCATCAATTACCTGTTCTTTGGGTTTTATGAAAGTGAATTTTCCTACAAGCGCACTGTTGACAAACTGTGGAAGGGATAAAATCTCAAACTCACTCAAAGCAGGTATTAAGCTTTCATCTTGAATAACTAATCCCATTTCATCAAGCTCCTCAGGTGTTGCAGGATTGAACTGGTTTGGAGTGAGTTTTTGCAAAATGCTGGAAGGGTAGTCTATCTCATAATGATCAAAATCTACACCGAATGCTTTTTCGAAAAGTGCATTACTTTCTTCACTTCCGGCTCGATAATCCATTCTGAATTTCGTGTTACCATCCATGAAACTTGAAAGTACTACGTATCCATCGGGACCAACAGTCAGGGCCAGTTCCTCTGTCAGGTATTTATTTACATCAGCTACAGAATTCTTATTCGCTAATTCACTAGCTACATCTGCTATTTTCGCGAGCTTTTCTTTCTCAGTTGTAAGTTGAGATTTACTTTTTTCAAGGTTTTCCAACACATTCATCTTCTCAATCACCGTCGAAATCAGTTGGACAAATGAAGCAATCAGGTCTTCATTAATCTCTTTATCATTTGGGATAATAAAAGAGAGGTTTCCGAATAATTTGTCAGATTCAATTATACCAATTGACCTGATCTTGAAATGCTGGAGAGTCTGAGTAATACTCTCAGGAATACCAGTTGGAAAGTCTACACCCAAAATGGAATCAGTAGAAATAGGCAAGTCAATGAATTTCCCCTGAATCAATTTTTTGGCAAACTCTTCATCAACAACACCAGAAAAGTTATTCAAGTCCACTTGCATTTCTTGACTCACCATTTGAATGAAAGGTGTATTTCCGCCAGCTTTTACCAGGTGAAAGCGACCGTGTTCCACAGTGTAGTCATCAATCATGTAGATTGACTGATCAGGGATGATATTTTCTAATACCTCGCCCACATAATCAAAAATTTCATCTTTGGTCTTAAGCGAAACGAGGATTCTACCTTTTTCAGCCAGGAAGGCTTGTTTTTCTTTTTCCTGATAGAGTTTTGTCTCATATTTCTTGCGAGTAGTGACGTCTCTGGCCACTCCAAGAACAGCAGATGGGTTCTGATCAGCATCCAGTATGGCGGAGTAAGTCACTCGATAGTGCATCGGATGACCAAATACCTGACTTGCATCCCAATCAAATTCAGAGGTACCCGATTCAAATGCTTTCTGAATATTTTGCTCCATTTGCTCACCATACTCTGGTGGAAGTATTTCGGTAGGTTTTTTGCCTATCATATTCCTGGTATCAGGTTCCAGTTTGTTGATTTCTCTACCATAGAAAGCATTCAGTCTCAGATTAGGGTCTATAATGAAGATCAGATCATTAAAGGAATTGACCAAGGCTCTGAATCGGGATTCACTTTCTGCTATGAGTCGTTCTTTTTCCTTTTCATCATGGAGGTCAAAGCCCATGCCTACCCAGTTCTTTGCTCTTCCATTCTCACCTACAATTGGTTTACCAACAACCTTAAACCACCGGTATGATTCATCAACCGTTTTCAGTCTGATGGTGAACTCATAGTCTTTTCCGTTTTTAGTTGCCTCGTTGAGTTCAGGGGTTATTTCTTCAAAATCTTTTGGGTGAACCAGCCCTGGCCAGTCATAAACAGAAAAGCTTTCTTTGCCTAGTTGTCGCCTGACTTCATTGTTGACGTAAGTGGTGTTAAACTTCTCATCCAAAACCCAAAGAATATGAGGTAATGATTCACTCAGAAACTTGTATTTTTCCTCACTATCTTCCAGAGCTTGCTCGAAAACCACCAAATCATTAATATCCGTATGAGTACCCGTCATACGTATTGGCTTACCTGAGTCATCATACTCCGTCACCTTACCTTTGACCCAGATCCATACCCAGTCACCATTTTTATGATTCATCCTTATGCGCTGCTGATATTCTGTGGTGCGTCCGGAAAGATGATCTTTCAATGATTTTTCGGATTTTTGCAGATCTTCCGGGTGTGTTTTATCAGACCATGTTTCTAAGGTGGTTGGTAGTAATTCTTTTAGCTCATAACCAATGAGTTTAGCCCAGTTTTCATCTACTACTATTTCATTGGTGATGAGATTCCAGTCCCAAAGACCAGAACTAGAGCTGTTCAAAGCAAGCTCTAATCGCTCCTCTTTTTCTTTTATTTCTTGTCGGTATTTTTTCTGATCGGTGATGTCTTTGGCAAATACCATCACCAGCTTTTCATCATCCTCGGTGATTTTGGCAAAGTTGAGCTCTACGTCTTTGATTTCTCCACTTTTGGTTCTGTGTTGCCCTTCGATGACAATCTGATTGCCAGGAGAGAGTTGATCCCAAAAAGTCCTACATTCCTCCAGAGTAATATAGCCAACATCCAAATCCCAAACTTTCATTTGGTAAAGTTCTTTTCTTGAATAGCCCAGGTGTTTGACCCCCATTTCATTGGTCATCACTACATTGCCGTCATAGTCAGAAATGTATAGTGGGAGGGAAGAATGATCAAAAAGCTGTTTGACCTTATTCTGTTCTTCTGTTAGTTTTCTTTCCTTGGTGCGTATAATGTTGGAGGTTCTGAAACCAGTGATGATTGCGAGAATAATAGCTATTGCACTTATAATTAATATACCCTGATCGCTATTGTGATTTATGACATCTACTTTAATATATTCCTTGGTGATTAGCTCGCCAGCCTTTTTCTTGATCGCTGGTAAAGTATAGTCCATTTTTACGGTTAGTTCTCTCAGCTCTTTGAAATCTGTATTAGAATGATCAAACTCCACTAGAGACATTCCTCGATATAATCGTTCGAAGCTGGAAAAAAGTGACTTAAAGGTGTCTACTTGAACAGCATATTGCCTTTCTTCCGGGTGCATGACCAGATGATTCTGTATGGAATCAATAATAGCATCAATGCTTTCAATGGACGCTGATAGATCTTTAAGCTTCTTTTCTTTATTTACATTGGGTTTGATAATATTATGAAGCGTTAGCCCAATTTCTGCAACTTGATCTTCCAGGTCATCTACTTTGAGATTTGCGGGTAAGTGCTCCTCGTAAATGCTTTGTATGATCTTAGAGTGCTTTGCTTTCTGATAGATTGTATAACTGCCCAATGAAATCAGTAATGCTATGACTATACCAAAGCCTATGAGTGCTGTGACTCTACTGGTTATGCTACTTCTCTTCATAATCTGTTGTCATAGAAACATCAAGTTTGTAAAAATGTTGATGGATATGTTTCTATAATCACTGAATTTACATCTTTTGAGGCAAATTAATAATGACCTATCCCGATTCTTAGAAATTTCCGACGACTGGCGTGATTATGGAGGTAAGGGCATTATTTTCTGCTACCAGTGTACATTTCGTATTTCTCAAACTTACACTCCAATGAGCCGTTGAATAGTACGATTTTTTTTGAAGGTCTCAGTCTGAAGTGTTTTAGTGCTTCCATATTTGAGCTTATCAGCCACACATCAAATCCAGAAAAATGATTTTTCAAAATGTCACTCATTGATTTATAGAATTCATTCGTATTGGTGCGCCCTATGCGCTCACCATAAGGAGGGTTGGTGATCACCAATCCATTTGGTGTTTTTGGGCGATGCGTTTCTATGGCTATTTTTCTGATATCAACAGCGTCAGAGAGTTTCATTTTACGAAGACTCTTGTTGGCAATCAGTATTGTATCACCATCTATATCTCCACCGAATATTTGTAAGCGTGATTTTCTGATATTCGCTTTGGCTTCTGAAATTACCTTGTTCCAGGTGGGAAGGTGAAAAGAGTTCCAGTTCTTGAATGCAAAATCGTGTCTGGAGATCTGAGGAGGAATATTTTGCCCCATCAATGCCGCCTCTATAAGAATTGTGCCTGTGCCACACATTGGATCATATAAGGGAATACGTTTTTCCCAGCCAGCCAATTTTAGCATTCCAGCAGCCAATACTTCATTGATAGGTGCTTCATGACCAGGGAATCTGTAACCGCGTTTGTTCAGCGGTTCGCCTGAGCTATCCAATGAAATGGTAAACTGATCTTTGAAAGCATACAAGTCAAATTTTACATCCGGTTTTTTCACATCTACTGATGGTCGTTTCCCTGTTTTGTTTCGAAACTGATCTACAATTGCATCTTTGGTTTTGAGGGCTGCATATTTACTATGTCTGAAATATTCAGAACGGACCGTATTGTCTATTGCAAATGTCTGACTGCTACTGAGGTATTTTGACCAATCATGCTTCATCACTTGTTGATATAATTCTGTTTCATTTTGAGCTCTAAATGTATGTACCGGAACTAGGATTTTGAGAGCGGTTCTAAGGTTCAGATTGGCTTTGTAGAGAAACTCCATATCTCCCTCACAGTTTACAGAGCGCTTAGCGGGTTTCACATTTTGCCCTCCCAATTGATCTATTTCCTCGGCGAGCACGTTTTCTAATCCAAAAAGGGTTTTGATGTGAATTTTCATGATAGGATGATTTTTCTCGCAATTTAGGGATGATAATATTGGAATGGCAATTGTAAAGATCAAGTCATGGCTAAGAAATCTGTTCCCAGCCTTATTTTGAAATTGAAAATCTAAAGTAGAAATTACAATCACTAAATGATATAACCGAATGGATCCAAAGATAAATATGCGTTGTTTGTTATTGTTTTTTGTATTACTTACTTCCTTTAGTCTGGAGGCTCAGACAGGTGTGAATTTTAGTGAGATCACCTGGGAAGAAGCTCAGATCCAATCGAAACAAGAAGGAAAGTTGATTTTTGTTTTTGGGTATGTGACCTGGAGCGAGCCATGTGCTGTGATGGACGAGTATACTTTTGGTGATGCTGAGGTTGGAAGTTATTTTAAAAATCAATTCATCAACATAAGAATGGATATGGAAGATTTTCCAGGAGTTAGTATTGCGGAGGATCTGGGTATCACTGCTTTTCCAGCTTTATTATTTGTCAATGATCAGGGAGAAGTGGTTCATAGAGGATGCGGTGCATTAGATGCTGATGAGTTATTGAGTCTCGGAGAGAAAGCCAAAGGAGAAAATAATTTGTCAGAGCTGCTAAAACGCTATAATCAGGGTGAAAAGAGTTTAGATTTAATTAAACTGCTATCTGAAAATCTGGAATCAGCATGCATGGATCGCGAATGGATCGCTGAAAGATATTTTGATCAAACAGACCGAAACTTGTGGATGGATGAAACCTCCTGGGTAATGTTGAATTTGAACGTTTCGGATCCATATAGTGAGCCTTTTCAGTATTTGATGTCTTATCATGACATGTTCGCCTTGAAATATGGGAAAGACACAGTGGACGCTAAAATCTATAACGTGCTCATCGATCAACTGATAGGGATCTATGAAGGTGAGGACCTTACCTATTTTGCCACCCAGTCTTTAAGACACCTGATGCGGCAGATAGATTTTAATGACAAGAGTGAACTTGTTTCGCTGGTTGAGCTTAAAAAAGCAGACCTAAAAAACGATTGGAAAAATTTTGCGATTTATGCAAGTAAGGTAGTTGTGGAGCAGCAAGTTACTGATCCGGATCAGTTGAATGAATTCGCCTGGAAATTTTACCTGCATGTACCAGAAAAAGAACACCTCGAAAATGCCAGAAAATGGATGGAACAAGTATTAGATCAGTATCCTTATGCTACTTTTTATGATACATATGCTTCGCTATCCTTTAAAATAGGCGATCAGAAAGAGGCAATCAAATACGGTAAAAAAGCCTTGCAAGCTGCCGAAGTGCAGGGTGAAGACTTATTTCATTATAAAAACCAACTGGAACTATTTCAGCTCAGGAAATAAGTAATTTCAATCAGGTATTTCCTGTCGGCCATCGCCATGTCTGGCGAACCTACCTACATTTCTGTCATGAACAGGATCATTAGTTGGCCAATTCCAACCACCAAACTGTGTTTGCTGATAGTCTCTCATAGCTTGCCTGATTTCATCTTCAGAATTCATCACAAACGGGCCATATTGAACCACCGGTTCATTGATTGGTTTGCCTTGAAGCATAAGGAATTTGCAGGCCGTAGTGCCAGTTTTAATGGTGGCTTTTTGCTCCGCAAACAATTCCAAACAAGAGTGCTGATCAATCTTGTCTTGATCTACTGTGACTGAATCTCCTTCATAAAAATAGAGCGATCGATTGGTGCCTTCTGAGGCTGTAGGGATCTCCCACGATGAATTTGGTTCCATGCTTATCCACCAAACTCCCACTTCGTTTTTTGGGTCTGCTGCCCACGAGTCAGGAGTAGGATCTGGTGCAGATTTGTCCTCAATGCGTCCAGCAATTAGCTTGATAGATGTATTTCCATCATTTGATTTATAGGTTGTTATGTCCTTATCCCAAAGCATTTTATAATAAGGCTCCACCATCTTTTTGTTGGCAGGTAGATTGAGCCAAATCTGGAAAAGCAAAAGTGGGTTAGGATTTTCCTGATCTACCAATGGGAACATTTCGGAGTGGTTTACGCCTTTGCCAGCAGTCATCCATTGTACATCTCCATTACCAAATCTTCCTGTTCCTCCAAGTGAATCTGTATGATCAACTAATCCCTGAGGTACTATTGTGATGGTTTCAAATCCACGATGTGGGTGCTGAGGAAAACCAGGCACTACATCGCCGTGATACATTCTCCATCCGTTTTTTACAGTAAAATCCTGTCCTATATTTCGGCCTTCCAGTGACTCTGCTGGTCCCATTTGCTCATTACCTTTCGGAAATTGATCATTATGAAAAACACAAAAAAGAAATGGATCCTGAGTTTTCTAGGGGAATCCAAGAGGTAAGACGTTTTTAATAGATGAAGTCATCAATGCTTGCATGGTTTTTAGTAAATCTTAAGTGTGGTGACAATTACATTAGTTATATACAGTACAAATGCAAATGGTAACACTTGATCAGCAACATACGAAATAAACTAAGAAGATGGATGAAAAGTTTAGGTAAAAAGATCAGAGCTGAGGTATCTTTCTCCAGTATCACAAACGATGAAAACGATCAAGCCACTATCAATCTTTTCTGCAATTTTTAGTGCAGCTGTCAGTGCTCCACCACTACTCATACCGGCTAATATGGCTTCTTCTTTTGCAAGCCTTCTGGCCATGGTTCTTGCTTCACTTTCTGAAACATCAATCACCTGATCTACTCGTTCTTTTTCGAAGATTTTTGGCAAAAACTCAGGAGACCACCTTCTAATCCCGGGTATTGAGGACCCTTCTGTGGGTTGAGTCCCTACAATTTGTATATTTTCATTTTTGGACTTCAGATATCTACTTACTCCCATGATGGTGCCAGTAGTTCCCATAGCCGACACGAAATGTGTCACTTGACCTTTAGTGTCATTCCATATTTCCGGACCAGTAGTTTTTACGTGCATTCCATAGTTATCTGCATTGGCAAATTGGTTGAGCATGTAATAGCCTTCGTTTTCTGACATTTCTTCCGCAAGCTCTCTCGAATACTCAATGGTTTTTTCGGCGGGAGTGAGAATCACCTCTGCGCCATAGGCTCTCATGGCCAATACACGCTCCTTTGTGCTGTTTTCTGGCATCAGCAAAGTCATATTAATGCCCATTGACTGAGCAATCATCGCGAGTGCAATTCCGGTGTTGCCACTAGTTGCTTCTACCAATTTGTCGCCAGGCTTTATGTCACCTCTTTTCATGGCTTCAGAGATCATGCCGTAAGCGGCCCGGTCTTTTACACTGCCACCAGGGTTCTGGCTTTCCAGTTTTCCATATATTTTCACATCTGGGTTAGTATTGATTTTTGATATTTCAACCAGAGGTGTATTTCCAATAAGATCGTGTAGTTTTTTCATGGTTGCCAGTTATTTCATGATGATTAAATCTGGTTCCTGTTGGGTGTTCGTATTGTGCATTTGTGCTTGATAATATACACGCGAATTCTCCGGAATACTTTTCACCAACCATACGTTTCCGCCTACTGTGGAGTTTTTACCAATTCTGGTTTTGCCACCCAGAATTGTAGCACCGGCATATATCACTACATTGTCTTCTATTGTAGGATGTCTTTTTACCTTCATATCGGCTTTGTCTACACTCAAAGCTCCCAGAGTCACACCTTGATAAACTTTGACATTTTTGCCAATAATGGTAGTTTCTCCAATGACAATTCCCGTACCATGATCAATGCAGAAATATTCTCCGATGATGGCATGTGGATGAATATCGATACCCGTTTTGCTGTGCGCGTGTTCTGTAATGATCCTTGGTATATTTTTCACCCCAAGCAGTGCTAATTCATGTGCGAGTCTGTAAGAGGCAATGGCATAAAAACCCGGATAAGAACGAATGACTTCAGCATGGTCAGTGGCCGCAGGGTCTCCTCTGAACATCGCTTCTATGTCACTTTCCAGTCGACTATACAGAATAGGTAAGCTCCCAAAAAATGCTTCTATAATTTCTTCCTTGTTGTCACCTTCCAGGGATATATTATTGGTTAGGATCCTCAGAAGCTTGTTTTTGAGATGATTAAGCGTGTCTGCTACCTGTTCTTTTGTCTTGGCAGGATAGCTGGAGAAGTCAGGAAATAGTACCCCTAATAGATCATTGAAAAAATCTATGATCGCCGACTTAGCAGGCGTTTTGGTATGTTCCTGATGGCTAAGAAATATTTTATTGATAAAGTCCTGGTCCATTAATGAAATGGTTTAATGATGGAGTTTTTAGGAACGTAGGGGTGAGGGGTAATGTTTGTTCGTAAGCAAAGTAACTACAGTTCCGATAAATATTAAATCATTTGTCTAGTAAACTCCTTCAATACTGAATTGTTGGACAGAATAGATATTAAAGAAAATAAACTATCTCGAGGTAGAGCCATCGAGTTAATTGATTAAATGTTTTTTGCAAACATAATTTCTCTTGACCCAAAGGCTCGGGAAATAAAGTCCACTGATGGGATTAAACCCGGATTATGTAATAGAACTTCGTTATGAGAACCTAAGTGGCCATAAATCAGGGAGTTTTATCATACAAGGCATAGCACCGCTATGGTGAGAATGAAAAACTTCTACATTTTACTGATTTGCAGTCAGTTAGGGTCGTAATAGATTTTCTAATGCATATTCCGGGTTAAAATGACCACCTGTAGAGTGATCATTTTAATGTGATAGATTTATTGTGCTCACTTATTCGTATTTGAGTTTGTCAGCCGGATTGCTCTGTGCCGCTTTTAGTGCATGAAACCCTGTAGTAAGCACAGTGATCAATCCTATAATAATCAATACCAGAAAGTAGATGGCAAAATTCATCGAGACATGATATTCGAATGTTAATAACCATTCAGACATGAAATAATATGCCAAACCGAATGCTGGTATGGCACCTATTAAGACTAAAATGATAAAATCTTTTACGAGCAGTGACACCAAACCGGAAACATTTGCACCGAGTACTTTTCTAATGCTAATCTCCTTGGTGCGTTGCTCTGCTGTAAAAGAAGCCAACCCTAATAATCCCAGACAAGAGATGAAAATCATCATGACAGAGAATCCGAGAAATAACCGTCCTCTGAGTTGATCAGATTCATATTGTTCCATGAAGTCTTCATCCAAGAAAGAATATTCAAACGGCATATTTGGATAAGTTTCTTGCCAGCTTGCTTCTATGGCTTTGAGTCCCATTGACACATCGTCGCTCACTCTGATCAAAACATTTGAATTATTGAGCGAAGGAATAAAAAGCAATGCTTCGATGGGGTCATACAATGATCGCTGATGAAAATCTTTAACGACTCCAACTACCTTGTGGAAGACGGTACTGTCTCTGTCAAACTGAAATTTTTTACCTATTGGATTTTCCCACCCCATTCGGGCCACCATGGCTTCATTGATCAAAACAGCTGATGCTGTGTCTGTTGGATATTGCGCGGAAAGATTCCTACCTTCCTTTATCTGAATATCCATCACCGGAATGTAGTCATAGTCTATACCATAGCTATCAATACCGTATTGCTCCATGGTGCCATCATTTTTTTCAACACTCATGACATTTTTACCAAAACCTCTTCCTGGTGAAGTAGTGGAGGTAGAAGCTCCGATTATATTCGGGTTTTCTAATAGTTTGTTTTTGAAAACTGGCCATTTGTCCCGAGCATTCGGATTATCCAAAACGACCCTTACTACTTTTTCTTTGTTGAACCCCAGATCCTTGTTCCTGAGATATTGCATTTGATCAAAAATGATCAAGGTGCCAATCAGCATGAATATAGAGATGGAAAACTGTAAGCCCACTAATATGCTTCTGAGTATTTTGTTACCGGATTTGCTGGCGTTTCCTTTCAGTACTGTAATTGGTTTAAAACCAGAGAGATAAAAAGCCGGATAACTGCCGCTTAAAATTCCGGTTACTAATAGCATGATACCTATTGCAGCTAAAACCTGTGGTGAAAAAAGGTTAATGAACTGAAGGTTTGTTTGTAAGGTGATATTCAAAAAAGGTACAAGGATAGCTACCAGGACGATGCTGAGAATCAAAGAGAAAATCGTCAATAATATTGATTCGGTTAGGAATTGGCGAATGAGCATTGGTCTCTGCGCTCCCATTACTTTTCTTATACCTACTTCAAGCGAACGCTTGATGGATCTGGCGGTAGCAAGATTCATGTAATTGATGCTGGCTATAAGAATCAGAAAAAGTGCCACTGCACCGAAAATGTAGATGTATTTGATGTTTCCAAGAGGTTCTGGTTCACCCTGGAAAGTAGAGTGCAGATGAATGTCTTGAATGTTGATTAATTCGTATTTGATTTTAATATCAAACTGGTCAAAAATTACTGCGACATACTTATTGATGATGTCCTCATTGAGTCTGGCTTCAACTTCTTGCGGTAATGCTCCAGGATTGAGTAGTACATAAGAGTAGATACCAAATCCACCCCAACTCTGTGAATTGTTTCGATCTACAGTGCTGGCCGAAATCATTGCATTGGGCCTTATATGAGCGTTTTGTGGAAAGTCCTTGAAGACACCAGATACTTTAAGTGAATTATTATCAGTTTTCAAAATCTCCTCAACAGGGTTCTGATTGCCGAATATCTTTTTGGCCATCGTTTCACTGATCACGATAGTATTCGGCTCTGCCAGAGCATTTTGAGGATTTCCAGAATTGATCTCGAAATCAAAAACCTCGAATACCGTGCTATCCACCATGAAGATGTCTTCTTCATAGAAGCTGTTGTCATCTTTCATGAACCTTGTTCTGCCATTTCCAATGAATCTCACATATTGATCTACATCTGGAAATTCTGTCTTGACTGTTTTGGCTAAAGGGAGCTGAGTCACTGCCCATCGAAAGCTATTGTCTGGCTCACTGATGTCGGATGAGATTCTGTAAACCCTATCTGCCTTAGAATGAAACTGATCATAGCTGGTTTCATGAAAAAGGTAAAGCACGATTAATAAGCTTGCTGCAATTCCAGATGTTAGTCCAAGAATGTTGAGAGCAGCATATCCTGGTTGACGCAGAAGATGTCTTAGGGAGGTTTTTAAGTAGTTCTTGATCATAGGTTGGTCATTTTGGATAATGAATACGTAATCAGGACTACTCAGTCTGATAACTTACACGAGCGGTGGTCGATTTAGCGTTTTTTAACTACGATTTGTGGATAAGTAGGTGTAGAAGTATGGTATAAGTGGGTGCAAAACTAGTGGAAAACCAAGACGGTAAATTCTTTACAAATATGATTTATAAAAGTACCTTAGTATCATCAAGCAAGGGATAGGAAATCGAAACGAACGTTTCAGATTTATCTCGCAAAAGTTGAAGAGATCGCTAAGGCACTCATCAGCGTGGCGTGAAAAATTTACAGAAGATGGAGGATTAGTTTTGCTAATAGGAAATCTTCGAAGGTTTCTAAACAGTAACTTGACAGTTTGCAGGAGCTACGGCAACTGAAAATTGAAAGGGTGGTTTTCGAAAGAGAGTCACCCTTTTTGTTTATACTTTTTCAATATTCTCTCTTGAGTCCATTGGTAATCTTGGACTTTTCATCTAATTCTGTATTTAATAATTTCAATTTTTGAACAGAATGGAAAACTACTCTGAAGAAATTGCCAGGTCTCTTCGCGTGATCAAAAATGCTGTGCTTATTCTGCTAGGCATCTTGCTGTTGTATTTACTTAGAGAACTGAGCAACCTTTTCTTGCCTTTGGCTTTTGCATTATTCTTTGCGGTGTTACTCCAACCACTTGTGGATCTTTTTCGGCGAAAATTTTCCCTCAATGTAAGTATTGTACTTACTACGATTGTGTCCGTAATAGTTTTTCTCTTCATTGGATTCTTGGTTTACAATACGGTAAGTAATTTCATTTCTAACAGAGAAGAAATTCTGGAAGGTGTGACCGATGAACTGGCGCCAATTACGGATTGGGTTACTGCCAGATTTGGAAGTGAAATGAATGAGGATGAACTCAGAAAATATATTTCTGGACTTGTGCCTACTGAAAAAGTCCTTTCCATGTCTGGTTCTTTTCTGAATACACTGAGTGGGTTTGCATCTGAGCTATTGATGACAATCTTGTATTTCGCTGGCTTATTGGGTGCTATTGCTCAGTATGAAAAGATGATCGATTATATAGTAGGAAAAAAAGGAGAGGAACATTCATCAGCTTCTGTAGCCTTCCGCCGAGTCAAAGATTCGATCAGTATTTATATCAAAGTGAAGACCATTGTAAGTCTGATTACCGGCTTGGGAATTGGGGTGGTTAGTTGGTTATTTGGAATAGAATACGCGTTACTTTGGGCTATTTTAGCTTTTGTGCTCAATTACATTCCTTATGTGGGTTCGTTGATTGCTATCGTACCTCCACTCTTGATAGGAGGGCTTACAGCTAATAGTGTCTCTGATTTCCTTATCCTTTTTGCCTGCTTCGAAGGAGTGCAGTTTGTGATGGGAAGTGTAGTTGAACCAAAATTGACCGGAGAGTCTCTGTCAATCAATACTGTAACTGTCCTATTCAGTTTGGTTTTCTGGGCTTTTATGTGGGGAGCAGCCGGCATGTTACTTTCTGTGCCACTTACTTTTTTGATCAAAGTAATGCTCGAACACTTCCCTGATGCAGGATTTATGGTTCGGCTGATGGACAAAAAAACCGGAAAGCAGTTGGGATGAATAGATGATATTTTTAAGTTAACGGAAAATTATCTAACTTCTCCACATAATTCTCAACCAGATGCGTGCATATAGAGCTGTTTTTATCTATCTGATAGTTAGTACCATATATATCATTTTTTCGGATAAGATACTGGCTTTGTTCATTGATTCAGTAGATTTTCTAACCGAAATTCAGACATACAAAGGACTTGTATTTGTTATATCATCAGGGGCGCTTCTTTATTTTCTGATCAGGCAAGATTACAAAGTCATATATGAGGCCAATGAATCTCTAGAAAAGGCTATTAATTCATATCGAATAGTCTTTGATAAAACCCCGGTACCATCATATATCATTGACGCCAGAGATTTTTCCTTTTTGCGTGTTAATGAAGCGGCGCAGCGAAAGTTTGGTCGCACGGTGGAAGAATATCTCACTAGTAATGTTTTGGATTTTGTGGTGGGTCTCGATCGAGAAGATATGGTCAGGCTTGCAGATGTTTTAAGCGATTCTGGTTACCTGGAACTCTACCTTGATAGTAAAAACAAAGCGGGCGAAATCATCAAGCAACATGCCTTTTGCCAAAGCATTGTTTACCAGGAAAAGCAAGCGATTTACATCATGACATTGGATATTAGGAGTATCCGAGAGCCAGAAATTATTTTGATGGATAGAATGATAGAAACTCTGGAAAAAGAACGGACTCAGGTTTCTTCAGAGATCCATGATGGAATTAAGCAATATTTTGGTTTGATGAATGGACTTTTGAAGTCTTACATAGCCAAACACGAGGGACTACCAGATGTGAAGCGGATCAATACCTTAATCGAGGTTTCTGATAAAGGAATTCAAGAAAGTAGAAGGTTGTCTCATGCACTGAATCCATTATTGCAAAATCATGATGATATAAAACTGCTTGTTAAAAATCTTGTAGATAATCTGAATTATATGAATACAATTCATTTCGAAGCTACATTCAATCTTAAGCAGAAGTACAAACTGGATGTGGTGTTGAATTTGTATCGAATAGTGCAGGAGGGTAGCAGGAATGTGATGACTCATGCCAAAGCAAAGAATTGTCACATTTCATTTGAGGAAAATGAAAAGGCACTGTACCTAAGGATTATTGATGATGGGAAAGGATTCAATACGGAGTTTTTATCTAAGTCACTGGATAGTTTGGGGTTGATTTCTATGAGAACCAGAGCTGACAAAATTGGTGGTTTGTTTAGCCTGAGAAGTGAACCCGGAGAAGGCACGAGAATACAAGTCAAACTACCGATCACTGACGCTGTGCTACAGTAATGAAAAGAGGTGCACCGTATGGCCACACCTCTCTTACCGCCAACAATTATATGAATGATGAGCATCATTCATATTATAGACGATAAGCCTTTATAAAACCCTACCGAGCACCAATATTAATCTAGTAAGTAGGATTTGAATTGATTGTAATCATTATCAATAAGGTGGGCCACTTTTTTTCTTTTCATCAGGTCCTCCACAAATGCAGGCAGCATTACAGGATTACCAAAGGCTTTTTCTACTGTGCTCAAAAACTTGCTGTAGTGCGCAGTTTCCAGGAAAATGCCTGTTTCCCCATCATTTAGGCCAGCTTTCAGACTGGCGTATCCTATGGCACCATGAGGATCCAACACATAATTCGTTTGCTCCACACATGACTTCATTACATCTAATGTTTGCTTATCTGTAAGTGTATAACCTTGAATATGTCCGGTAATGGATTCAAACTGCTGATCGTGCAAGGCGAGCATTCTTGGATGATTACTAGGATCGCTTACATCCATGGCGTTAGAATAGGTAGGTATCGTTGGTTTTGGATCATATAATCCATTGAGTAAATAACGAGGCACTACGTCATTAGCATTTGATCCTGCTATGAACCTGTGAACTTTTAATCCCATTTTCTTAGCCAACATCCCAGCAGTGATATTGCCATAGTTTCCTGATGGGACAGCTACCACTACCTTTTCAGAATCGAGTTGTTTGATACCTTCATAATAGTAAATACTCTGCGGAAGCCAGCGTGCGATATTGATGGAATTGGCAGAACTCAAATTCAGTTTTTGATTGATATCTTCATCCAGAAATGCCTGTTTGACCATCGCCTGACAATCGTCGAAAGTTCCTTTCACCTCGATAGCTTCAATATTTCCACCTAAAGTGGTCAGCTGCTTTTCTTGCAAATCACTGACTTTGCCGCTAGGGTAGAGGATGACTACATTCACTCCTGGTACATTATAAAAGCCAGAAGCTACTGCGCCACCAGTATCTCCAGAAGTAGCTACAAGAATGGTGACTTCCTTGTTTTCGGTCTCATTGAAATAGCCGAGACATCTCGCCAGAAACCTGGCCCCAACGTCTTTGAAAGCATAGGTGGGACCGTGATACAACTCCAGAGAATAAATATTTTTTTCTACTTCTACCGCGGGAATCTCAAAATTCAATGCTTCCTCTAGTATTTCCTGCAGCTTAGATTCAGGAATATCCTCACTGGTAAATTCTCTGAGTACCTCAAATCCAATTTCAGCAATTGATTTATCAGACAATGTATTGATAAAGTCAGTACTAAGCTGAGGAATGGACTCGGGAAAATACAATCCTCTATCTTTTGGAAGGCTTTTAATGACAGCTTCTTTAAACGAAACTGAGGGAGATTTTCCGTTGGTAGAGTAAAATTTCATTTGTTTATCTCTTGAAAATGATTCTGTAAAAAGTGGAAATTAGATTACCTGACAACCATTTGGGTTGATTTTGGAGAGGTGCATCATTACCTCTTGATTGGTTTTTTCGTAAATCTCCTTCACATATTTTTGGCAAACCCTAGCAGATTTTTCGTCTTTGAACAAGGCAAACATACTTGGGCCAGATCCGGAAATGTTAAATCCAACACTGCCAAGTTGCATAGCCTCCTCTTTCACTTCATCATACTGAGGGATCAATTGCTTCCTGTATGGCTCTGCGATACGATCTGTTATAGATCTACCTAATAGTTCGAAATCTGCAGAATGCATGGCATGAATTAAGGCACCCACATTGCCCCATTGTTCACGTGCATTTTTCACAGTCATTTCTTTGGGAATCAAACCTTTAGCCATGGAAGTTTTTACTTCTACATCCGGTCTAATGATCAAAACATGCAAATTGTCAGGTGTAGGTACCTGAAAAATATCTAAAGGTTCATAGCTGCGCATCACTTGAAATCCACCTAAAAGTGAAGGAGCTACATTATCCGCATGAATACTTCCAGATGCTAGTTTTTCCCCCTCCAATGCATGTATGAGCAATTCTGGAGTTTTAAGTGGACGACCTAGTAAAATATTAGCGGCAAATGCTGCGCCGGATGCACTGGATGCACTACTTCCCAATCCACTTCCTGGTTTGAACAATTTTTTGATGTGCACATCCATACCCTGTTCAGATCCAAGATGATCTAATAGTGATTGAATGGCTACTGTGGCCACATTGTTTTCCGGTTCTAATGGTAAATCGGCACCTTCTGCAGGGAGAATTTTTAGCATATCATCCTGACGCTTGGTCAATGTGATGATATCTCCCAATTCTTCGATAGCGAATCCAAAAGTATCGTATCCGGGGCCCACATTGGCCACAGATGCCGGGGCAAAAACCTGAACTTTTTCTAACATGATTGTTCGCTATTAATTATCGTTTGACGAGAGTCTAAGTACATCTGCAAAGATTCCAGAAGCTGTCACCTCTGCACCTGCACCTGCACCTTTGATCACCATTGGTTGCTCTTTGTATCTGTTGGTGTAGAATAGCACTATATTGTCCTTACCCTCCAGGTTGTAGAAAGGATGTGAAGCATCTACAGCTTCCAGCTCTACAGTTCCATGTCCATTGGCATACTTGGCCACCACCTTGAGTCTTTTCCCGTTTTCGGCAGCATTTTCATATAGGTTCTTGAAGTGCGCCTCTTCATTCTCCACCGCTGCATAAAAGTCATCCAGACTATCACTTTTCAAACAGCTTTCTGGTAAGAAGGACTTCAATTCGATTTCATCATATTCGCATTTGTATCCACTTTCACGAATCAGAATAGTAAGCTTACGCTTCACATCCGCTCCAAACAAATCTAATCTTGGGTCTGGTTCTGTAAACCCGAGCTCTTTAGCTTTTTTAATCACGTCTACAAACTTTGTAGTACCATTATATTCATTGAAAAGAAATACCAACGTGCCAGAAAGTACTGCTTCTATGCTGTGCACTTCATCACCACTTCTAACAAGATCGCTTAGTGTTGAAAGTATTGGAAGCCCGGCACAAACATTCGTTTCGAAAAGGAACTTGGCGCCGTATTTTTTACAATCCTGCTTGAGTTTGGTGTATTCCTGAAAAGGCCCCGTGGCGGCAATTTTATTAGGTGTAACCACTGAGATGCTTTTTCTCAGGACTTCCTGGTATAAGGAAGCCACATCCTCTGATGCAGTAATGTCAATGAAAATACTATTTCGAAGGTTTACATCATACATCTGTTGTAAGAATTCCTTCTTGCCATATTTCTGCCCACCTTTCAGGTAAGTCTCCCATTTGGATAATGGGATTCCGTCCTTTTCAAAATGCATCAAACGACTGTTTGCCAATCCGATGATTTTTATATTTAGCTGATGGTTTTTCTTCAGGTAGCTGAATTGCTGAACCAATTGCTGAATGAAGGCACGGCCAACATTTCCTGTACCAATAATGAATAAATTCACACGCTTCATGGCAGAAACGAAGAAGCCTTCATGCAATACATTGACAGCCTTGTTGAGGTCTTCTTTGGAGATTACTGCGGAGATATTTCTCTCTGAAGAACCCTGAGCAATAGCCTTGATGCTCACTCCGTTTTTACCAAGGACATTGAACATCTGACCGCTTACTCCCACTTGATTTCTCATATTGGACCCAACCAAAGCGATGATAGAAAGACCATCTTCTACTAAAATCGGATCAATCTTTTTGCGTTCCAGGCTATCCTCAAACTCTTTATTAAGTGCTTTTAACGCTCTTTTCGCCTCTTTTGAGTCGATTCCTACGGAGATGGTGTGCTCAGAACTAGACTGAGTAATCAGAATTACATTCACCTGGGCCTCTGAAAGTGCTCTGAAAAAGCGGAACGAAAACTTTGGTATTCCTACCATACCACTTCCACTCAATGTGACCAGAGATATGTCTTTGATACTCGATATTCCTCTGATCAGCTCTTTTTTATCATCCCATTCTTTGGTAATCAATGTACCCGAATGATCAGGGTTGAAGGTGTTTTTGATTGTAATGGCAATTCCTTTTGCAAGAGCAGGTTGGATGCTTGGCGGATAGATCACTTTTGCTCCGAAATGGGAGAGTTCGAGTGCCTCCTCGTAAGACACATGTTCTATGAAGTTTGCCCTCTTTACCATACGAGGATCAGCTGTCATCAGACCATCTACGTCAGTCCAGATCTCGAAATGATCCGCATCTAATACTCCTGCAATGATAGCTGCTGAGTAGTCTGATCCGCCTCTTCCAAGTGTAGTGGTTTGCCCATCGAGTGTAGATGACACAAATCCGGGGAACAAGTTGATTTTACTGAATGATTTGGAGATTTCTTTGAGTCTTTTCTCAGTTTCTTTAAAGTTCACATTGGCATGTCCAAAATGATCATCTGTAATGATATACTCACGGCTATCATACAACGTAACATCCATGCCTTCATTCCTGAAAAATTCTTTCAGGATAAGGTTGGAGAGCCTTTCGCCTGTGCTGTGAATGTAATCAGCGCTTCGAGGGGTTAATTCTCTGAGTAGCCAAACGCCTTTACAGATATCTTCAAATTCCTGGATTATTTCATAAAACTGCTCATCCGGTTTGTTTTCGATAAGGTTATAGTAAATCTTCTCATGTTGTACTTTCACCGTTTCGATGTATGCAGAATAGTTTTTATTTCCAGCGGCGGCTTTTTCGCCAATCTTCACCAGCTGGTCCGTGACGCCACCTACAGCACTCGTCACAATCACTTGCTGCTCAGTTGATGATTGCACTATTTTAGCAACCTGTCTGATTGCTTCTTCATGACCTACCGAGGTTCCTCCAAATTTTAATACCTTCATTTTGTATTATTTCTTGTTCAAAAATCACCCATTTCGAGTAAGGAATGTGGAATCCAAAACTCTTTATGAGCAACATTTAATTCTATTATCTACACAGAACGCTTTCTGATTACTCCCAATCTCCACCAAAACCACTACGAAACTAAATCATGTAGCTGAACAGGTCAGGTTTTTTATTGAGATACTCTCCAAGAAAATTTCTCTGTTTCATCCTTCCTAATAGCGGTTCGAAATCTTCCTTACTTTTCAATTCTATTCCAACAAGCGCTGGTCCTTTTTCTCGGGATGTTTTTTTAGTGTATTCAAAATGAATAATGTCATCATCCGGACCCAATACTTCCGCTACAAATTCTTTTAGTGCTCCGGCGCGCTGGGGAAATCTAATGATGAAATAATGCATCAATTCCTCGTATAAAAGTGATCGCTCCCGGATTTCTTCTGTTCTGGTAATGTCGTTATTACTGCCAGTAAGTAAACAAATGACATTCTTGCCGGCTATTTTTTCCTGATACTGATCTAGCACGGCCACAGCTAGTGCACCTGCTGGCTCAAGCACTATTCCGCTCTCATTGTACATATTGATCAATGATGAGCATAGCTTGCCCTCATCTACCAGTGCTATTTCATCCATGTACGTTTTGCAAAGTGGAAAGGTAAGCTCACCTACTCTTTTGACTGCCGCACCATCCACAAACTTATCTATCGTGTCCAGTGTCACCACTTCACCTTTTTGCCAGGATTCTTTCATAGAAGGGGCGCCTGCTGGTTCTACACCGATGATTTTTGTTTCCGAACTCAATGATTTCAAAATGGAGGAAACACCAGCGGATAATCCGCCACCTCCAACAGGTATGAATACATAGTCGATAGTGAAATCTGCTTCTTTAAACAGCTCCAAACCAACAGTGGCCTGACCCTCAATGACTTTTTCATCATCGAATGGATGGATAAAGGTGGATTCGTTTTCCTTACAATAGGCCATGGCCGCAGCATAGGCATCATCGAATGTGTCTCCGGTAAGGATTACTTCCACATTGCTTTTTCCAAACATTTTCACCTGCTGCACTTTTTGTCTAGGCGTAGGAGTGGGCATGAAAATTACCCCATGAACATTCAATTTTTGGCAAGAAAGCGCCACCCCCTGGGCATGGTTACCTGCACTAGCACATACTACTCCATTTTTCAATTCAGCTTCTGATAATGAAGTGAGCTTGTTGTAAGCACCGCGGATTTTGTATGATCTTACGATCTGAGTATCTTCTCTTTTTAGATATATATTGGCATTCAGCCTTTCACTTAAATTGAAATTGAATTGCAGGGGAGTCTGATAGATGACTTTTTTCAGCTTATTATGTGCTTTTTTGACGTCTTCTACTCCTGGTTGATAAGTGATATGGTTGGTGTTTTTTGCCAATGATTCGTGGAGTCAAAAAATAGGAGAACAGTTACCTGTTCTCCTAATGATAGAAAATATGAATTTTTAATTAGCTGTTTTCTGGTCTCAGTTTTCTTACAGCTTTACCAGCTCGCCACATTTCTGATTCTTCCAGCTCTTTCAATTCTTCTTCTAGCTTCTCTCTGTAATCAGGCTGAGAGTTAGAGTCGATAGATTTCTGAGCCTCTATTCCATCTGTAACGGACTTGTATAATTTCTCAAAAACGGGCTTAGTTGCTTCATAGAATGGTCCCATCCAATCCAAAGCACCTCTTTGTGCCGTAGTAGAGCAGTTAGCATACATCCAGTCCATACCATTTTCTGCGATCAATGGATATAATGACTGAGTAGCTTCTTCTACTGTTTCGTTGAAAGCCTCAGAAGGAGAGTGTCCATTTTCTCTCAACACTTCGTATTGTGCTCTGAAGATTCCCTGGATAGCTCCCATCAAGGTTCCTCTTTCTCCTGTAAGGTCAGAAGATACTTCTTTGTAGAAATCAGTTTCGAATAAGTAACCAGAACCTACTGCGATACCAAGCGCTACCACTCTGTCACGTGCTTTTCCTGTCGCATCCTGATGAATAGCAAAACTTGAATTTAGACCTTTACCTTCTACAAAAAGTCTTCTTAGAGAAGTACCAGAACCTTTTGGTGCAACAAGAATTACATCAACATCCTCTGGAGGAATGATACCAGTTTTTTCTTTGTAAGTCACACCAAAACCGTGAGAGAAATAAAGTGCCTTACCTGAAGAAAGGTATTTTTTCACTGTAGGCCAAAGGGCAATCTGTCCAGCATCAGATAGCAAGAATTGGAGTATTGTACCTCTTTCGCAAGCTTCTTCCAATTCGAACAATGTCTCTCCTGGTACCCATCCGTCTGCTACTGCTTTGTCCCAGGTTTTAGAGTTTTTTCTTTGCCCTACGATTACGTTGATGCCATTGTCTTTCAGGTTCAATGCCTGACCTGGACCTTGTACACCATATCCTAAAACTGCTACTGTTTCGTCTTTTAGTACTTCCTGAGCTTTTGATAAAGGAAATTCCTCTCGGGTTACTACTTCCTCTTCTACACCCCCAAAATTAATTTTTGCCATTTTCGTTTTCGTTTGTAATAATTATTTTAAAAATCTTTAATGCTTAAAAAGTGAGACTGTGACTCTTCCAGTTGCCTTATATACGCCTCTGTTTTTCTCTTTGATTTGGATATTGCCACTCTTCCGGATCTCACAAATTCCAATAAACCATAAGGTTCTAGTTCCTTGTATAAAGCATGAGTCTCTTCCTGGTGACCGGTCTTTTCGATTATGATGTGATCTTCTTCCACCACCAGGATTCTGGCTCCATTATTCCGAACCAGATCTTCTATTTTGCTACCTCCTAAAAAAACCTTAGTTGGCACCTTATAGAGGGCTATTTCCTGATAATAGATTTCATTATCTTCATATACAAATGCACCCAGTACTTCAATAATCTTGCGAAGCTGCTTCAGTACTTTTTCGATCAGATCACGAGTGGAAGTCACCACAATTGTGAACCTTGATACGCCAGGAACCTCTGTTGTTGATACATTCAAACTCTGAATGTTCATTTTTCTTCGTGTGAATACAATCGTCAGGTGATTCAAAAGTCCAGCTTTATCCTCTGTCAAGACTGATAACGTATATTCTTTAGCCTTTTGATCCGAATTGTTTTCGTTATTTAATGACATGGCTTTTCCTAATTAAGGTTCTAATTTGATTTCTGAAACAGAAGATCCTGATGCCACCATAGGAAATACATTCTCTTCTTTTTCCACTATCACTTCCAATAAAGTAGGTCCTTCATCGCTCAACCACTGATCTATAGCAGCTTCCAGACTTTCTCTAATCTCCACTTTCTGAGTTTTTACTCCATAACCTTCTACTATCTTCTGGAAATTCGGGTTGGTCAACTCTGTAAAAGAATATCTTCTTTCATGAAATAATTGTTGCCATTGGCGAACCATCCCCAGGAAGTTATTATTCAGTATCAATATTTTTACTGGGATTTCACTTTGACTGATAGTGCCCAATTCCTGAATGGTCATCTGGAATCCTCCATCACCAATCACCCCAATCACGGTTTTATCAGGTTGGCCTACTTTAGCTCCCATAGCAGCAGGAAGACAGAAACCCATCGTGCCTAGTCCACCGGATGTTACATTGGCACGCGTATCGTCAAATTCATAATACCTAGACGCCACCATTTGATGTTGTCCAACGTCAGTAGTCAGAATCGCTTTACCGGCTGTTTTTTCTGAAATCATGTGAATAACTTCAGTCATTTTCAACGGGCCTTCTGTAGGGAATTTGTCTTTTTTAATGACCTTCTCTTCCTCTACCTTATCGCATTCTTTAAACTCATTCAACCAATCTTTGTGGCTTCTTGCTTCAATCCTTTTGTTCAATGCTAGTAAAGCCTGCTTGGCATCAGCATTAATTGCGACCGTGGTTTTTACGTTTTTATCAATTTCTGCCGGGTCAATCTCTATGTGAATCACTTTGGCTTGTTTCGCGTATCTGCTCAAATCCCCGGTCACTCGATCATCGAAACGCATACCAATAGCAATCAATACGTCGCATTCATTGGTTTTAATATTGGGACCATAGTTTCCATGCATTCCCAAATACCCAACGTACAAAGGATGGTTTACAGGAACAGCTGATAATCCCATCAGAGTAGCCGCCATTGGAATACCTGCTTTCTCTGATAAAGCGATTAATTCTTTTTGTGCTTCAGAAAGTATGACACCTTGCCCGACCAATAGGAAAGGTTTTTCAGCTGAATTAATCAATTCTGCAGCTTCCTTTATTTTGTCATTATCCATCATTGGATAAGGATGGTAGCTACGAATCTTAGTGCACTTTTTATATTCAAATTCGAATTCTGCCAGCTGAGCATCTTTGGTAATGTCAACCACTACCGGACCAGGTCTTCCAGTGCTGGCAATATAAAATGCTTTCGCAATAGCTTCAGGAATTTCCTCAGCTCTGGTCACTTGTACATTCCATTTGGTAACTGGCATGGAAATACCAACTACATCAGTTTCCTGAAACGCATCAGTACCCAATAGGTGAGAGGCTACCTGACCTGTGATAGCTACCATCGGAGTAGAATCAATCTGTGCATCTGCAATACCAGTAATCAGGTTAGTGGCGCCAGGTCCAGATGTTGCAAAACAGACACCAGTCTTTCCTGTGACACGTGCGTAACCTTGGGCAGCGTGAGCAGCACCTTGCTCATGTCGTGTGAGGATGTGACGAAGCCTGTCAGTATAGCCATACAAGGCATCATAAATCGGCATAATCGCGCCACCAGGATATCCAAAAATGACATCTACTCCCTCTTCAATCAGACACAATAAAACAGCCTCGGCCCCAGATACCTTGATCTTGGACGAAGTAGGCTTTTTGTCAACTTCCAGAGATGGTGTATTCATATAGTTTATTATTCATCAGTCACGCATCCTTCAGATGCTGACTTCACTGCGTTAATGTATTTCTTCAATATTCCTTTGGTAGCCTTATAAGCCGGTTTTTTCCATGCTTTTCTTCTGGCATCCAATTCTTCTTCACTGAGTTTTACTTCCAATTTGTTGTTGACAGCATCTATTCTGATGATGTCTCCATTTTGGATCAATCCCAATGGACCTCCTTCCTGAGCTTCTGGAGTGATATGCCCTACTACAAATCCGTGAGATCCACCAGAAAAACGACCATCGGTTATCAAGGCCACGTCCTTACCAAGTCCAGCTCCCATTACAGCTCCAGTAGGTTTTAGCATTTCCGGCATTCCCGGAGCTCCTTTTGGTCCGGAATACCTGATTACGATTACTTCGCCTTTCTGCACTTCTTCACCGATGCCTTTTATTGCTGCAAATTCATCATCATAACATCTGGCTGGTCCTTCGAAAACTTCTCCCTCTTTGCCGGTGATTTTGGCAACAGCTCCTTCAGGTGCTAGATTTCCATAAAGAATTTGTAGATGTCCTTGCGGCTTGATTGGCTTCTCGAATGAATAGATCATTCCCTTTTCGTCATGCAAATCAGGAACTTCAGCAAGATTTTCTGCCAGGGTTTTACCAGTGACAGTGAGACAATCACCATGTAGATAACCATGATTCAACATAAGTTTCAATACGCCCGGTACACCGCCTATATTGTGAAGGTCTTCCATGAGGTATTTTCCACTTGGCTTCAAATCAGCAAGGAAAGGTGTTTTGTCACTGATTCTTTGGAAGTCATCTAATGTAATATCCACATCCACAGACTTAGCCATCGCAATCAGATGAAGCACTGCATTGGTAGACCCTCCAAGAATCATCACAGTTGAAATCGCATTTTCAAATGCTTTCTTCGTCATGATATCTCTTGGAAGAATGTTTTTTTCCATCAAGTTTCTGACTGCTAATCCTACTTTCAATGTCTCAGATTGCTTATCCTGACTTTCTGCCGGATTCGATGAACTGAACGGTAAGCTCATTCCCATAGCTTCAATGGCGGATGCCATGGTGTTGGCAGTGTACATGCCACCACAAGCTCCCGGACCTGGAATGGAATTTTTAATGATTCCTTTAAAATCTTCATCAGAGATATTTCCCTGAAGTTTTGCGCCATAGGCCTCAAATGCAGAGACAATATTTAGGTCTTCGCCTTTCCATTTTCCTGGCTTTACGGTTCCACCATAAACCATCAATCCCGGGCGGTTCAGTCGACCTAAAGCCATGATTGAACCAGGCATATTTTTGTCACATCCTACCACAGGCACTACGGCATCATAAAACTGAGCCTGTACTACTGTCTCTATTGAGTCAGCGATAATATCTCTGGAAATCAGGGAATACTTCATCCCGGTAGTTCCATTGGAGATACCATCACTCACGCCGATAGTATGAAAGATCAATCCTACCAAATCAGCTTCTCTTACTCCTTTTTTCACCTGATGTGAAAGGATGTTGAGGTGCATGTTGCATGGGTTTCCTTCGAAACCTGTGGAGACAATCCCTACCTGTGCCTTGTTCAAGTCTTCTTCAGTGAGACCAGTAGCATATAGCTGCGCCTGAGACGCTGGCTGAGAAGGATCCTGAGTGATTGATTTGCTATATTTATTTAATTCTGTTGCCATTAAAAAATTACACGATTGTGAGTCCCTGGTACTCGTCAAACATTACTTTCTGCTGGTAGATTCGGTGGATATTTTGTCCTATGGAGTCTTCCCAGTCTTTTTTAAATTTTTCTCCATTTACTGAACTAATCGGGGTAAGTTCTGTAGCTGTTCCACAGAAAAATGCATGATCAGCCTTGTAAAATTCTTCCGGGGTAATGTCTTTTTCAGTAACTTTTACTTTAAGCTCTTTGCAGATTTCAAGAATTGTCTGTCTAGTGATGCCCGGGAAGATGTTTCCGAGTTTTGGGGTAAAAAGTTCATCATCTTTTTCGTAGAAGATATTGCTACCTGGTCCTTCAGTTACAAACCCATTGTGATCCAGAAGGATTGCTTCGTCATATCCCAGTTTTTTAGCCTCTGCAGATGCCAAAGTATTGGCTGAGTAGTTTCCGACTAATTTGCAACCGACTACTGTAGATTTTGGATTCGGTTTGAGATAAGAGGAAATCATGGTATTCAAAGGTTCATACCCAGGGTATTTCGCCCATTTCCATGCTGTCATAAAAAAGTGAGTCTCCTTTGCGGGAGCAAGGATCATGTTTGGACCTGTAAATAATAATGGACGAATGTATGCATTTCCGAGGTTGTTGCGATCAATTAATTCATAAGCGATTTTGATCATGTCTTCCACAGAATAAGGAACTTTTAAGTAAACTTTTTCCGCTGCTTCGTGGAGACGCTTGAAGTGTTCTTCCGGCTTGAAAATATTGAAGCCATTACCGCGATTATATGATCTCAGTCCGTCAAAAACTCCAGTACCGTAGTGCATGGTTTGTGCAAATAAACTCGCTTTTGCATCCTTGGCCTTGATCCAATCACCATCTAAAAATACTTCTGTGCGATCATCGTAATACATACATCATTTTAATTAAAAAAAGCGCCATTCCCGGGTGTGGAATGGCGCTTTAGTTTATTCTTTATTTTTGTCTAAATACATCCATTCCATTTTCCAATCCTGACTGTGACTAGAATATTAATTGGGACTATGACAATATTTAGGTTAATTCTTTTCATTATTTCGAATTCAAAGCTAAATCATTCACCTAGAAATAGACAAAACACAAAACTGTTTTTTTTGCAGAAAGGATTATAAATACGATGGCTAAAAATTGATAATTATAATTCCAGAGGATATAGTTCTAATTACTTTGGTATTTAGAATGATTTCTAGAGACATAAATTGAATGATATGCCAAGGTTTTGACTTGTCACTTTAGGGTTTCAAGCTCATTAGTTCTACCAATGAGCTTGATTGTGTCTGGTGGAAATCATAAATCAGGATTATCCAGTAAATAGTTAATATGCTTGATTGGAGAAGCAATCGTATAGCTTGGATCAGAAAGCTCCCATTTCAAGCTTTCTATAGATTTCTGCATCAAAAACACTCCTAAGATGGATTGTAGTTGTTTTTTACTCTGAGGTAGAAACTGATCGCTTGAGATTTCCCTGAGATATGAATCCATGAAAAACTGGGCGTTGTAATGATACCAGATCAATCCCCATTTTTCCAGTTTTGCTGCTTCTTCCTTTTTGATATTTTCATTTTTTTCGATCAGACTGAAAGGTAACAGGTGAATAGACCTCAACATGGTGGCCACATCACTCAATGGAGATTTTTTTAATCTCCGTTGGCTGTAGCTCTTTTTCGGATCACCTTCAAAATCTACAAATACAAAGTCATGACCTGTGAATAGGGCCTGGTGCAGGTGAAAGTCTCCATGTGTACGGATTTTGAGCATATCTAGCTTTTCAGCGTACACTTGTTTGAGGTATTCTAATACCTCATCCTTTCTATTGAGAAGAAGTAATGCATCTTCTTGCAGATGCTCTGGGAGGTGAAGTAGTTGTTTTTCCAGGTTGTCGAATGTACTACGAACCAATGTCTGGAATTTACTAAATAATGACCTTTGGTAATGCAATGAAAACTCTTCAGGTTTGAACTTCGGTAGAGTAGTGGGCTGACCAAGATATTGGTGTAAAGCAGCTGTCCTATTACCCAACATGCTCATATGCTCGGAAGCCAGAGAAGGATAGTGTTGCTTGAAAAACTCATCCTCCAGACTGTCATAGTTCAAAGGAGATGTGAGATTGCCAGCCGCCTCATGATCATCAATAAGGTGACCTGAAGAGAGTACTGATTCAAAGAAACGATCAAGATGTTCAGCAAAATAAGTGCTCGCCTCGCTCTGATGGTCTACTGCTGATTGTAGAAGTCCTAGTACGATAGAGTCTTCCCCTTCATAGAATTGATAATCCCCTTTAAGTTTAGCTACATAAGGGAAGCCATTGTCTTTATTGAGATATCGGTTGATCTCAAGATCTGAATTGATGTCTTTTTCTAGCTTACGGTATAGCTTCAGATAGTAATCATGGTTGTAGAGAAGAGAAGTATTGGTGTCTCTCGAAGTGAGCATCCTTGGTCTGATTTCTTTTTGCTCTTCTACATATTTCTTTACTGAAGTTTTACTCGTGAATTTCAAATAGCCGCTACCATTCTTCACTTTTTTGTTTTCACCAAGCCATTTCAGTAATTGTATCTGGAAATCATCATTATACAATGCATCAAACAACACACCATTAGTTCCATCCCAATTCGCATGATTGATGATCGACCTTGGTCTACGGTCTGGGACACTACCTCTCTGATTCTTAGAAAATGCAAGGCCTATTTGGTATTGATCTGGTAAGCCAGAATCATAATGAATCTCTACAATTAGAAGCAAGTATTTTCCTTTTACAGCTGTAATGGCATTGTGATGAATGATATTGAGCTCTCTCATTGATCGGTCACCTTCGTCAAACCATCTGGAGCGCTTTAGATAGCTTGGTAAAATTTTCTTTTCTAGCTGCTTTCTGTTGTCGCCACTGAGCAAATCCTGAAAATCCACGAAGTTGATTGGCTCAAATACGCTTTCGTTTGCTGATTCTCTGGACAAAGTAAACCAATGAAACGAATGTCCGCTCAATGTGAGGAGATAATCTCGCTGGCCCGAGATTCCTGGAAACAAGTTTTTACTAAACACCTCTACTGGCGTGTATTGTGCATATTCTTTTAGATCCAGATTGACTACCTGAGCATGGCGAGATAGATTTACCACGACAAGGATGATTTCATCCTCATACTCCCTTGTATACGCTAATACTTTCGGATTTTCAGAGTGTATAAACTTCATGGTGCCACGTCCGAAAGCCTTATGTTGTTTTCGCATGTGGATCATTCGCTTCATCCACCACAGTTGCGAAGATGGGTTGTTTTGCTGAGTCTCTACATTCACTGCTCCAAAGTGATATTCCGGATCCTGGATCACGGGTAAGTAAAGCTGCTGCGGATTAGCTTTAGAAAATCCGGCATTTCTATCTGGAGACCATTGCATGGGAGTCCGTACTCCATCTCTATCTCCCAGATAAAAGTTATCACCCATTCCGATTTCATCACCATAATAAAGAACCGGTGTTCCTGGCAGAGAGAAAAGCAAACTATTGATCAATTCTACCTTCTTGGGATTATTATCCATCAAAGGAGCAAGTCGTCTTCTCAGACCTAGATTGATTTTCGCTTTTGGGTTTTGGGCATAAACCTTGTACATATAATCACGCTCCTCGTCAGTTACCATTTCCAGCGTGAGCTCGTCATGATTTCTGAGGAATATTCCCCATTGGCAATTGTCAGGTATCTCAGGTGTCTGATCAAAAATATCCGTTATTGGATAGCGGTTTTCCATTCTCATGGCCATGAACATCCTAGGCATGATAGGGAAGTGGTAATTCATCTGGCACTCATCGCCATCACCAAAGTATGCTGCACTGTCCTCTGGCCACATATTGGCTTCAGCCAAAAGGAGTGTGCCCGGATATTTTTTATCTACGAAGGATCTGATTTTTTTGAGGAAATCGTGGGTTTCAGGTAAGTTCTCACAGTTCGTTCCTTCTCGCTCGAAGATGTAAGGCACGGCATCCAGTCGAAATCCATCTACCCCCATCTTGAGCCAATATTCTAATATTTTGAAAACTTCTTTTTGAACCTGAGGATTGTCGTAATTCAAATCTGGCTGATGGTGAAAAAAACGGTGCCAGAAGTACTGACCGGCCACAGGATCATAGGTCCAGTTGCTCGTCTCATAATCCTGAAAGATGATCCTTGCATCTTTGAATTGCTCTGGGTTGTCTGACCACACATAGTAATCGCGTTCTGGTGATCCGGCAGGAGCTAATCTTGCTCTCTGAAACCAGGGGTGCTGATCTGAAGTGTGGTTTAATACAAGCTCGGTGATGACTCTGAGATTTCTTTGGTGTGCAGCTTTGACGAATTTTTTGAAATCATTGACATTTCCATAGGATGGGTTAATGGTATAATAATCCATGATGTCATAGCCATCATCTTTGAGTGGGGAAGGGTAAAACGGCAGCAGCCAAATAGTGGTCACCCCCAGTTCCTCTAAGTAGTCAAGTTTACTCAGTAATCCCTGAAAATCTCCAACGCCATCATCATTAGCATCCATAAATGCCTTGATGTGTAGTTCATAAATAATTGCATCTTTATACCAAAGGAGGTTTCCGTCACCGAACGTCGTTTTCTTGACCATTTTGTGTAGTTGTTTTTTTATTCGAAAGAATTCAAAATTTCAATTTAACCCTGAATATTGGTGAATGGAATTATTTGATAATAATTTTCAATGAAAAGTCATTTTTATAATAAAAATGTTAAAAAATAAGGTGGATTTTGAGGAAGTTGGAAATAGGCAATCTGTTTTCCGTAATTAGAGTGATGTGATATTAAAACCCATCTCTGCCTCTTCGATATGTCAGATCACTTATTTTGGGTGTATTATATTACCTGTAATAACCTCTCTAAACCTCTCCTTATAAACGAGAGGTGGCGCGGCGCAAATCCAACTTGTAAACCTCCGCCGACTTCTCCTTGGTAGGGAGGAGTGACGGGATGCAAAATGTTTTGAGTGTTATAGCACTCCATATTAAGAAGGGGGTTCAGGGGTGTAAATTCAGTTGTTTTCTTAAAAACAATTCGCAATTTTCTCCAAAACCAGTTTGATATCTTCTTTGAGTTCGCTGTTATTGATTCTTAGGACTTTGATGTTATGAGCTTTAAGGAATTGGTCTCCTTCCTGATCATGCTCTTGACCTTCCTTAGTGAAGTGATAGAATCCATCCAGCTCCACGGCTAGTTTTTCTTCCGGACAGTAGAAATGGAGGATGTAGTAGCCAAAACTGTGCTGTCTTCTGAATTTCTTACTCATCAGCTTTCTATTTCTGAGATATTCCCAAAGTAGGTTTTCTTCAGGTGTAGCCTCTCTTCGAAGTGCCTTGCGTTGTTTGATTAATTCTGGTTTGTTATGTAGCTGTTCAGGCATGAGTGAAGATAGTGGAATTGAGTTAAATAATAACCTCACTCGGTCGATCGTTACCCTGGACAGGTTTAAACCTCCTCCGGCTCCTCCTTGGTAAGGAGGAGTGACGTGGCGGAAAGTAGGATGTGGACAATTAGGATAGCGGTGTGTCAGGAGTTCTCATATAAAAAGTGGTAGGCAAGTCAAGATTTTGACCCTGCCACCTCCTTCATAAGGAGGGGATTTAGGGGTGGTTTTATAAATATCCAATTCCAAGTGGTTTCATAAGCTAAATATTTGCCATGATACCACTATTCACTAACTTCCACTGACTAATTTACCGATTATGGAAGAAGAGACAAAGCGATTACGTGCCACACCAGAGGAGTTTGAAAGATTGTTGAGAGGGGAGACTGTGAGTCTTTCTCTTGAAGGAGGGATGGAGAAAAACTGTTTAGAAAAATTCTCTGAGAATATTGGCCATATATCTGTCTTTGATCTTGAAGTTGATTCTGTATGTCTTGAAGGAAATTATCCATTTTCAATTGATCTTTCAGGAAACTCTAAAATCAATTGGCTTGGAATGAAATCAGTAAATATTGAAAATTTGAATTTCTTTGAAAACCCCGAAATTGGAGGAATTCGAATTTTTGGAGATTCTCAAGTAAGCAATCTGCAAATAGGAGGTAAAAGTACTGTTAAAAACCTGCACTTTACTGATTCTGCGATAATTGGTAAGCTTGAGCTTTTTCAAACACCAAGTATAGAAAGGGTTTCTCTTTCCGATTATTCTAAGATAAATCGATTATATATAACTGGAGTTCTCAAAATTGATTTGATATTATTAACAGATGCTGCTCAAATTACCCGAGCTATATTCACAGAAAATTGTCTGTTAAACCAATTAGAGATACTAGGTCAGTCAAGAATTGCAGATTTATCAGCATCGCGGGGAGCTTGTATTGATAAATTTTTAATGTCAGAAGAGTCTGAAGTTGGCCATTTAAAATTCTTTATGTGCAAGCAAATTGGAAAGCTTCATTTTCATGGTGGTGTTATTAGGCATTCATGTCAAATAAGTCACTTAAATACTCAGAGTCTTATCATAATGGGTAGAGGCTCAATTTTTCCTAAAAAGCTATTTATAGATAAAGTCAGATGCCACTCACTTCGATTTACAGATTGTCACCTTGCCACTACTCTCAGGATGACTGACGTGGGGCCACTTGAGAAAGGTAAAGGATTTTTGGAATTTACCCGATCCAGCTTTGATAAGATTGAAATGATAGGTAATAAGTTTGAGGGTTTTAGTTTTCTGGCTTTCGAGAATAGTGACATAACCAAGACTTTTATTGCTGAAACTGACTTTCCACAGGAAATCAAGTCTATTAATACAGTTGGTAAAACGAATTATTATGCAATCAAACCCAAACAAGTCAAGCTTTTTAATGAGCAGCTCAAGATCATTCATCAAAATCAAGGTAATAGGACAGAGGCCTTAACTTATCAGGCCAGGGAATTGGATGCGCATTATTCAGAATTGAAGTGGGAGAAGCACTTTTGGGATAAGATGACACTTGCATTCAATAAATACACAACCAATTTCGGAACAAGCTGGGTAAAAGGTGTGCTGATGCTTTTTGTCATTGGATTGTTAATGTATAATTGGTTGATAATATTCATAGCGCCTCAGGGGAATGCTCTATTGGTGCTGAAAGAAAAGTACTTTTCGGAATTTGTGGAGTTTATGAATCCCGCTTCTCATATCTGGAAGAAATGGGGTTATATATACGAGTTGAACGGTTTAGACGCTGACATCTCTACTGATGTGCTTCCTGCTGGGATCAAAGCTTGGTTGCTATTTTGCAAGGTGGTCATAGTTACACTAATCTATCAGACAGTGCAGGCATTTAGGAAATTTGGTAAGAAGTAATAACCTCCCCCTGCCCCCTCCTTATTAAGTAGGGGATTAAGGGGTGGTTTTATAAATTGTATTTTTCAATTCAAATCATAAATTGATAGTTTGAAAATAGAAAAGGCCACCCTCAGGCAGCCTTTCTAAACATTTTCTTTTCCATTCTCCCTCCTTGTCAAGGAGGGACGGGGAGTTTTTAAAGTCTGAGCTTGTCAAAGACTAAGCCAAAACTTCTTTCACTTTATCAGCAGCATCTTTCAACACTACTGCTGATACCACTTTCAATCCAGACTCATCAATGATTTTAGCGCCTTCTTCAGCGTTAGTTCCCTGAAGTCTCACGATAATAGGTACTTTGATCTCGCCAATGTTTTTATAAGCTTCTACCACACCATTCGCTACCCTGTCGCATCTTACGATACCACCGAATATGTTGATAAGTATTGCTTTTACGTTAGGGTCTTTCAGGATAATTCTGAAACCTGCTTCTACAGTTTGAGCATTTGCTCCTCCTCCTACATCAAGGAAGTTAGCAGGCTCACCACCAGAAAGCTTGATGATGTCCATAGTAGCCATTGCAAGACCAGCACCATTCACCATACATCCTACGTTTCCATCAAGCTTCACGTAGTTTAGACCACTCTGTCCGGCTTCTACTTCTAATGGATCTTCCTCAGTAAGGTCACGCATCTCAGCGATATCTTTGTGACGATAGAGTGCATTGTCATCAAGATTTACTTTAGCATCTACAGCCAAAATCTTGTTGTCAGATGTTTTCAATACAGGGTTGATCTCAAACTGAGAACTGTCTGTAGCCTCATATGCCTTGTAAAGTGAGAAAATGAATTTAACCATTTCCTTGAAAGCCTGACCTTCCAAACCAAGGGCGAAAGCCACTTTTCTTGCCTGGAAACCCTGAAGTCCAACTGCAGGATCAATCCATTCTTTTACGATTTTTTCTGGAGTTTCTTCCGCTACAGTCTCAATGTCCATTCCTCCCTCAGTGGAAGCCATGATCACATTACAACCCATAGCTCTGTCCAGCAAAATTGATAAATAATATTCCTTTGGCTCTGATTCGCCCGGGTAATACACATCCTGAGCAATCAATACTTTATTCACTTTTTTACCATCAGGACCAGTCTGGTGAGTAACCAATGTTCCACCAAGGATATCCTTAGCCTTAGGTGCCACTTCGTCAAGGCTTTTTGCCAAAACCACACCGTTTGATCCGGTTTCTTTCACTTTTCCTTTACCTCTACCACCGGCATGAATTTGTGCTTTTACCACATACCATTCTGTTCCGGTAGTGGCATTGAGTTCTTTGGCTGCTTCTTTTGCTTTTTCAGGGGTGTCGGCCACTATACCTTCCTGAATGGTTACACCAAAACTTTTTAGTACTTCTTTGGCTTGATATTCATGGATGTTCATGCTGTAATCTTTTTTGTTTGCGAATCTACGCTAATCACTGTGTTTTTTCAAGAGCTTAGTCGTTTACTAGTCATTAAGTTATTGGTTATTAGGGGATAAATATTTTACAGGGTTCTTTTTATGGAAACCCAAGCCCAAAAGTCAAAAGCAAATAACTTTACACAATGTTAAAAGCTGAGAGAATAACCAAGTCATATGGTAAGCTTCAAGTCCTCAAGGGAATTGATTTACATATCAAAGAGGGTGAAATAGTCAGTGTCGTTGGAGCTTCAGGGGCCGGGAAAAGCACGTTGCTACATATTCTAGGTACTTTGGATACCCCGGATTCAGGCAAGACATTCATCAAGGACCAAGATGTGTTTCGAATGAGTCACAAGAAAATGGCAGCTTTTCGAAATCTTAACATTGGTTTTATTTTTCAGTTTCATAATCTCTTACCAGAATTTTCGGCACTGGAGAATGTCATGATTCCTGGGATGATCGCTGGTAAGTCTAAACACGAGTTATCATCATCTGCCAATGGATTACTAGAAATGCTTGGGCTTTCGGGCCGAATAGATCATAAGCCTTCTGAGCTCAGTGGAGGAGAACAGCAGAGAGTATCTGTGGCAAGAGCCCTCATCAATAAGCCGGCTTTGATTTTTGCGGATGAGCCGAGCGGAAACTTAGATTCTAAAAATGCAGAGGAGCTTCATCAGCTGTTTTTCGACCTTAGAAAAGATCTTAATCAAACCTTCGTGGTTGTTACCCATAACAATGAGTTAGCAGATATGGCTGATCGTAAGTTGGTAATAGAAGATGGCGTGATATTGTGAAATTATCGCAAGGTGTAAAATTTATGTTGTTAGCTACATTCACTTTCACTTTGATGAAAGTCTGTGTAAAAGCTATACCTCATATTCCGGCAATTGAGATTATTCTGTTTCGATCCATCATCTCTTTGGTTATCAGCATGTATTACCTCAAGCGACAAAATGTAAGTGTTTGGGGAAACAACAAGCCTGTTTTAATACTCCGGGGAATTGCAGGAGCAACGGCATTGATTACGTACTTTCATTTACTTCAGCAAATTCCACTGGCTACTGCTTCCACCTTACAGTATTTAGCGCCTATTTTCACGGCCATTCTTGGGATGGTTCTGGTGAAAGAGAAAGTAAAACCTTGGCAATGGATATTTTTTGCAGTTTCATTTTCCGGTGTAGTGGTTGTTCAGGGTTTCGATCACCGAATTTCGTGGATTCATTTGGTAATGGGTGTAGGAGCTTCCTTGTTTATGGGGCTGGCTTATAATTTTATTAGAATGCTCAAGAACTCAGAGCACCCACTCGTGATCATTTTTTACTTTCCATTGGTGATGTTACCAATAACAGGGATTTGGTCTGCCTTTGTGTGGGTGCAGCCCGTGGGATGGGACTGGTTGATCTTACTCGCAGTAGGCATTTTTACCCAAATTGCCCAATTTTTTATGACTAAGTCTTATCAAACTGAAGAGTTATCCAAGGTATCTATTCTCAATTATGTTGGGATTGTTTATGCACTGGGTTTTGGTTGGCTATTGTTCGATGAGACATTCAACCTGATGACCTATGTAGGCATGGGTTTAGTTATACTTGGTGTAGGAAGCAATGTGCTATTAAAGCAGCTAAAAAACGAATAACTAATCAAATACGATAAGGTTAATGATTGGATTGTGTATTTTCATGCCTGATTTAACCTAGCCTATGTATTACACCGATCTGACGGATGCACAACGAGTTTTGCAGTTTATTGGGAGTGCCAGTAAACCGAATCAGGACTTGTATAGTGCTCTGGAAATAGCCAAGAGAGCGTATGAAAAGAGCTTAACTCTGGATGATGCAGGGTTGATAGCTCGAAGCTTGTTCAAATTGTCAGAAGTCTATGAATCTTTGGGTGAAACCAAGCATGCCATTCACCATATCAAGGAAGCAATAGGGATTTATGAGGTTATAGGTGATGAATATAAGCAAGCTACAAGTAAATTTCAGTTAGCAGAAATTTATTATCGAGGTGAGGATTTCTATTTGAGTCTGGTTTATCTGTTAGACTCTCTCACTATTTATAATAAGACCGAGGATTTCTTCAATATCGCTAGAGTGCAAAATTCACTGGGTGCGATATACGAATATTTTGGAGATCATCATAACGCAATCATGGCTTATGAAAAATCCATAGATGCTGCAAAAAAGGCTGGTGAGCTGGATTTGGAATCAGATGCATACAATGCGCTTTCTGGTGTTCTACTAAAGCTGGATGAAGTCATGGGAGCTGAAGAGCTAATAGAAAAAGCTTTTCAGATGAAGCAAAAGTCACATGACACCCGAGGGTTGGCGTATACCTTATATGGTAAGGGCAAGGTTTACATGAAGAAAGGTTTTTTTGATCGGGCCAATGACGCCTATCAGGAAGCTATCCGTCTTCATCGTGAGGCAGGAGAACATTTGGGGCTTGGACTTTGCTATCGCAAGCTTGGTGAAATGCATTTTGAGGCAGGCGATTATGATCAGGCCATCAAGTCGCTGAAAGGAGCCATCACCTTCGCCTCTATGTACAACCTAACATTGATAAAATCAAAAAGTAATCAACTGCTCTACAAGATATACAAAAAGAAAGGGGAGTTAGAAAAAGCTATTGCTCATATGGAAGAGTATTTAGCTGATCGTGAAGAATTGTTGGGTGCTCAAACCCAGAAAGTAATAGATAGCTATGAGGCCGTGACTACCATGGAGCGATTGCAATGGGATGCAGAAAATCAAAAGGAGAAAGCCGAAATATTGGAGAAGCAGAGAAAGGCTGAGCAAGCTTCCAAGATGAAACAGGACTTTCTCTCTACCATGAGTCATGAAATAAGAACGCCTCTCAATGCAGTAACAACTATCACTTCCTTGCTTCAAGACAATCCAAGAGTGGATCAGATTGGTTTGCTAAAATCGCTGAGCTTCAGCACTAGTAATCTTTTACGTATCATCAATGATATTTTAGATTTCAACAAATTGGATGTAGGGAAATTACGCATTCAGCCGATTCCTGTGGACTTTCCTACTTTGATGAAAAATATTAAGAGTACGTATGAGAATAGTGCTCTGGAAAAAGGAGTAGAGTTTAACCTATTTATAGATGAGCAAGTATATCCTTACTATTTAGTAGACGAAACTCGAATTTCTCAGGTGCTTGGAAACCTGGTAAGTAATGCTATTAAGTTTACGGATAGGGGAGAAGTTAATGTGAAGGTCGAACATCGAGGATCGACAGAAGATGGAGACGGGGATAGATTATATTTTGAGATAAAGGATACTGGTATTGGTATTTCTGAAGAGTTTCTTCCTGAGATGTTTGATAGTTTTACTCAGCCACAATTTCACAAAACCAAAAGATATGGTGGGTCAGGATTAGGTCTGGCCATAGTTAAGAAAATTTTGGAGCTGCATTCGTCCGATATTACAGTGGAGAGCAAAGAAGGTCAGGGGTCTACTTTTTATTTTGAATTGACATTCCAACGATCTGAACCACCGCAGGATAAACTGGATTCACGTAAACGCGCCTTGATGGATAAAACAATTTTACTCGCTGAGGATAATATGGTGAATGCCATGGTGTCCATGCGATTGTTGAAAAATTGGGGGCTCAGAACTATTCATGCAGGTAATGGTGAGGAGGCTGTTCAACTTGCTCAAAGTCAGCCTTTTGATTGTATACTCATGGATATACACATGCCTCGTCTGGATGGGGTTGAAGCTACCAGAATGATTCGAAAATCTGATTCTGGTCCAAACAAAGAAGTTCCAATCTATGCGCTCACTGCAGATGTGATGGCAGGTCAAAGCGTGGATTTTGCCCGATTATTTGATGGAGTATTATTGAAGCCAATTGAACAGGAAAAGCTTTATAATGCCTTGGCCACTATATGATTCCAGACTTATTAGTCGCAGCAAACATTGTCAGTGAATGGGTTCCCCTGATAATAAGCTACGCATCCTTCGCTTTCACAGATTACACTGTCAGGTTCATTTGGGACTGCACAGTCTGACCCTCTGCCATAGGTGGTGTTGAGTGTATATTCCAACTGGTAATATTCTTCAATCAAGAAAAATAAATTAGCAGTGTCCATGCTATTAGAATAGATCAGGTATTCCCAAGGTCCACCACAAGGCTTACTGCCAAAACCTACAAAGTGACATTCGGTATTTTCTATACACGATGAAGATTGAACGATCTCGATAATTATGGCTCTCATACTATCTAAATCCGATTGCATCATTTCTTCTGTTGGCAGACAACTCGCATTTTCAGGACATTCTCCACCTCCATCTATTATTTCTTCACATGAAATCACAGTTAATAGTATCAATCCAAAATAAATTATGGTCCTCATAATGTTCCCTTACGTTTTGTCACTTTTGATGCACTAGAGAAAGATTTGGTTGGAATTAAACTTGAGAAAACAAAAGAGGCTCCAAAATGGAGCCTCTTCTAAATGTGATTATTAATCTTGGATTGACATCAAGATTATGCTTTAGATACCATGTACTCAAGTAGCTCAACTACTTTAGTAGAATATCCCATTTCATTGTCATACCAAGAAACAACTTTTACGAAAGTAGGAGTCAACTGGATACCAGCACCTGCATCGAAAATTGAAGTTCTTGAATCTCCAAGGAAGTCGTTAGATACTACTGCATCTTCAGTATATCCAAGCACACCTTTCAATGCTCCTTCTGAAGCATCCTTCATTACTTTACAGATTTCTTCGTAAGAAGTCTCTTTCTTCAACTGTACAGTAAGGTCAACTACAGATACGTCTGGAGTAGGAACTCTGAAAGACATACCAGTCAAAAGACCGTTCAATTCAGGAATTACTTTTCCTACTGCTTTAGCAGCACCAGTAGAAGAAGGGATAATGTTCTGGCCAGCGCCACGTCCACCTCTCCAGTCTTTCTTAGAAGGACCGTCTACGGTTTTCTGAGTGGCTGTAGTAGCGTGAACTGTTGTCATCAAACCACTTTCGATACCGAAATTATCATTAAGAACTTTGGCAATTGGAGCAAGACAGTTTGTAGTACAAGACGCATTAGAAACAAAGTTCATGTCTGGAGTGTATTTCTCATTGTTTACACCCATTACGAACATAGGAGTATCGTCTTTAGATGGACCAGTCATGATCACCTTTTTAGCACCAGCGTCAAGGTGTCCTTGTGCAGATTCTTTGGTTAGGAAAATTCCAGTTGCTTCGATTACGTAATCAACTCCTACTTCACCCCATTTAAGGTTAGCTGGATTAGTTTCAGAAGTTACACGGATTTCTGATCCATTTACGATCAGTTTACCATCTTTCACTTCCACAGAACCTTTGAATTGGCCATGAGTAGAATCATACTTTAGCATGTAAGCGATGTAATCAACATCTAGTAAGTCGTTGATTCCAACCACTTCAATGTTCTCTCTTTCAGCAGCTACGCGGAAAACCAATCTTCCGATTCTACCAAAGCCATTGATTCCGATTTTTACTTTTGACATAATATTATTGGTTTAAAAGTTCGTATTCCAATTATTTTCTTCGCAAATCTAAACCTAGAATTCACAGAAACAAATTTCCTTAATCATGACTTTATACGTATTTTGTCTTTTAACAAAAAGTTAAAATTTGCAGATGCCATATTATATTCGGTTTCTGATTAAGAATTAGGGATTGATTGAAATTATTGAAGATGAAAACGTTTTTAGTTTATTAGAATTCAAATTCGAAGGCTGATTTTCTACAGGTTTTCTGTGGTGAAATTTTTTTTATAAAATTTTTCACTCGATGTTTGGAAAGATGATTGGTATATCTATTTTTGCACCACCAAAACAAAACGAGCTGACAAAAATCAGTGAGTTAAATCAAAATGGTCCGTTCGTCTAGGGGTTAGGACGCCAGGTTTTCATCCTGGTAACAGGGGTTCGATTCCCCTACGGACTACAGATTTTCTAATAATACCCATCAGGACGCTCTAGAGGCTGATTTATGTTTCACACATGTTTCACTCTTAAATGTCCAGAGAAGTCACCAAGGCGCAATCCTCATCGAGGATTGCGCTAAATTTTCACACAAGAATTTCAAGTCAAGTGATGCGTGCTAGTGTAGCATGCAGGATCAGGAAGGATAAGCAAACCGAAAACGGTGATGCTGCTGTCTACCTTCAGGTGATCATCAATTCAAAGCGTACGACCGTACCTCTTCACGTAAGCTGGCCAGTAGAAAAATTCGATAACAAGTCAGGAATATTTAAAGAGCGCTGGAAAGGAGATCAGGAGGCCACTGACTATAATATCCTGGTGAATAAGGAAAAAGCAAAGATCAACGATATTATGATGTACTACCGTCACTCTGATATGACGCTGACGGTAGAGAAATTCAAGCAGGATTATGATGGCTATGACAACAGGTATAGTTTTCTGAACTGGATGAAGAAGGAGATTGATCGGAGAAAGGAAGCCTATCTTATAGATGAGAATACTGCAAAGGATGATCACGCGCTCGTCAAAAATCTTAGACGTTTTAGAAAAGACATTCAATTCTCAGAGCTTGATCAATATCTGATGGAGGAGTTTGAGAGTTGGTGTCGAAAGCAAGATTACCATCTGAATACTGTACATCGCTATACCAAGCGTTTCAAGACTTATGTAATTCTTGCCTCAAAAAAGGGTAAGAACTTCAACATTCAATCGGTTAGAAATTATAAGCTGCCCAAAGAAACCAGAAGGCTAGTGTTTCTAACACCGAATGAATTGAAAAGATTAGAATCTTATAGCCTCAGTGCTGAGATTACTGAAGCGCAAAGAAAGGTTCTCGATCTTTTTCTATTTTGTTGCAATACTGGATTAAGGTTTTCAGATGTCCGCCAGCTTACCTGGAAAAATATCATTGATGATATGCTTGAATTCACCATGCATAAAGGCAGATCCAAGAAGCTCAAGGTTGTAAATGTACCATTGACTGATAAATCATTCGGATATATCCATTCTCGGAAAGGCCCTCTCTTTGACTCTGTTTCAGAACAGAAAACCAATAAGCATCTCAAAGAGATTATGATTAAGGCAGGAATCCGAAAGCATGTTACCAGTCATATTGCCCGTCACACGTTTGCTACCGAATTCCTCAGGAGAGGTGGTCACCTGGAAGTCCTACAGGTGCTACTTGGACACGATGATATCCACAGCACAATGGTATATGTGCATGTGGATAAGGATCGATTGAGGGAGGAGATGGCGAGGATGGAGTGATTTTAAGGATATTGAAGGTTAGCAATATTTGATTGTTTTCCAGATAGATCTCCAAGCTTTGGTATTACATAGTACTTAGCATCTTTCCTTAGCTGTACATCTATTTTCACAATCTCTGACCCATCGTGAGTGAATGGATCAAGAACCTTTCCTAAGTGAGTACTTGACTCATTGACGGTAACTACTACATTTCCAGCAGGGATTTTTAACCCATATTCACTATCACTAGTGAGTGAGTATTCGACCCCATCAACATGCACAGTAACATTAGCAGGTACTTCAATGCCGTTATCTTGATCATCAACAAGGTTGATAAGCAGGTTTGAATTATCCTCAATCGAAAATCCGTAATTTTTTTGCGGTGCTATCTTACCTATTTCAATACTAAATCCTGCAAATCCCATACATTATGCCTCGTTATAATCATCTCTAATATATACTCTGATCTTAATGTACCTAACATCAATTTCACCTAAATCAGACCAATCAAAATCTAACTCCCCTGTGGTTTTGCCATCTGCATTTAAGTACATCGGTTGATTATATCTAAATGTCTTCCAAGTGCCATTGTAAACCCCGTCTTTTCCTGCCCATTGCGCCTGATAATCCAAATGATTAGGATTAACAAGAAGATTCAACGCGTCAGGCATATGATTGACAAAATCAACAATTCCATTCAGGCGTATAGTTGGTGATTTAATCAATCTTCCCATGTTTATCTCTGCGGTCTCACGATAAGATTGAGTGCCGCTTGAAAGCTCTAATGACCCTGAGTTGAATGCCGTGTTATTAGCGGTAGCTCCGGTTGTAAACTCGGTTGTAGAATCATTCTGAATAATGCCATTTTTTAAACCTCCAATGTTCAACCCTCCTGTCGCCTGTCCTATAATTGGGCTTGCTTGATCAACTGTAAATTCGTATTGTGCTGGATCACCGAGCAACAACACATCGTCTGCGCTGCAATCCGGAAGTGCGGAAGGAAATGCAGCTCGTAGTGCTGCAAGATTAGCGTAGGTTGTACCACCTACTTCTATCTGACCTCTTATAATACTATTGAATCCTGCGCTATCACGGAAATTGACATGGATATGTAAAATTGTATCATTATGAAAATAGTTGTTATTCCAATTTGATGGGCCGCCAAAAGTTGCATTATTCAGATAGACTTCTGTATTGAAATATGAATTTCTATAATTCTTTGATTGTATCGTATCCTGAGCATCCACATAGGTAGCTATATCTTTTATGATGCAATCACGTATGACAGCATGGTTGAAATCTAACTTATTGCACGAATCGAAGATGCAATTCGATACGCCATAATATTCAGTGTCATAATACCCTGGCGGAGTTACTGTGGTGAATTTTCGAAATATTACGCTATCCCACTTTTTATCCGGCAATACTGTTACAGTCCCAATCGAATATAGATTCTGCCCATCCAGAATAACATGGCCGTCCCCTTCAAACCCGCAATCAAACGCCATATTACCTCCTATCAAATATAGGCCTGTGCCGACAACAACACTCACATTATCTGTCACTTGACCATATACGCCTATTTTTGGCGTTTCTGGATCTGACCAGTCGTTAGCATTATCCCCCGATTTGCTAACAAATTTTTTTCCAGGCAATGCCGGAAATCCAACGGTGTTCCAATCAATTCCTACTTTGAAATTATGCGGCATTTTTCAGATATTTAATAAATTGATAAAACCAAGTAAAAGGAGTGATGACTGAGCAAAATGCAACCATCAAAATAGTCATAATAACTAAGCCCGGAATCCAGCCCTGACCGACTTTATAGTCCTCATCTTTATCCGCCGAGTATGCTCCGGCACAGTGCCCGTAACCGTCAATAGGATAGAAGGTGAAATCAACTATTCCCCGACACATCTTCCAGAAAAGATTCTTATCATTCATACTTCCTATTCTCGCACTCACAGAAACGTCTGGATTGCCACCTGATAGTGCATTGCCAAGCTGCGAAATACCGTTCGCTACTCGCCCTAGATATGTAGCGTTATAATCTTTCATTCTTGTGTGGCTTCAAGTTCGTCAATCTTGGAGAGTAGCTCCTGAAACTTCACTTCCACTATATCATTCTGAGCAATGAATTGCGACTTGATGCCAAGAATGATAGCGTTTGCATCTTCCTTACTCAGATAAGCGCGTGGCAAATCTTCACTTTCAGAGAATGACAGCTCAATTAGTTTGTTGCCCTGTGAATCTGTCTTCTCTACCTCAGCAAACTGCATATAGGTGAAATCTACTTTATCACCCCATGTTTTCATCATAGTTGTGAATTGTAGCATAGCGTTCAGCAATCTTGATTTGATCGTGATTGCTTCTTCAAGCGTAGCAATATCAGCTACAGTAATGTCTGTTATTTTTGTCATGACTAGATTGATATATCGTCAATAAATTCTGTTATATTCTCTCCTACTTCACCAACCTTGCTGAAGGTTTCGCCATCATCATCTGATCTCCATATTTCAAAACCTGTTTCATCATCTGAGTTATCTGTCCAGGTTATTCTGTTTTCTGTGTCTGAGAAAACTACTGCGAGAAGATTAGAAGGAGCAGTAGGAGGTTTTGGTAAGCCATATATCTCGAAATAATCTTGAGAAGTTGTTAAACTTGCCAATTGAAATTCGAAATCATATGAATTCAACCCAGTGTCTATTGATTCGAAACTCCCATAAGTTAAAACACTTTGATAATCCCCAATTCGGTACCAGAATTTATCAACTGACCCGAAAAAGTCACGTGCCCAAAGCAACTCATGCTTTGATCTGAATAGCCCAGTATTCTTCTTCCACTTTTGATCTGATTCGCTGTGATATTCTAAAGTTTCCCGTCCGAATAATCCTGTTTCAATGTTGAATTCTTCTATTCTTTCCAGCTGACCCGTGAAGCGAATGCTGTCTACACCGCCAAGCGAATTAATGAAAATGAATTGATCATCATATTTAAATGACTCTGTGGTTAACTTATAAGTTAATTTATTGCTGAACTGAATTCCGTCAGTATGAGCATAGATTTCTATTTGCTTCAGGTTTTGATAATCCGCATTGATCAAGTAAGGTGAGATATTGACAGTATTCAACTGATTTGCTGTCACATCTGCCACATCCACAAAGTCAGTAGTGCCATCTTGATAAGTGAAGGTAGCTCGAACTTCACCGCCTAATTTTGGAAAGATGGTTACATACTCGATAGATTCTGTAGATATGTACTTTGTAATAGGCTGCCATGTATGAAAAAAGGTTCCAATAAAATTGGACGGTAAGTTTTTTCCGCCTCCGGCGATACAATAGAAGTCATATTGTGTCTCAGCTCCATCATCAAGGATGACGCTGAAATGACCATAACCATTTTGCTGATGATAGGACTCCTCAGAAATACCCGGCACCTCTGAGTTTAGCAAGTTTTCAAAAAATTCCCTCAGCTCAATAGTGATCTCATCAGCTGCATCCGGTTGGTATGATTCTTCCAGAATAATATCACCCTCAAAATACTTGAGCGTAACATCAATAGCTATCACTGACTCTACTTTAATGTCAGGAAAATTCCCCGCAAACTCATAATCGGTCGGTGATTGATTGACGGTCATTTAGATTTCTTCAGATATGTTGAAACCAAAGGGATGATATTTTTTATAGCTCTTTCTCCAAACAAAAAACCTAATACCAGGAAATTGATAATCCAAAAGGCATTTTCTTTTTGACTTCCATCATTGAGTATCCATCGGTTTGAGAATACCATGAAATCCATATACATTACTGAAAATCCCCAAAGTGGACGCTGAGCGCCACGCAGAAAAACCACAATTCTTCCTATCCATCCGAACTGGGTCAGATCAGCTGCAGTACCTTCCAATTGTTTGATTCTATCATTGAATTCCTGATCAGCTTTCAGGGCTTGTTCTGTCAATTGAATCTCTATCTGATGAGCGCTTTCCTGAATCTTGATTTTGAGGTTAGCTTTTTCAGCCTCATCCAGCTTAGGAGGAAAGTAGTCTTTCACTCCATCGATGATCTTGCCACCGATACCGCCATCACCGGTGAAAATGTTTTGAATTGCTTTTAAGATGTCCATTGGTTTGTTACTATTATTTTACCCTGACCCCCTAATGATTGCAGTTTAGTGGTCAATTCATCTTCTAAACTGCCTTGAATCAGGTCATCATTGATTTTGTTTTTTGCCAATAGAATACATCCGTGAGAGTCTTTTGATCTATTACCACCGTGGATTCGGATTCCTTTAAATGATATGCCTTTATTAATTAATTCATACCCATTTGCCTCTGTATAAATCATTGGCATAATTCTCTTAAACCGATGACTTATACTCAGTTTGACATGATAAATTCCAGTTGGAATCGCCGTTTCACCATAGATCTTTATATTCTCTCCTCTTGAAACATCTTCAAGAGTGTGTCCAAAAAACTTTCCATCCAGATAAAGTTTTCCAACAGTGCTGGATAAAGTGTAAGTGTCTCGTTTTAATTCTAGTAAGAAACTCATGCAGCTAAACTAGCTACCAAGAAAGGGCATGGAAAGGACATTTTATTTTGGACTTGCTACACGTAAAATTTCCTTATAAAAGTCTAATTGTTGTTGGATGATTTGTGATTGACCAGACTCAATTCGATCGAGTCTTTTATCTAAAGATTCTCGGTGTTCCTTCAGCTCAGCTCGCAATTGCTTGTCGAGAATAGTGTTTGTTTCTAATTCTTGTTTGACCTGGCTGATGTCATTCTGGACAGTCTGCATTTTGTCTTCTAGTTTTTTAATTCTGGAATTTTGCTGGGCGTCCATAGCTTTTTTCGCACCAAAGGCTGTGCCACCACCAAGAATTATAGTTAATAATTGTTGCCAGTGTTGTTCAATCCAATCGATCATGTGAGCTCTTAATTTGTAAACAAATCAACTATTAAGTGTGGTTCATACAAAGGACAAATGCTCACAAACCGCCTCCTGATGACCCTGAGCCATTCGATACATCAGGAGCTTCAACCAGATGAATGCGTGCTGCGTCGATTTTATTATACCGAAAAGTGATTTCTACTTTTTCGAAGAACCAGTTTTTATTTTTCAGGCTGTGTTTTTTTGATAAGTCCAAATTGGAAATTTCAAGTGGAGTCATTAAAAAAATTCCTTTTGCCTTAATTTTATCTGACTCTATCCAATCTTTGAACTCCTGATGGTAGTTTGCTATTAGACCATCTACACCTTCCCACTGAAGTGATAAATCTCCCAGACGATTGCCATGAGCGTCATAGTTGTGTCCAGACCAATAGGGATAAAGTACCTGACCAATAACCACTCCGTCTTGAGCCCAGCTGCTTGTAAGTGCGTCTTTTATACCCCAATTAATTGCTAAAAATGGCTTTTGCTGTCTTATCTCTCGGTCCAAAGCCACTTCAGGAACATACCAATATCCAAAATCAATACCATCGACAACATCTTTATCATCTGTCCAGAATGGATGCACATTATTCACTAATGGACTCAAATCACTTATTGCCTCGAAGGTTTCATTTTCGTTTTGTAGGATTTCATTTGATTCAAACCCAGTAATCAATACTTCATAATCAAATCTGTCTGGCTCACCAGGATCATCCTTTGAGATTTCTTTTTTAGTAATAACTTGATTTGTGTCTGAAATATACTTTGTGCTTCCGTTGCTAGCTGGGGTTAGGTTGAAAATATCTTCAATAGATTGTTCTGTTGAATATCTACTGATGTGAAAATCTAAATTTTCATCACTATAATCACTATACCCATATCTATAGGTTTTTCGATTTTCTTTCCAATGTGTTAATTCTCCAATTAATTTCGGTGCTTTTTTCATGCTTGCATCCAGAACTAAGCTTTTATTTAAAAGAATGCTGAGCTTATTGTTTTTAATGAATACTGATTGACAAAATATTTTTGCGAGACTCTTAATAATATCTCCTAATGGCATTGAAGATTGATACATCCCCGGAGCGATGAAATAATCGTAGTTGCTTGTAACCTCATTCCATACTTTCTTCAGTGTATAGGGTACAAGTTCATGATCTTGGAAAAAACCATTGATAATGAGTTTTCTTAATAAACCAGAGTCAAAAGGGTTGGAAATTAGGCTAGACCCAAAAATCTCACTCAATAAAAACCAAACTGGGGGAGCTGGATAACAATATGATGGATAATTGAATGATCCAGATAAATAAAATTCTGAATTTAGTATGTTGTAAAAATTGAAATACATCAATTCAGCAGCTTTCTCTCCATCGTCTGAAGGATAATCATATAGCGTATTTTCCGGCCAATCATCTTTCCAACTATATTGAATATTCCTAACAGGAGCCAATCTTAGATCTTCATTTTCATCCAAACAATCCTTCATGAAGTTCGAGTATGTGCTGTCGTTACTGTCAGCGAGCTGTACTTTATAGAAGTCTCCGTCAATTGGTGATTTCATAAGATCAAGAAGTCCGTATGTTTTGAAAGCAACTTTTATAGCCGTACCAATTTCTTGTAGCGTAATGATTCCCTCGAGTAGTTTAATTGACTGAAATCTGATAATAACATTAGTGAATTCTTTTTTATGAGTCGTTTTGTTAATCCGATTTGGATATGAAAGCAACTTTAGGTTGTTGCTAGTTTGAGGCAAAGTGAAGTTCAGTGATTTGGTAACAGGAATTCTCTCATTACTAAATAGTGGGTTTTCGTAAATTATCGGAATGGAAATATCTTCAGACAAATCAAGAGAATCTCCATTTATTGTAATTCTCAGCATTATATATCAGATTCTTGTGTTAATTGATCATACTCAGCCTGCTTTTCAATAAACCCGTTTTGACCCAAAAGAGCCACCTCAGCGCTGATCGGCTTTTCCAGCTGTTTTGATAATTTTTGGTTTAAAGCAAGAGACTGTTTTAAGAGTTCTTTCATCTCCGGATCTGTAGAAGGTTGTGTAAGGTTTTGGTTTGAAACATAGCCTCCAGTTTCACGTCCGGAAATTGATTTTGCAGGTCGATCCTGGAGGATGGTACCAAGTCTGACGGTACTAATGGTTCCATTTCGCTGTGCCGTGTCTATATAATCAAGAATAGGTCGAATGCTTGGATTCTCGTAAGCTTCATTTGATGCTATAAATTCACGGCCGCTTTCACCCGCAATGATAGTCGGTCGGTCTACATAGCCGCGCTGATCAGGGCGCATTCGAGCTCTGAACATTTTTCGATCCTGTGCACGACGAACGGATAGATATCCACCATCCTCGCGTCCTGGTAATTCCGGAAGAGGTGTAGAAGCAATAGTGCCAATCTGCACAGCTCCCATAGCACCGATAAAGGCTGCGAGTATTGGATTGGCAAGATTTGCTGCAACCTGAGAAGCTACATTAACAATAGCGGACATCAATGCAGTACCTTTTTCTCTTTTAGCTTCATTGTAATCGAATTCTGCTTTTTTCCTATCCAATTCCGCATCTAGCTGTTCTTTTTTCTTCGCATACTTTTTCTCTATATCGGATCTCTTCTTGGAGCTGTTCCAAGCATTATTCAGCTCTTTTTGCATTTCTGAATCTAGAGATCGCTTTCGTTGCTCAATGCTTGCCTCATAGTTTTCAAGTTTCTGTCGCTCAGCTTTACTAACATATTCATTGTGCAGCTGCCATGCTGTTGATAGTGCATTTACTGAAAAAATCAACTCATCAATCCCAAGCTTTCCAGATTGGAGGTTTTCAAAAAACAATTCCCAGTCTTCAGGAGAAAATCCCAGTATATCTGTTTTTCCTCCTAATCCATATTTGAGACCTGTATCAGATTCCGTGTCTTCTTTTGCAGATTTTCCTCCTAAACCAATTTCCGAAAGGCTTAATCCAATTTCCTCTAGCTTTTTCTTCAGTAGTTCGTATTCCTCATCACTAAGAATGTCATCAGAGGTGATTCCTTCCCATGAGCCTTTATCTAATGTGATTTCGATGAGCGATTGGAGCTTTTCCAGATTCTCCTGGACAAGTTTTTCTTCTGCAGCAGTTTGATCTTTTATCAACTGCTCACGTTCTTCCTTATTCCCCTGGAAGGCTTTTAGCTCTTCATTGTTTTTGGTTTTAAGCGCATTAAGCTGAGATTCGAATGACTCTTCGTATCTAGCGATTTCAGCGCTTATAGCATCCGCATCTATTTTGGCAAGGTTAGATTCATGCTCTTTTAGCAAGGCATATTCAATTTGGAAGTCTTCGAGTGTCATATTCTCGAATTTCTTATTGAATATTCCTGCTTGCTTAAGTCTAAGCTCATAAGCGGCATTTTCTACTTCAGCAGCAGATCTGGTGGATTCAAGTACTTTTTGCCGGTAATCCTCGATCGATTTTCTTCTTTCTTCTGCAGCTTTTTTCTCTTCGTCAGATAATGGCTTATCTCCGAGCGGCGGTGGAGTATTATTTACTAATTCAATGTACTCATCTGAATTAGCCTTTAGGAATTGCATCAATGATTTTTCCTGGGCCTTGATAGCTTCAATCTCTTCACTATTTACCTGACTTTTTTTAATCGCTTCGTTCGCATTCAGGTTCATCATAAATGTTCCAGGTGCAGAATACGACTGAGCTGCTGATTTAGCATAAACTCCAGCCTGTTGCCAGAATGATAATTCTGTGTTATCAGTATTTTCCAGATCCAGCTTCTTTTTATTCAACTCAACTAGTTTTTGTTGTGCTGCCTCTACTTTTGCCTTTTTGAGTAAGCTCTCTATGTACTTATCAGTGGCTTTCTTAGCTGCATCGGTTCCAATTTTTTCTAAATCCAAATTACCTAAATACTCAGGGGACAAATCATTTAAGGCTTTAATAGCTTTCTTTCTTGAATCAATCGATTTTGTCTGATCCTGTGCGATATCAAGTAATTGCTCAACTTTTAGTTTTTCATCAACTACTGATTCTCGGGCTGTTTTTTGGACTTCATTTAGGCTTTTTTGAGCACGTTCAGCAATTGATAATTTTCTACTATAAGCTATAAAGGCTGCACCAGCTGCAGCCAGGATACTTATCAACAAGACTATTGGATTTAGCTTAGTGACCGCATTGAATAACCGCATCGCTGCAGTAGCTCTGGTTAGATTTCCAGTAAACAAGGCTTGTGCAGCCGCAAGAAGAATTAACCCTGCTTTTTGGCCCTTATCTAGGAGTATTTTTGCCGTAGTGACAACTATATTTTCTTTTAGACTTACTGTGCTTAAAAACACTAGTCCATTGTAGGTTACCAATAGAGCAGTCAGAGTAATTAACGCGGTTGCATTTCTTTTCAGAAAGTCAATTAGGACACTGAGTATTTTTACGAAATATGAAAAGCTATTAGTACTAAAAGTCATGACTGGCATCAACTCTTCACCAAGCTGAACGGTCATATTGTATAATCCTTTCCTGGCTTTCTCTAGCTTAGCAGCCGCAGTTTCATTTTTAATATTAAACTCGTCAGTCAAGGACGTTCCTTCTTTAAAAGCTTTGTTTGCCAAAGCTTGTTGTTGACGTAAAGCATCAACATTATTAGCCATTACTGAAACAACCGCAGTTGCTCTGGCACCATCAACACCAACTTCTTGAAGTCTTTTGACCAGATCGGTCATGCTAGATTCATTACCTTTCACCCCTTTTAAAACAGCTATTAAAGCTTCATTTGCATCGTTTTCTAGGAGATCCGTGAATTCTTCTAATCCCATTCCTGCAATTCGAGCAAAATCAGCGGTTTCTTTGAACATATTGGGAATCAGATTTACAAATGCAGTTCCTGAAACTTCAGCAGTCTGACCAAGCATATCTAAAGTAGCGCCAAGTCCCATAACATTGGCGAGGGAGATTTTGGCCGCTGGAGCCACACCCGCTAATCTTTTGGTGAAATTGACAATGTAACCTTCATTTGCTGTACTATTCGCTCCAAGTTCGTTTATTGTCGATCCAACTTTTAATAGTCCCTGCTCAATTCCAAACTCTTCATCAACATTGAAGATATCCGTGAGCTTGCCAACATCATTAATACTTTGCTCTATATCACCTCCTAGGTCTTCAGTAAGGGCAACACTGATCTGATCAGTAGCGGCAATGAAGTCTAATACATCTTGCTTTGAATTCTTACCCAGCTTACCAGCAACACGTCCTAAACCTAGCAGTCCGATTTGAGCTGTTCTGGTATCTACATTTTTTAGCTCATCATTTATCTCGAGAACATCATCTTTGAATAATCCGGTTGTCTTTTGAACATCTGCGATTTTATCATCAAATTCCGCATATGAGTCTATCGCTTTCCTCACTCCAAAAATTGCAGCACTTAAAGTGGCTAGTCCAGCTGTAATCACTCCTATGTAGTGATTGAATGAATTAGCCAACCCTTTCATACTAATAGAAGTCATCTGGCCTTGCTTTCTTACTTTTTCAAACTGTGATCTTACTTGCTGAAGACGAGCATCGTATTTACGCCAATTGTCACTGTTTGGGCCACTGAGGTTTCTTAGCCGAGTTAACCGATTAACTTCCTGTCTCAATTCAGTATAGCTTAGCTTAGTGATGTCGATCGAACTTCTCAGTTGCTCTATTCTTGCTTTTGACTTAGTGATTGTTTCGTTGTAAGCATCCATAGATGCTTTCACTTTTTTGTATTGTGCGGAATTTTCCTTGCCAGATTTTCTAAGCTTTTTTTCCTGAGCTTCTAGTCCTTTCAGCTTAATAGTGGTGTCCTTGATTGTTCTCTCCAGCTTACCAATTTCCTTTCGACCTTTGTCCCCATTCACTATCAAATTCAATTGGAGGTCTTCTTCTTTAAGTTTCTTTGCCATCAGCTGAATTGTTTTCTGATTTCGTTAGCTACATCATCTGTGAATTCATACATCAATCTTCTTGCAGTACTGTAGTAATGACCGAAGACATACTTATTGTGAATTGGTAATCGCTTCCTTCTTTTCGATCCTTTCTTTTTGATATCAAGAAACCTCTGTGTAATACTATGATTAACTTCCATTCTTCCATCCATCTCATCACCGGACTTCACTTTGAATTGTCTAGATGCAATTGTACGACCAGTATGAAATGTCAATAGCTTTCTCATTGCAGCTCCTTGATTCTTTTTAAATCTCTTGGATTCATCTTGCAGCACTTGCTTTACAAATTGTTTCTTTATCAGGCTCATTCTGATGTAGTTAACTCTATGCTAAACTATTCCATGCCCTGTTTTATAGAAAGGACATCAACTGTCTGAGTCTGGCCAGACTCAGTGCCTACCTGGTGGGACTTCCTCATATATCCATATTTCCATATAAGAGTGCAATTGCATCTACGCGGCAGGGCGGAACGGGGTTTCGAGACATACAAAGTCATTTGAAAAAATGACTTTGTGGGTTAATGCGCTGTTTTTCAGCTTTTTAGGTTGGGTTTAGTTTTTGTAACTGGTTGATTTTCAGAGGTTTTCTATTGTAAAAAAGTGATCTATTAAGTGAAAATAGTTAAGGAAAACGTCTAATATATTAGATGTTTTTAGTATCTTAGTAATACAATAACGAATTGATAATCAATTGTTTAACTATTAAAAATTAGTACTATGCAAAATCCAAAAAATGTTTTGAAGGTTTCAAAAGATCAGGAGTCAACCGAGAAAAAACAGTCACAATCAAAAAAGGCTCAAAAACCTATGAGTCTTGAAGATCAAATGGAGTATTTCAACGAGAAACACACCAACATTCAAAAGCTGAAAAGAATCAAAGCCAATATTGAGTCTTTGAAAACGCAACTTGAAGAAATAACCACGACGGAGGAAAGTTTTGAGCTTGAAGATTATTATCTGACAGTGACCAATAAGCCACGATACAACAATGAAAACCATCTGGTGAAAGTTCACAACAAAGAGCTCATAATTGAACTATTGGAGTTCAGTATTGAGCGCATGGAGGAGAAAAGAGAGAAAGTCGAAAAACTGATTTTGTCATGAGTGAGGAAAAAAAGGTAAATCCCAGGAGGGAGGCATTGATAAAAGCCAGTCAGGAAGCCAGGGAACTAAGGGAAGCATTCGCCGAACAATCCGAAACTGATATGGAAGCCGTCACATGGATGTCTCAAACGCTTAATTACATGCTCCTAAATCATATCTATGATGTAGGTGAAAACGTGGAGTTTAAAACCTTTGGACAATGGAAAAAGGAGGGAGCAACGATCAGAAAAGGTGAAAAATCTTTCGTGATCTGGGGACAACCAATCAGCGCCCAGAGAAAAAAGGAAGCCGAAGCGAAAGGAGAAACGACGGAGGAAGATCCGGACAATTTCGAATATTTTCCTATGTGCTACCTTTTCGGAGATCAACAAGTAATAATGCCGGAAGACCGCCAGCCGGCCAAGGTTCAGGAACCTGAGCCAGAAGTGCGGGAAACTGTAGAGCTTGACGAGGTTCTTTAATGCAGTGGGCTAAGTTTTCGTTTGCGATTCCTTTTAGAAATAGCCTATAATCTGAAAGCGAAAAGCAGCCTGTCGAGGCTCCTATAATACGAGCCGGAAACCCCAGTATTTGGGTGAGTTTCCGCGCGCTGAAAGCGGTATCAAGGCTTGAAGCTATCTCTTCCAAGTAATCTTCTTCGAATCTTCCTGATTAATTCCATTAATAGCCTTGATAGGGTTTATCTGCTACTTTTTACGTCGCATGGCTCTGAGCAAAAGTTTGTTTGAAAGGAGAAAGGCGACCCCCAAGTCGCCTTTCAATGGATTGATCAAGATTACCTATCTAATAGGAATCTTAAAACACTTGGCCTTCTTTGGGTAAACACGTTTACCCTTTACCGTGATCCAGGCACGGTAGATGAACTTCTGCTCATCTTCAGGCCGTCTTTTGGTACCAGACATTAGCTGTCCTCCTTTCCTAGAATAACCTTCCCCATAATTAAAGGTGCGGGAAGAACCTTCACCTGTTACAAATGTCGCATTATTTTATCAACAAGGTTATCCACTCTATTAACAACTTACTAACATTCTGCTTTGTGGATAATTCTGTCTAAAGAAAGGCATAAAAAAACCCAGTGTTGGGGCACTGGGCTCTAGATTTTCCGCATTGTGATGTTCCATAAATTGGGGTTTCTCTGCGGGAAGAAGTGCTAATGCACGTCTGATACCGATCCAAATTTATAAAATGTGTAATAATTTCTTACGTAAACGTGAAAAATATGTTGTTTATCAGCATTTCTACTTAATTACACTGCTTTTTTCAAAGTTTCCACAGTTTCTCTTGAACAACTTTGTAGCCGCCAAGCTCCAGAAGCTCTTCCATCTTGCGGATGCTGACTTTCCACTGGGACGGATCCTCGGGGTGATCATTGGCCCACTTACGGTAATTTCTTAATGTATTACCATTCAACTGTAGCTGATCTGCGATACCTCTCTTGTTGATTAGCTCTTTGTATGCCTGCTCTGTAGTCATGCTCATAATGTCTAACAATTTAGACGATTCGATTTTTCCATGCAAGATTTCTAATAATACTGTAGGCTTCATGCCAGTGAGGTTTTCGAATTCCTGAAGGATTTGTTTTAAATCATGATAAGTTATATCCAATAGCGTATATCCTACCTGATAGTTTTTCTTTATGTTTGCCATATCCAATGGTTAATTATGGTAATTGACCTATGAGGCCGATGCTGCGAACATCGGCTTCTTTTTTTTATGCTACTCTGAGTCTCTGATGTATTTCAGACGGCTTCAGCTCTACACTATCCAGCAATTCTTCTACAGTGATCTTGCCTTTGATGAAGCACCATCTATAAATAAACTGCTCAAAATGGACACATCTACCATCATGGATGATAGTGGTAGGGGATTCAATTTCTTTTTCGAATAGATCCATCACCAATCCTTCTAGTGTAGGATCTACGATGACTTGGGTGTTTGCTCCATCCTGGATGAAGGCTAAACATGGTAATTGACTTTTCATAATTAGAAGTGCTGCGAACACTTGTTTGGATTTAATTTTCTACAGGAATTTGGATAGTTCGTCTGTGTATTTACTTGTACTTATCCATTCTTTCAAATCATCAGTCACAGGAAAAAATGAACCAATTAAAGGCAAAGCATCTTTAATTGATATTCTGACAAATTTTTTTTCATAGCGATATCTCACAAAAAACACTGGTCGACATATCCATTTTTTCTTTTTGACATCATACCTCACTAATTGCCAGTTCTGTTTTCCATCCATAACTTTTTCCTCGATCGGTAAACTTTGATCGTTGGAAAACCTTTTAAGATTTTTATATAATTCTTTTTTCTCCATAACCTACGATTCTAAAGCTTTGAAAATGGACTGCCACTGGCTGAGTGTGCGAAAAGCTAGCTTGAAGCTGGCGTGATTGTCCTGATGGACGTACTCTACCAGTGCATTGTTGATCACATCCACATTCGAGAGGCAGAGCTTGATGGAGTACTTGTCCAGGAAATAGACCATAGGCAGGACATTTATGCTCTGATCTCCATCCTTCAGCACAAAGGCTTTTGGAATGTCCGTGATTTTCATCTGCCTGGTTACTTCCATCAGTCCGATGAGAAACTCTTCATTGTTTTGGTGGTCATAGTGATCTTCTGCATCGATATTGGTACGGTAGTACTCGTAACCTTCCATGTAGTATGTGACAAGATGCTGTGTGTGAGCTGCCAGCTTAGCAGGAGGCTCAGCTAGGAGCTCCTGAAATGCTGAAGGATGAATTTTTAGTGTTTCCATTTATGGCTGGATTTTCGATTTACAATACTTTATAGTCTCCCGAATAGACAATACATCTACCAAAGTGGGCTTTTCCTTGCTTGTCTATTTCTGCTTTTACAGATGATCCTTTCTTAAAACCTTCCTTGGAAAGCTCAAAATCATCTATCAGGATGCGGATGTGTGCTCTGTTAGTCATCCTGATTGTTGTCTTGGTCAAACATTTCTAATTGTCGGCCATTAGCTTTCCACATTTCGAATGTGATGGATCGAACGTCGTTTAATTCTTGCTTGGCTTTGTCCAATCTTTTCTTACTGGCATTGAACTCTTCCCGGATCTTCTCCACGGCTTCCACTTTAGATTCTACTACTTTGATCCGATCGTTGTTAAAATCTGCGTAGGCTGTGAAGTGGTCATATAGCGCATCATAGCACTGAGCACGATAATTAAGAACAGCTTCGCGAGCTTCTTCTTTGACGTTAGCAGGGTTGATGGTAAACAGCCAACCGAAGACATACTTGAATGGAAGGCAGAACATTTCGCGTTCTTTTCCATCGCCAGCAACCGAGGTGCTGAGCACCCCAGTTGAACTTAAAAATACGTCATCCTGAATCTTACTTCTTTGTGCTTTTGCATCAATGCCAAGCGCATCACAAATTGGCTTGATGGGCACCAGTCTATCTCCATTTTCAATAAGAAGAATTGATTGGTCATTAATGATTGCTAGAGTTTTTGTGCGTTGTTTCATTTTTATTGTAATTATATTTTCACTACAAATGTAGTGTTTATTGTTTTATTTCAAATAAATATTTGAAATATATTTTTACTACATTTGCTATATCATTAAAAAACAGAAAGCGAATGTCTTCTATTACATTAAAAGAAGTACCTGTAGACCTTCACAGAACTATCAAAATGATTCAATTTGATTTGGAGGATAAAGGCGAAAAAAAAACTCTTCCCGAAATCTATCTTATGTTGATTGATCTTGGACTAAAAGAGTATCAAACTAAAAAACCTGACAAATGATTGTCAGGACTACAGTAACCATCAACTAGAAAAAACCTGCCAGTGTGCAGGTTTTTTTTATTTTTATAAAAGGGAAATTGTTTTTATTTCAGTTTACCCCATATAGGGTGAACCGAGTCCAAGAAAGAACTTATTCAAACATAGTAAGCTCCCACCATATAGTGGGAGCTTGAGTTTCCTCCATATGGAGGAAACTTTTATTTTTTACGCTTGTTCCTGCCTCTGTAATTTGAAGATTTGGAGTGGATCCAGCCTCCTATGAAAAGGATAGCTATGAATAAGAGAATATGGTACCAGTTCACGGCAGATTTGATAAATTTATTCAAAAATACAAATCATGAAAAGAATAATGACATCCGCTATTGTAATCATTCCGCTGCTTGCTCACTCTCAGATGATTGATTTACACCTCAAAAGTGACAGCAGTGCTCTTAAAAGAGAATTCATTGTAAGTTATGACGATCTTTCAATTCAGGGAAAACGCAATAATTACTTGTATTCAGAGTTGATTGCTGTCTTATTTTTTGAACAACCAGAAGGGGAGCTCACTAGCTATCTGAACTCCAACCAGGTGAAAGTAATTGATAGATATTCGAAGCAGCAAGTAAATTTAAGAATTGAAACCTACCAGCAACAAAAACAGATTGGAACTACATTGCAGATTATTGGAGCCTCCTTTTTCACAGCCTACATGATTAATGGATCAAGAAATAATCCTGTGTCTTCAACTAATTATGACTCTTATATCAGAACTCAAAAAACACTCGGAATAGGGTCTGGACTGTTTACTTTAGCTGGAATATCGATCAGTGCAACCTTACAGAAAAAAATTAATCTTTCATTATCAAAAAACTAACGGCTTCATTTCAATGAATTTACCAATAAACTGATCTGACTCAATATTCATCAGGTAGAATGAAAAGCATTCAGGTTTTTTGAGCTTCAGGCGAAAGTAGGAATAGAGGTTTTTTAGGAAAGCTTGTTTCTTCTGATCTGTATCTCCTATGACTTCCTCATAGACATATACCGTATCACCATCGATCTTGATAATTCCCTGATCAATGAAGGTATTGATGCCTGTAATGATTTTGTGAAAATGAAGGGCTTTTTGTTGGGGGGTCATTTAATCACTAAATATACACTTTATAGGGCTAAAAACTCATTGACATGGACCAACCGGAGAAGCCTCCGAAGGTATTATACTCTGGATCTATGTGTATGGACTCAGGTGAAAGCCTCCAGAAAACCGAGCATCCTTCTTCAGCTTTGTTGCTAATACTATCCTTCAGCGCGTAAAGCACGTCCTGAGTTTCTTGATAGAGTGATTGTTCCTGATCTTTTTTGTCATCCGGCTTTGCTTTCCTGACTACAAAGAAATAAGTACTGGCATCATCAACAGATCTGGCGAGCTGTCCGGAAACATCAAATGATGGAATTACAGCCACCAGACAGATTCCGCTTTTATCTTTTAGTCGTGTAGTGGCCTGATTGTCTGAGGTCACAAACACGAGGTGTTTGATAGCTGGAATGGATTCTGCCAGCTCGGTGATTTTAGTGAAGTAGTCTGTGATGTTTAGCATTTGTTTGTAATTAGATGTCAGGAAATTGGCTTATTTGGATTCTGATCCAGTCATAGAATAGCCCATGAACAGGGAGAAGAAGTATCTCTCCTGGTCTTTCGGGTAAATAGCCATGGTACATTGCAATTATTTGAATAACAACATATGTCACGTGAAGCCAAAAAAATGTTTTATGCAGCAACATCATGATTTCTTCTTTGTTTTAAGTTTTTGACGTTGGTTTTCGCGGTACTGTTCGTACATGTAGAGTAGTATATCATACAGTCCGGCTCTGTCAGTTTCTTCTATTTTTCCAAAGGGCCCATCCTTGGCGATCTGATAAAGTATGGATGACCATACTGCAGCGGATCCTTCATTGGAAGCTTTCTTTTTACCAGTATCTTTTGGCTTTGGAAATAATGGGCGCAGGTTGATGGTACGGCCACTTATAGTGATGTCATTCTCCTGAATGAAATTGATGGTATAAGTGAACCACAGTAAGATTGCAACTTTGATCACTGGATCTATTCGCTTGCATAGTTTGGCGTGTTTTTCGATGTTGGATCTATCGAAAGGTTGTCTATCCTTCGACAAGCTCAGTCTGACAACAGGGCGGTATAAGCAGGCGATGAATCTACAGAGTTGATGGTCAACTTCGACAGGCTCAGTTTGACCATCATTCCGCATCTGGAAGTATTCATCCAACTCCTCTAATGCTGCACGGAATTCCCCAAATGAACAATCTGCTAACTGATGAGCAGGGCCTATTAATGTCCGTTTCGACAGGCTCAACGTGACATTAATTTGTTGAAAATGATTCATTACTGTGGAGTAGGTGACCTCAATTGATTCTATGGACTGGCCTTCTGGCACTAAAGGCTCTGAATGAAGAGAGGAAAGGGCGAATTGTGTAAACTCATCAGCAAGCTTGTAAATGTTGGCGTTTTTCTGAAGATTCCATTCTTGTGACATGATTCGCTCCAGCATCACGGACTTCCAGTTTCGTCTGATATCTGCAATACGATAGAGGATGTTTACCCGTGCTTTGTTTTCTGTGATTTTACCATCTGCAGCTGCCAGGCACTGAGACAATACATATCTGATATCCTTCTGAGAATCTAGATAATCCCAATGGTCAGGGATTGAGATAGAAATATTCCGATCGGTAATTTCCAGATGGTTCATAGATCAATCTCTTTGATGAAATCTAAATGATTAATTTCTGAAATGGATGGTATTTCAGGGGAGTGACTGTATTGCAGCATATCAATACACTCTTCGATATTACGATTCCAAGTTATAACTCTTCCATTGAAATTAGAATATAGCTGCGTAAGTGCATCATCGTCATTCATAACAATACCTCCGAACTCAGCACCCATAACGAGTACTTTAAGACCCATTTTATACATTTCTAAAGCACAGCGACCAACTCCAACTCCGTATTTATACTTGCGAATGATTTCAAATGCATCTTTTTGAGAGACAGGTCTTTTTGAATTTAACCTGCCTTTGCTAATTACTGACATCTTGATCCCCGCTTTTTTGAAATGAGAAGTTATTGTCTTGAATTGTGATTTTTTTGAAGGATAAATGTTTCCAAACCAGACAGCCATATTTTGGTGATTGTCAGGCTCAGGTATCTCTGATGTGTCTATCATCATTGGAATGAACGTTGCTCTAAAGCCTGAAGCATTTATCAAATCTGCAAATGATTTATAAGCGGTAATAAACCACCACTGATTTTTATTTGGGAATCTGCTTTTTTTGATGATATCCTTGATGTACTCAATAGATGCATCATAAGGAAAAGAATGTAGGTACTGAATTATTATATCCGGTTTTTTATATTTCAACTCTGCTTCAGAAAGTTCGCTGATTAACGGACACGTAGAAATAATTACATTTTTTCCTTTATACGGCTCAAAGGAAAAGTAATCCAATAGATGATGTAGCTGAGTGTTAACTATATCACGAGAATAAGTAGCCGCTCCATTTTCATACCTTTTTCTTTTCTGCCAAGAAGGTATCTCATGTGTAATAACCTGAATTCCCATTATATGCTGAAGAATTTATTGGTTTCATCATTATTTGGTAGCATCTGATAATCCAGCGAATCAGGATCACTGGCGTGGAGATGACGCTTGATATCGTCGAGAAGGTAGGTAGCGTCTTCCTGCAAATCATCACAAAAAGCCTTTACCACGGCAGGAAGAGCCACCTGACTAGCTCCCCGACTTTGCATCATGCTATGAAATTTTTGAACCACACTATCTGGTAATACCTGAAGTGTTAATCTTTTTGCTGCAATAATCATTGCCAATAGTGGCATGACCAGCTGTACTGACTGCAATAATTCTTCCAAACCTTCATCAGTTTCATCACCAGGCAATCCTGAAGATCCTGATCCAGAACCATCTACACTATTGAAGTTTTGCCAGTAGGCTAGCAACTCATTGAATTTTGTGTCTCCGAGTGCTTTTTTGATAGCCCTATTTTGTACTTCCTGAAGGAATGGAGTAATGGTATAAAAAAAGCGAGAACTATTATCTATCGGATAGGACTGATGGAACAGCTCTACAGAGTTGATGAAAAGTTTTCTTGTAAGTTTTCTATTGGTGCTTGTTAACCATTCATTAATCTGGCTCACTTCCAGAAATCTTACCAGGCGATCTATGGTTTCATTGGCTTTGAGAAGCTGAGCGGCATCATCACGATCCAGCATCCATTCCCAAGCCATTTTCTCATTTTCATTGTCGATTTTGACCTTTCTTCCACCATCCTCATGACTCACCAGATTGGATTCGTAATATCGGATCGTAGCGAGGTAAGCAATCGGTATCTGAAGATATTGCACCAAATCTTTGTTTAGTTGCAATTCCTCAGATGAAGAGCCGGAATAATCTTCTAAGTCAAAATCATCAGAATGATAAAAATCGAGTGCTCTCTGGATAACTTCTTTACCTACCAGATCCTGAATTTTTTCTTGTGAAAGCAGGCAGTCCGTTTTGATCCGTTCGAACTCATTATTTTCATAATATGATCCTGTGAGCTGCTGAAGCTCCTCAGCTCCGTTAGATGATTTATTGAAAAGTAATTTCATTTTACTTCTGCGTTTTGAGTGACACGATCTTCAGGAGCTACGTTTTCTTCCTTCATGACCACATGATGGTAAAAACCCATTCTTACTTTCTTCCCAGGGAAATTGGCAGCTATTGCCTGATTGATTGGCTCGAAGACTACTTCTTCAGGTATAGTCGTATCTGAGGCCATATATAGCTTCAGTGCATAAAGCATCTGAGAGCCACTGGAGAGCTGACCATTCACAACGATATTGGATAGGGAAGGGTGAAGGCCAATTCCAGAAGTAATGGCACTATCTGCCTTTTCGCTAATCTTGAGCTGAGCTTCTACATAATCTTTGATCTTCTGATCTATAGCTTCTACTTTCCACTGACACAGGTTTCCTTCATCATCATAGAAATCTACCGTCTGAATAAATTTTCCAGCATTCTTTTTACCAGTGAGTACTGCAGACATTTTTTTGAAAAGCTCATCCTTAAGCTCTTCTAGCTTTGCATCTATAAATGCCTCAGGTTTGCTCTCACCATATTTCTTTTCCAGCTTTTCTTTTTTAGCTTCCCAATATCCTGATGGTGAATGAATATGGTATGCTGATGTGATACCATTCTCAGATAGATACGCTAAAACTTCCGGGATATCAGAAGAGCGCTCCATCCAAGGGAGCGTGCCAAAGAAAGCAGGCTTAGGGTAGAAGCTCATTCCAAAGCTATATTTTGAATGAAAGCCAACAGATACTGAATGTTTGAAAGGATTCCATGGATCATAAATCGGATAGGTAGCCACACCAGTATCATAGCAATTGTTGGAGAAATCACCTACATAGATATTCTTTACTGACTCCAGTCGCTTAGGTGCTCCTTTGGCCGGCCATGCGAGACGCGCGTCTGTTCCTGGTATAACTTCCAGATTGGTGATCATTCCCTGACGGCCAATTCTTGGTGCTCGATTACGGTACCGCTTCACAAATACGCCTTTCAAGTACTTGAACTCAACCATAGCCATGTCAATGTATCGCTTATAGTCCCAATCGGCTAACCAACTGGTGATCTCCTGATCTTCAGTGTATTTTCTTGTGATCTGACCATTTTCAATCTCCACAGTGTACTGAGCAGGGCCATTACCATAGAGTAATCCAATCTCACGCTCCAGAATACCAGGGGCGAGATTATTTCGGTCCATGATCTGACGGATCTTGTCAGGAAGGTCATTCTGAATACCATAAGGAACTATTTCCTTTCCCGCCACGATCATTGGATCTGCCTCCCAGTCTGTACGCTGTGATGTGCTGAAATAGTCTGTATCAAGCCCTGTAGATACTGTATAGGCTGTAGCATCAACCTGTATTACTGAGGTTTTTTTGAAATTCTTAATTGTAGCTTCTTCTTTCATTTCGGATGTTTTGCACAAATGGATGAAACATCAGCTCCATGTCCGCATTCTTCGCACGCTTCGACATGCTCGGCATGACTAGACTGCTGTATGTTTTTTGGAGCACTAAATGATCGGCCTATTCTGGAATTCAAAACTGAGTTTTCGGGTATTTCTGAATGAGTAAAAGCACGTTTGATCATGCTGTTGGTTGGTGAGTTTGGCGTCATGTAAGTGCTATTTTAGATCCATTGAAAAACATAAGGGTGCACTGATAAAATCTTTTGGATTCGCCTGTATCGAGATCAACATATTCTTCTATCAAATCAGCGTTTTCATACTTGGCTGCTTTGGCTCTAGGCTTCAGCCTGGCATGATGAACCTCTACTATTCCATGAGAATTTTGCCGATCTCTGCTATAAGACATGAAGGAAAAAGCGAACGGTTTTTTCCGTTCACTTAATTCCCTCATTGCTTTCAGTGCATCGAATAATTGCATGATTCAAATTTCGAAATCAATTAAACAATTGAAAGGACAGATCAAACCACCCCTGCATCAACTCCAATTGTTTTTTTAGCACCTCTGACGAGTTTTCTCCACGATTTACGCATCATTAGATATTTGAACGCGTCGGATGGGTTGGTGGATTCTAAAGGTAACCTCTTGATAGGGAGCTTCTCTGAAGACTTATCTTTTACAATCTGATCAGATGAGTTTTTCCTAGTCTTGGCATCCTGCAGGCTGGCTCTGAGTGGCTTGCAATGAAAGTAATCGATCAACAGCTGAGGCATTTTGCGATTGTTTCCACTCAGTAATTCCTGCATGAATGGATATTCTTCCGGCTGAGGAATATTTCCCTGGCCTTCACTCATCAAAATAACTTTCCATCCGGTTCGCTTGCCGTCAGCATCATGTTCTATTGCTTTCTTGAGCTGTGAAGCCAGATCCTGCCCTGCTTTTTTGTAATTGTTGGCAGCACGATCATAGTATAAGTTGAGTATCTTTTCATTGTGTGGTTTATAGAACTGAATGAAGTCATTGGCCAACTCTCTGATCCAATCAGGGGAAAGTGTATGATGAAATTTCAAGCACCTGTACTTTTTACCGCTAGGTTGAGCAACAATCAGACTATTCATATTGCCAAAATCAGCGCCACCTTCCAGAGGTTTGCTCCGGTCCAGGTATCGAAGGATTCTGCAATCTTCCTGTTCATTGAGACCAAATCGTTCAGCCCAAACCGGATCATTACCATCGTGGTAGAAATGACGTTCTCCAATATTCGCATAGAACCTTTCACCTGCTTCCAGTTCTGGTTTCATGGAAAAAATGGCTGTCTTGGTATCGTCAAAATCAGCTTCCAATGCATCTATCAACCACTGAGGCGTGAGGATGTCAATATTGACCATGGATGAGGCAACGAAATAGAATGTTTGACCTGCCTTGTGTAGTCTGGCGGCAATCCAACGCTCAACCCATCGTCTCCAGGTTGCTTGCTTTTTGATTTTTTCCTCCGTGTTTCCTTCTTGTGCTGCTACTACATATTCCTGGATAGCTTCATTGACTACAATGCCGAGCTTGATGATGAGTGCAATGGCTTTACTGCTCATTCTGCCTGCTTGCTTCACTATCCAATCATACTCACCAATCTTATTGATATTGGGCATGTCAGTGGTGAATGTATGACCTCTATAGAATACGCTATTCCCATATTTGGCACGATAACCTCTCACTGCTTTCAATAGATTGGAAACGCGATCGGGACGGAAATACTTCACCTCATCACCAAATACATGTACATAGTTTCTACCTGCCAACGATGCTGGCCGATCTAAGCTCGCAAAAGTGATATTCAGGCCCGTGAACCAGATCATTGTATGCTTATAGGATGCAAGCTGATTGTAAGGTTTCCAGAAATGCTCCCGGATCTCAGGTGGTAAATCCTGTTTTTCTGCTTCCGTGTATTCCTTAGGAGCTGTGCCAATGGTATAGTGAATGTCCTTGTAATAGCCTTTCATGGCTAAACCTTCTATCACTGAGGATAGAACGTTTTTAGTTAAATTGGCATAGGTGTCTGAAATCCAGCATACGGGAGCGCCTGGCATGTCGTAGGCCATTTCGATTAATCGATCTACTTGTATGTCTGTGGTCTTCGCAGATCCACGACCGGCAATCATGTACAGAAAGCGAGGCATGACCAGCAAACACACCTGTGATAGCCAGTTAGCAAACTGAACTTTAACCTGATCACTTTTTGGATTTACTTTCTTTCGATGCATATATTCGACAGGCTCAGATTATTGTTTGATAATCTCAGTATTTATTTATCTGATTTTGATTCTTCTTCTATAGATCCTATGCGCTCCAATAGATTGAATGGTTCGTTGAGTGCGTCTTCTAATAATCTGATCTTGTCGCGCTCAGGGATTTCTAATTCTTCAATTTCCCTGGCCAAAGCTTGGCGGTCTATCTTCGGCAGGCCAATTGTTTCCGTGTCAAGACTCAATACACGAATCGGTTTTTGGTAAATTTCTTTCGGTAGCTTTTCCGGATCTTCCTTGTCCAGTTGCTGCAGCTTAGCTGCTTTCATGATCAGATCACCATAGACTTCATAGTCTTTAGCGCTTTCGGCATTTTCAAAAACAATTCGTGCAGCTTCCTCCAGCTGTTCAGCCTTTTGATGGCGAAGTGCTTTCTTCTCTATATTCCGATCTGTATAGAATAGGCTGATTGCTTCATCATACATTTCTCTTGCACGAGCGTGCTTCAAGTTGAATGGCTCCTGAGTGAAGAATGCAACAGTATTGCGACGGCCATACTTACGACTCAATGAGTGTATCAATGAAAGTGCATCAACATAGATTGCTTCTTCGACACTCAGCTGATTGATTGAACCAGACTGAATATAATCTTCTAAACGCTCAATCAATTTCTTGTCTTGAATTCCAGCAAACACATCAAGCTTGGAAAGTTGCCATGATCTATTTCGCCGAATCTTTCCGAGCTGCTGTGAAGCAGTGACATTGCCACGCTCAGCATCATCGAGTAATGCCATCTGAATTTTGGCGAGACTCATCAATTCACCCCTCTTGATGTGATATGAAATGTTGCTATCTGGATCGGAAGCTGCTTTATGAAAAACATCAACATCAAATTCAAAATAGATGGCCATCTCTTCATGGGTATAACCCAATGCAGAGAGCTTTTCCATTTCTTCTTTTACTTCATCTGTGAGGTTGATGAGTTGATTCATGATTCAAATATCTAATTACTATTAGTTTGTGAAAAGGACTGTAATCCATCAAGACGGAAATCATACACCGATTTGGAGTTCATGAAAAGGTATTGCTCATGCATCGCATTTTCACTAAAGTTTCCAGATCCTTCGATGATAAAATAATGATCTTCAGTTTTGATAAGAGTAACCTTGCTGTGATTCCAGCAATAGGCTATTTTCATTTTTCGATTTCTGGAATACATATCCAGCAGGTCTTTGATCTTCGGCATACGATGACGGATGGAGTCGGATATAATCATGTTGATGGCTTTGATCTGTCCTTTGTCATACCACTTAATCAAGCTCGATAAGATCCGTTCGTTGATACTGTATGTGGAAAAAGTAAGCTCATCAATCACTCCGATGTGTTTGATGATGTAAACTATGAATGTGAATGCATTGAAGGATTTGAGTGTGAATAGAAAATATGCTTCTCCCTCTGAAGGATAATCACCTAACAGGTTTTTGATACTTTCTACTTTCCTGAAATGTGTTTTTAAGAATTTCTCACGATGAGCGGATGAGTCACTTTGCTCTTTTGACTTATTGATTTCATCCAGCTTAAAGAGACTCATAGGTTTATTAATCTATCTATTTCAGCTAATTGAGATCGTTTCTCCTCAATCAACTTTTCGCGACTTATTCTTAAATGTTGCTGTTTTGGATTGTTGAGCTGGGACTCCAACCTCCAGATGTTGTGTTTTAATTTTTCCTGCTTTTTGAACGCTTCGACCGGGCTCAGCGTTCGCAAAGCTTTGATCTTCTGATACTCTTCAAATAATGGATGCTCTCCAAGTGGTCGATTGTGCTGCTTGTAATGGTTAAGCTCCCGGAAGATTGCTTGATTTTCAATGAAAGCTTCTGTGAGTTGCTTCACAGTTTCGAATTGTTCGTCCAAATTGGTGCAATCGAATAATTTTTTATGGGCATCAACATAAGTATGATAGGCTGTGATTTTTTTGGAGACTAATATCTGAAGCTCTGGAGGGCAATCTGGATTATTGAGAAATGGCCAGTCTTCTCGCAACCTTCGGTTGTTTTGACCTTTATGTGCTTCCTTTGAAATGTAAGGTGTACTTACCTGAAGGGGGTAAAAACCCCCCACGCATGGACGTGGGGGAAACAAATCACCAAATAAACCAAGTAAACGACTCAAATTTCAAATCTGGATTTTTCTGGGAACAGCTTTTTGAGGAAAGGAAGTACAGAATCGTATCCCCGGTCATCATTGTTGATAAACACCCTGGTTTTGAATGCTTCAGCCATCGCAGCTGATTGCACTTTTTTGAACGCTGAACCTACATAAGATTGAGTCCCTGGATGATCTGATTTCACTCCATTATCAATTACAATAGGTCTCAGGGATGGATAACTCAGATTCATGTACAAAGTACCAACAAGAAATCCTTTTTTGGTTGCATTGTATTTTTCAATGACTTCCTTCAGTTCCTTCTTCCATACCCCCATAGGTGTATGAGTTGCATAATCCCAAGGAGCTTTGACACCAGCTTTCTTCAATGCTTGTAAAGTACGCTCAGCGTTTTCACGATACATGCCACCTGGAGCACCTCTTTGCTTAAGTCTGCCCATAGTCGTTGGTAGATCGATGTATGTAAGGGTAACTGGACATACTGGATAGATGTCATCATTACTGATGATGAAATAGTCTGAGACAAGTTCAGACTCACAAGCGAGTAGTAATTTCTGAGCTACATCAATTTGTGGGTTTGGCGATCCAGCAAGAGTTTCGCCATTAAGGCTATCTGGGAATTTGATGTGTTTGATTTGATCATTTACGAATTCCGGCTTATCGCCAATGATGACAATATCAGCATCAGGAAAGAATTTATCCCATGCGCGAAGCGCATAAAGCAATTCATTGCCCTTTGCTGCAGATTCTTTGTATGGGATTACAATGGTGATTCTTTTTGAGTCAACATCAGACCCTTTTGACGGGCTATACGCCTTTTGATCTGAATGACTTTTTTGATTATCACCTGATAATCCTTCAGATGAAGAAGTTGTAGAAGATGATTTTGCAGCTTCATGTAGTTCAAGATCCGATTCTTCTCTGATCTGTTCTACATCTGTTTTTTCCTCTGTAATTGTTTTTTTGGATCCTGCAGGCTTTGATGATTTTCGTGTCTGCGTTTTTTTGGATGACTTTGCGTTATATGATTTTTTTTCCATGGTAATTATGATTTGGATAAAAAAAAGGGTTGCCGAACCTTAGACTAGCTCAGGAGACAACCCATTTATTCACCGCCATTAAATAAATGATTTACAATCCACCTCCCGATGAACTAGAACCTTCAGCCCAGTCAGCTGCTAAGTCTGGAAGTGTATGTCTGAAGTGCATTGATTTGTACTTTCCTCTCTGAGATTGTGCGAATGTCAACGTGGACATTTTGCCTTCAGAGTTATCCTGAGCTTCTACCTGAAGCTTCATTGGGTTGCAAGGCGTACCGTGAACTCTGGTGCCCAGATCATCACCACATTCCTTACTTACAATGATGAAGTCTTCATTGATGTTGTTTTGCAACCACTCTGCAAAACCAAGCTCATCCCCTGGATGCTCTCCGGAGAAGTTGTGGGTCCAACCGGCCTTATCAGGATCTCCTTCCGCATTATCAAATCGATTGATGGTGGTAGGAGTCATGTAGATGGCTTGTGCTTTTTCAGCATCTGCCATGGTGAATCCACTGGCGCTTTTCACACCTTGTGAATCGCGAGTAGGAAAACCTGTTACATTGCCATTGGCATCAGTAGCCAGATCACGAACACGAATGATGATTACATTCGGATCTTTAGCGGCAGGGGTACCTGCACCCCCACCGATAGATTTTCTTATAGATACTTTAGTGTATGTCATTTGAAGAAAATTTTAAGATTACAATCCGCCTCCAGCTGATCCTGAAGCAATTACAATACCCTTATTCTGCTGATAAGTAGTATGAGCTTCATATACCTTTACAATCTGATCCTTAGGTTTATAGCCTGCCGGAACGGATGCAAATGCAGCTTCACCATAAGCAAGGCCAACGCCTAACCAGTATTCGCCAAAAGTTCTCACTTCGTAGTTCACTTTCTGCACATCGTTGATTACTCTCGGAATGTCGTTTTTGTGACGAAGCTTGATTAGGTTTTCTTTTGGAGTGACCAAAAGAATAGGTGAGTTGTACATACCATCAACCGGACGAAGGAACTGACGGCTGAAATCAACCATATCAGATCCAAAATTGGATTCGTCAGATTTACTGCTACCTGGTCCCCACACAGCTTTGTAAGCACGCTTATAAGCTTTATAGAATTCCCAAGAGCACATGATCGGCATTACCTTAGACCTGAATAATGGAGCGATCCAATCGACAAAATCTGCTACATAGTCAAGGATTTCCTCATTTGTAGCCGAGGTAAAGTCAAAATTACCGACATCATAGTAGTTGATACCTGTATCACCACTAGCTAGTCCATCTACCAAAATGGTTTCAATACCATCCATTGAGTCTTCAGGAGCTGTACCAGCGTCACCATCATTGACAGTGTTCCAAGCTTTCTCCACGTAATCTCCTTTGAAAATCATTCTGGTTTCGATATCCTGAGCCAATTGAGGATAAACCAGCTGGTTCCAAATGTACTTGGTGATTGGCATCTGATCAGGTGCCAAACCTTCATCATACATGTGAAGCATATATGATTCCAGTACTTCTGCAGGTACAATAGGAAAGTTGATCTTGTGTCTCCTATTACGGATAGTCAACGGTCTAAACTTGGACTGCCCACTTGGTGTCCACTTTGGAGTGAACTGCTGAGAAATCGATGTGATCAACGACTGATAAGCTCTCCATTCTGTGATAGCCATTTTTGAGGTAAACAAATCAGCTGATGTGAATCCCTGGAATATTGCTTTCACTTCATCCAGGTTGTTGTTTCCCTGACTAAGGTAAGTTCCAAACTCAGTAGCAAGATCTGCAACATCAATAGTAGCAGCTTCTACTTCTTTCATTCTACCTGTTTTCAGGAAGTGTGCCACTTCAGCATAAACAGGCTTACGCATATCTACCTTCATTACTGCAGGATGATTTGCTTTTCTCGGAATTGATTCGTCCATTTCAGGAATAGGATCTTCTTCTGAAGCATTGGCCAATGTTTCCACCTGACCTTCAAGTTTTTTCTTTGCATCGAGCAAAGTGTTTATCTGCTCTTGCATAGCAGCAGTAGTAGAGCTCTGTGCTGATGTGAAAGCACTGATGAGTTCGGCAACCTCCTGGCCTGCCTGCGCTTCATCTTCGTTTTCACCATTTGATAAGTATGTTTCGAATTTCGTCGTAAACTCCTCACCAAATGTGGCCAGCACCTTTTTGCGCTGATCTTCTGTCAGCGCTGGTTTTCCATCTTTCTTATCGAAGGCTGATATGCCCAGGAAAGTCAGAATAATGGATGCCATTCGTTTCATGTGCTAAGATTTATAGTTATTAGAAAATTGAATTGCTTCTGCTAATTGCTGTGCTCTTTCAACAGCTAGGTCTAATGGACCGATTTCATCGATCATACCATATTCGAGTGCTTGTTTCGCGAAAAATGTTTTACCGGTTAGTATTCCTGGTATTTCTTCATTGAGTTTGCCTGATCTAGCAGCTTTGAAATGATTTTGAAATTCGATGGCTAAAGGATCAAGTAGTTCTGATTTAATCAGATCGTATTTTCCTTCCAGAGCCATTTCAAAAGCCTGGTTCTTGTCAGTCGATTGTGTGGCGTAGATCTTATGAAACTTATAGCCCTCAGCTTCATATTTTGGAATCACATCCCAAAAGCTGATCATCACACCTATTGATCCAATCTCAGAAGAAACTGAATTGGTGGCAATAATGGAATTACATGCTGATGCTGTGTAAAGCGCAGCACTGGCGCATAGATCTACAGATGCGACTACAGGTTTGCCGGCTGCTTTCGCCTCTTCAATTACCTGAAGTAAGGGAGGAATAGCTGAAACAGATCCGCCGCCTGAATCAACATCGAGAACGATACTTCCAATATTCTTATGGTGAACCGCTTCACGAATAAATCCTGCTATTTCTTCAGTGCCATAATCGCACCAGGTACCATACTTAAGCATAGTGCCATGAATGGAGAAAATTGCAGTTGATCCTTTTGGGACTGAGTCGTAAGATGAATCTGATTGCGAAACAGCCATTTGAAATCCAGACTGTCCATTAATAGACCCTTCTGATGGATTAAATAGCTTGATTTTAAAATCTTCTCGTTCCGGTACTTCAGCGAAAGGTTTGTCTTTGGAAAGGATATGAGAAACGTGATCTCCTAATCCGATAGCATGACGAGGATCAATCATGAATGCTCCACGAGTGATCTGAGATAGAAGAAGATATTGCCAATTGGCTGAAGGACGCATAGCTTAGTAATTACCTAAGCAATGTTAATTCCTTGAAAATGAGCTGAAAGGACTCAATTCATGGATGTGAATCCATATCGTGCGGATGATTTGATGAATCAATACAGTCCAAAAATGATATTAAAACAATTACAGACCAAAATACAAATAGTATAGCAATTACTACTTTCATTTTATTCAGATGGTTCGAATGGGTAATGCCAGGAATTGTATGAGATGCTGATTGCTTTACCTGCTAACATGTGTTGTTCGCTCATGTCTAATACAGGAAAGTCTTTTTCACCGATATATAAGGTCTGATCATCTGTCAAGGTTACTTTAAGGATGATAGGTTCGGTAACTAACACTTTTTCTATCAGAGTGCAGCTGATATCGGAGCTGTACATCGTTCCGGACTTTCCTTCATCCGTTTGTATTCTCATGGTGCCAGACTTAGCAATGGGAAGATCTACCCAATCTCCATCAATTGATAAAGATTGTGTTTTGTTTACTCGATCGATTTCTTCAGAATCAATCTGAGAGAGTAGCACATATTGGATGCGGCAGATGTTTTGGATTCGTTCTTTCACGCTTTAAATGCTAGAATTAACTAAAAATTATTTTATCAATATTTACATTCATTTGTTGGTTTATGAATTGAATATTTTCATGTCTACGATAGGCTAAATCTCTCATTTGCTTCAATAGTTTTTTGGTATAATTTAACTCATTTCTATACTGTCGTTTTTTTAGTGTATCAACATCTGATACACCAGCAAGCTTCCTACTCATTACAAATGACATGATGATATCTTTTTGTTTTTCTCCAGCTTTTTTACCTGTGAGGTAGTAACTATCAAAATCTATATTGAAAAGTACTTGAAGGAGATGATTGAGTTTAGCAATATCCTCCATAGTATAGTATAGATGATAGTTCGGTGCATTTGCCAAGCGATCCAGTTTTGGCATCATTAAACAGATCCATTCCTCATCTGCATGCTCACTATGAAATTTACCTCCAGGCTCTGGCGTGTTGATCGGACGATCCGCATATCGAACGAAGGATATGCAGGCATTTCCAAAATCTGACTTTGATGATGCTTTGTAAAGAGGGACCCAGGGCGCATTTGGTATTTCCTCAAATAAATATTTGAGATAAGCACGCAGCAACGGCTTATGGATGGGAAGAAAGATATTCATGATTAATGGCTTTGTTCCCTTAAAAGTACAAAAATCTACTGAATGTCTAAAATATGTCTATTAATATCTACTGATGTTGAAACTGAATTTACGGTAAAGTTTTTTGTAACTCTGTAACTCTGTATTGAATGTTATTTAACTTATTGATAATCAGTTATTTATTTGGATACAAAGTGAAATTTTGAATTTGTAACTGATTTTCTGTTTTTGTAACCGAATTCTTGACTTCAATTTGGTTACAAACTTTCTGTAACCAGCTTCTAATAGTTACAGAAATAATATTGATTTCGTAACCAGTCAACAGACTGAATTTGAAGGGGATATATATAGTATTCTTATTTTGGTTACAGAGTTACAGAAATTTAGAGTAAAATTAAGTAGAAGGATTGTTAAGGAAACAATCAGTTGGAAGGTGTTGGTTTTATTCTTAGTTGAGTGCAAAAAGTGGTGTCCCGTTTGTAACGGGACGATTTTTGATTTTTATAACGATGTATGATGATTTAGTGGGCCTCAGATTCACCAGAGTGAAGTATGGCCGTCAGAGATGGGTAAAACGCATAAAACACGTGTTTTTTGAGACATGCCCTGAAGATGGGTATAGAAGTGTAAAGGTGCTAATACTGGCTGAGGATGGAGAGCAGTATTATTTGGATGAGATTGGGTTAATTTAAAGTGTTTTGGAATGATTAGAGTATTGATGATTTTGACTGTATTGGTTCTAAGCCAGGGAGAAGGTGAAGATGACCAGGATAGTGTGCAAACATCCAGAAACTATCACCATGTTGATAACAGTGGTGATTCTGGAAGTGGTGGCGGCACTAATCCCCCTCCGAACATTGATAGCAGTAGTCATTCCGTGTTTGGTTTATCTAAAGGTGGTATGGATAAAGATTATCCAGATGAGGGTAAGTTGGTAAAGATGGGGACAGATGATGATGAAAGTGATGTGAATGGTCCAAAGCAATCACATTACCCCGAAAGCTTTTTCAATATTCAATATATCATAGTAGGAATAGGAGCTGGCTTCATACTTATAGGTGTTTTGCTTTGGATGAAACAAAAAAGCGGAAAATGAAGCATCTGAGAATCGCGTATTTGGAAGAGGTCTGATGGTGTGTGCGTCTGATTGATTCTCAGAGGCTATAATAAATGCTAACAGCCGCTAAATCCGGCATTGAAACGCCGGATAGCTTGGTGTTCAGGAATGAATGCCTTCGGCCGTATCCTTCCATTTAACAAATTGTTTGATCTTGGTTATCACCTCTTCTTTTGAACGAGGTGATATTTCATCAATATCAATTACTTCCTCTAGTAATAAACATGCATCGACATGTCTCCTTCGTAATCTCATTACCTCGTTAAAAAGAAGCTCTTTTTCGAGCTTGTCTACTGTCTTATGTGTACAATCTTCCTTTATCATAATTAATCAATTTGTTAAATTCCCAGTATACTATTCATTCCTGAATGTGATCCTGATGGACACCAAGCAAATTTTATCAAGGCCGAAAGGCACTCACCCGAACACATGATAAAACGCAAGTGACAGGCTACTGCTAAGGTGTCCGTTTAACGCTTTTCCTGCCAGGCTTGCAGCCTGTCACCAGCGTTTATCAGGATCACATTAGCATTCATTAGGCAATTCGGTAGTTTCCATTTCTGACGATAGTTCCACAATCCTCGTGGAAGATCACTTCTTTTCCATTTTGCTCTATCCTGGTAGGGTACTTATCTTCTGTGGTTATTGGCTTTCCGCATAGATCACAGCTGCAGCTTAGTTCTCCAGGCTTTGTTGGCTTGTGCCACCTAAAGTGAAATACTCTTTCTTCGCTGATCTTTTCCATGAGGTTTTTAAAGTGTACCTCGCTTGAATCTGTGCTCACCGAAGTAGTTATAATCTGGATATTTTCACCTGATCCGACACGAGCTGATGCATATCCACCAAATCCGTCTTCCAACTCATGCCATTTCCATATAATAGGTTCTTGTGTCATTGTTCAAAAAGTTGATAGTTGGGTAAATAATTTGTGATTAGAATCTCATTAGATCGTTTTTTGATATTTCGCCGATTTTTGATCGGATACACTTTCAAGTTTCGTTCTTTGGCCATTCCCAGAACTCTAGGATGATCAAACTCACTCATTGCGGACTTAATGCCACAATTGAGAATAATGTCCATACAGTCGGCTGTA
>JAUIAO010000083.1 GCA_030425425.1 Bacteroidia bacterium | reverse complement strand
CCTTGCCTTAAGCTAACGATTCCTCTCCATCTGGGCTCGCTCAGGACTTGGTTCAAAAAAAAACCTCACCTTATAGATGAGAAAAGCGTGCATGGCGCACATAAAAATGGGCGCCAATCTTTTTGACGCCCTGTTTGGTTGGGGGAGCGGTGAATGCCCCAGTTATTCATATCACCTGTAATTTTTAATACCCTGAGTCCGGTTTAAAAGTAAAGTGGCCGCAAAAGCACCTCTCGTGAAGGTTTCATCCTTGATGAAAACCACCTTACCTCATATTGCTGTTATTACTCATTGAGAATCCTCATTTTTCAATTGACTGCTGGAGCAAACAGCTATCAATCTTTTAATGACTTACAACAATCTTCTCCGTTTTCAAAGAGCCATTTTGGTCTACGAACTGCAAGAAGTAAGTTCCATTTCGCAAATCTGAAATGTCTATTTTCTCATTGATCTCACCAGTTTTAATAGATCTGCCATTGATGTCAAATAGCTTCACAGGAGAATCTAATCTTCCTTCCACCATCAAAAACTCCACAGCAGGATTCGGATATATTTTTACCGAATGCTGATTTGTACTAAGTATTTCATTGATTGTCACTGTAAATGTCTGACTATAAGTCGCATTTTCGGTACCTCCATCATTAGCTTCAATCGTGAATGTCTGCTCCCCTACTGCACCCGAAACTGCGGTGATTTCAATAGCTGAGCCGTTCAGGTTAAAGGTCACCAGCGATCCATTATCCGGAGTAATGATATAAGTCACCATTTGATCTGCTTCATTGGCAGGAACAGTACCCGCTGTGATCTCAATAGTCTGGGCAGTGGTTTCATCCTTTCTCATGGTAATCGCATCTGTGCTGATGGTAAATTCAGGTGCGTCATTGATACTTGAAACTGTGATAGCCATCGTGTAAGAAGCAGCTCCTTCCTGATCGGCAGCATCGATAATGATGTTTTGAGTTCCGAAAGCATCTGCTACAGGAGTCACCGTGAGCGTATTTCCATCAATACTAGCATCCACTACGCTGGATTCTCCTGATTTACCTCCGCCAAATGTGTAGGTTAAGACTTCTCCGTCAACATCGGCAAAGATGATGGTCAAATCTACTGTCTCTGCAGCTCCATCTTCTTCAAAAGACAAGGTAGGCTGGCTGATGACTGTCGGCAGGTCGTTTACACTTGTTACTTCCACTGCCAGCGCATAATCAGTTACTACTGTTCCATCACTCGCCCTGATTAGCAAATTGTATGAGCCATTCATATCTGGCTCTGGAGTCACGTTCAAAGTGCTCTCAGTCAATGAAACTGAAAATATTGTCGTGTTTACATCACCCAATGTATAGGTCAGTGCATCACCATCCACATCTTCGAAAATCTGCGATACATCCAATGTGGCTGAAGCCTGATCTTCTTGCAAAGTCATGGTCGGTTGATCTATGACCGCTGGAGCATCATTCACTGCTGCGATACTTACTGGAATCACATAACTCACCTGCTCTGTGCCATCAGAGGCGGTCACGGATACACTAGTATTTCCATTCGCATTTGCAATCGGTGTGATAGTAAGCGTATTACCTGTAATGTTTGTGGAAACAATTGTCTTTTCTACTCCAATCAATTCTCTTTTACCAAGCACTGTGAGAGAGAAAGTGAGCGCATCACCATCTTCATCGGTAAATACTGTATTGAGGTCAACAGTTACTGCCGCCTGATCCTCCTGCATATCCACACTTGGAGTATTGGCAACAATCGGTGCATCATTCACATTCTGAACAGTAATTATAAACTCGTCAGAAGCCGTTAATTCACCATCAGACACGGTGACGATGACTGTCGTTGTTCCCACATGAGCCTGAAGAGGTGTCCCATTAATCAAACCTGTTTCTGAGATATCAAGCCAATCTGTATTTGCACCAGCTTGATCTGTGAAAGTCACATTTGAAATTGTCAATTCATCTCCATCCACATCATCGAATGTAGACTTGTCAAATTGGAAACTGAATACAGCATCCTCAGTAGCTGATTGATCAGCCGTAGCTACCACCACTACCGGCGCATCATTTATAGGATTTACTATTAATTGAATTGTCTGACTGGTCTCAGCAGCACCATCGCTTGCCATAAGTGTGATTATGGCTGTTCCATGATAGTTTTCCGATAGTTCATAGAATGCTCTATCGTCTTTGATACCGACTGTCACAGCTGAAGTATCAGCTGATATTGAGAATGTCAGTGCATCTCCGTCATCATCAGAAAAGAGGGAAGTAATACCATCTGCTACTACACCATCATTGTCTTCATCTGTAGTGATGTCACTTACAGTAGTCACAATGGCCGGAGGATTATTCTCTACGATAGCTACAGTAAAAGTCTGACTATAGCTATTGTTAGTAACTTGACCATCATCGGCTGTCAAAGTAAATTCCTGGCTTCCAAATTGATCCTGAACAGCTGTGAGTTCTATTACTCCGCTGGCCGAATTGACACTGATATTCACAAAACTGACGGATGCAGGACTTAAGGTATAAGTGATAGTTTCTGTTTCATTTTCCGGAGATTCGTTGAGAATGTCAATTGTCTCTGTACCGGTGAAATTCTTGGTAATCGTAACGTCATCAGATTGCAGTGTAAATACCGGCGCATCATTGATGGGATTTACAGTGATTGTTGCCTGAGCAGATCCTTGCGTCTGTCCATCATCGGCCGTAACTGTAAATGTCTGTGCTCCAAATCCATCTTCCAGGGCACTCACAATGATGATACCTGTAGATGCATTGAATCCAATTTCCGCAAAATCTACGGCTGTAGGCTCAGGGGAAATGCTGTATGTGACTGTTTCTGAAGCCTCATTTTCAGGCTGAGAATATGTAAAGGCAATCTGCTCTACTCCACTAAAATCCTCCGGTAAATCCAGATCAGCACCAGCTGTCACCACGGGAGCATCATTTACCGCGGATACATTGACTGTAAAGTCCTGACTAGTTGTTCTTCCATTGAAAGCAGAAAGTGTCATCCCCACTATTCCATTGAAATCTGCTGCAGGGTTCACTACCAGATTTAAACCATCCAGATACACATCTACTTTGGAGTGATCCACAGAAGTAGCGGAGAAGTTCATATTATCAGTAGAACTGAAAAGTGTATCAACTTTCGCGATGACAGTTGGCCCCTGATCTTCATCGATGATCACCTCAACTAACTCATACGCTATTTTAGGTGGAGCAATCACAAGGTTTGGAAGCGCCGCGGCTTCTGCTTCTGTGATCGCTCTGTTATAAATTCTTACCTCGTCCAGGTCTCCGGTATATCTTCTGGTGGCATCCACATTGATACACGCACTACCCGAGGCTATTCCCCATATTCCGCTATTGTCCACGTCAATCGATGTATTGAAAGCAGTAACTGCTTCCAGATTACCATCAAGATACACTTTGAGTAAACCAGCCTCATTATCTCGAACAAGCGAAATGTGATGCCAGGTATCTGCTGAGATTGGCGTATAGGCACTGTAGTTCAAGAATCCTTGACCAAGGGAAGTATTACCAGTATTCATTCCCACCACATAAGAGTTCAGGTTGCTGCTCCATGTGGTAGTAACATTCACCTGATTACTGGCGTTGCACGTGCCTCGATATCCCATCAGAGCTTGTTGCTGCTGCACATCGTCACGCTTCATCCAAAATGAAACCGAGAATGATTGGGTAGATATCGGAAGGTCACCGACAGTGATAAAATCATTTCCATCAAAGGAATACGCTTCATCGGCATTTCCATTTCTATCCGCCACCAATGTGGCACCATTAATTACACCATGATATTGATCGCCGGCTTCATTATCGGCATTTCCAGCGATAGGATAATAGACAAACATGCCTTTATTGATTCCAGTAGCTTCATAAGTAAATGTGCGATCTGGAATACTATTGCCCATGGTATCAAGTAGGTTACTGAAAGCAAGCGTAATTACTTCATCATTGTTAAAATCGGAATCTCCAGATATTGTCAGCACTCTGGTGTCACCGCCTGAAACTGTCACTGTTTTAGCTCCGCTGGATGCGCCTTCCAATGTGAAGTTGGCAGGAATGGCTGTCGCTGGATCTGCGGCCCAAAGGAAGTCCAATGTAAATTCCTGATCCAAAGCCACAGCGTTGTAGCCCTCTGCTGGATATGAACCCACATAAGCAGGTGCTATTGACCTAACCTGAGCTGGAGTCAAAGCCTTGTTATAAGCCTTGAAATCATCCATTACACCGTTAAAATTTTGTGTGTTGTTTTCTATTGCACCAATTCGGAAAGTTGAGAGAATGTTGATGTTGTAGCCTTGAGAAGCAACCGCAGCCTCCTCATACCCATCCACTATTAACTTCAGCATTCCATCACGATCCGCAACGAACGCTACATGATGCCATGTATTGTCCGCATATGATCCTTCAGTCACCACTTCCTCTACCAGTGCCCCGTCATTGATCGCCATTCGCAAAGAAAGACGACCATCAGATTTCATGTGTCCATGCAATCTACTCGTACCTGCCTGTCGATTGAAGAACGTCTGCTGTTTGCCATTTCCTGTGGTTTTGAACCATGTCATAATGGTGAAATCTGATTCTGACCCGAAATGCAGTTCAGGAATCATGTAAGACGCTGCATTCAGATTGATGTAATTAGCTGCACCATGAAAATCAGCAGCTTTTTCAGCCCTGTTTTCCCGATCTGCCACATACTTGATATCAGCAGAAGGTGCAAAAGTGAATTCACTCAAACTTCTGTCATTCATATCTCCATCAAAAGACAAGTCCATGATTTTGGACTCTTCTTCTGTAGCAATGGTGAATGAGTAACTGTGAGCAAGAGTCTCTCCAGTTGCTGCTGGAATATCAGAGATTGCTACAGTGATTGTTTCACCCTCAGGCCACTGAGTATCCGGCACCAAACTCAACGTATCACCTTTCAGGCTAACCGTATAATCCAATGCTCCAGTTCCATCAGTCGTCACGTCCACGTTGGCAGTAGTAAACTGCGATTCATCAATAAGCTCATTGAAATCAATCATGAATGAAGAGGTTGCAGAAACTTTGGTGGCATTGTTTACCGGGAAAGTACCTTCAACCTTAAAGTCTGAAAGCTTTGCAACCTCACGAGGATCAAGAGACCTCCTGTAAAACCGGAAATCATCCAGTGCTCCTCTGTATCTTCCACGGCCATCTACTCCAATACAGGCATTCCCATTTCCTAGTGTCATAGTAGCATTATTGAGTATGGAATATTGTGAAGGGTATGATGACTCTTGTGCCAGCTCTCCATTTTTATATATTCTCAAAACACCTGATGCTGCATCTCGCTCAGCAACGATGTGCGTCCATTCACCAGGGGTAATTTCTGCTCTGGCAGCATAGCTTTTATTCCCTCCTTCTGTTTTGTAAGCGATGATCACCACCTCATACTTTCCGTAGTTTGGATTATAGGAAGAAGACAGTTCTAAAAAGTTTGAATAGGTGCAGAACTGTCTTTGACCCAGTATCTCTCCTCTGCTGGTACTCGTATCTCTTTTCATCCAAAAAGCTATAGCAAATGACTCCTGGTCAAGCTTCATTTGGCCAATAGAAATCTCAGAACTTCCATCAAATTGGTATGCTGAGTTCGAGGCTCCATCATATCCATTAGTCAAAGTGGCTCCAGAAATCTGTCCGTGAAACTCGTCCCCTGCCAGATTCTGAGCATCACCATCAAATGTGTAATACACTTCCATTCCTTTGTCAGCATCGGCAGTTTCAAATGTCAATGTACCAGAAAGAATTTCTCCACTAGAAGTTTCCAGATTGTCATAAGTGACTGTAACCACTTCATCCAGATCAAAGTCCGTGTCTGGATCCAAAGTAATCACTCTGGAGTCTCCACCTGTGATCGCAAAAGTGACTGCTCCTGACTTGCTTCCTGTAATCGTGAAGTTTCCGGCAATGGCTGTAGCCGCAGAAATATCCTGACCAAATTCAAATTCGATATCGGTATTGATCATCGCTGCAACCTCACCTTCTACAGGAGAAGTGAATAGGTATATTGGAGCGATTTCATTCACTTCCTCCGCAGAAAGCACTCTGTTGTAGAATCTGAAATCATCTAATACGCCATTGTAGAATACATTGCCTTCACTCTGAGAATTAAATGACCATGTGGATAGGTTAGCAAGATTCACAAAATTGGTTTGGGCTTGGGTAGCCACCAATGCGCCATCCACATAGATTTTGTATTCTGTATCTCTATCCGCTGTGATGGCTACATGATGCCACTGATTATCATCATATCTTTCGGTAGTTTTTACCTCTTCAGTTTCCCCAGATGCCATTCTCAGCCATATCTGTCCAGTAGAAGAAAGTTTTACAGTGAAACGGCCAGTACTCAGGTTGTCCAAGATTCCTCGTTCTGAAGTTCCCTGTGATGCCTTCATCCAAAAAGCAATAGAAAAGTCTTTGTAGTAACCTACGTTCATATCATCATTGGAAACCATCGTAGCTCTGTTACCATTCACAAATGAAATCGCTGATTCTTCTTTTCTCAATCGATCCTTTACATAAGTGAATGTGCCATTTGGAGTGAGGTCATAAGCATTGGCAGTGCTGTCCTCAGTGTTTCCATCAAACTCGTATCTCACTATTAATGACTCCTCTTTCGTAGAAGTAGTAAAGCTGAATTGAACATCATGGGCTGTGGAAGTTGAAGACTGGATTCCTGAAAGACTCACTGTTATTTCTTCACCATAAGGGAATCCTCCATCAACATCAATTATAATTTTGTCACCATCAGTATTCAATACTGGAGTAAGGCTACCAGACACAGATCCTGACAAAGTAATGTTCGAAGAAGTGACAGAAGCAGCATCTACTTCATCCGTAAAGTCCACTACAATTTCAGAGCTCGCAGAAGCCTTAGTCGCTCCGGCAGCTGGAAAGGTGCTCTCCATTGCGAAGCTGACCATACTCTGGATTTCAGCTTCGGTAAGTACTCTTTTGTGCATTCTCAGCTCATCCAAAGTACCTACAAAATGTTTTACGTTTGAACCATTGATACACGGCGAATTGGAAATCCCCAGCTGGGCTGTATTATTAACAGATAAATTAGTGGTGGTTGTCCAGGCAGCTGTACTGGCCAATTGTCCATTTACATAGATTCTGGAATTGTCATTGTCATTGTCTTTTACAATGGTGATGTGTTTCCATTCATTTGGGTTTTCTATAAAGCCCGAGTTCACATGTCCTTTGATATTGCTGGAGCCTCCGTACATTTCGAAACCAACTGTATAACCTTTAACACCATGGGAAAAAGCTATGTCGAAGAAATTACCAACCTGACAAGTAGCTCGCTGAGCTAATATTCTATAACTCACACTCTGGAGAGCCACTTCTGGCATTTTCAACCAGAAGCTGATCGTAAAAGACTCATCCGTAAGATCAATATCTCCAAAAAACATCTGATCATTGATCCCATCAAACTGGTAGGCAGAATTGGCCGTACCATCAAAGCCATCTACCAAGGATGCCCCCACAACAGTACCATCATGTGTACCGGGTGAAGCAGCATTGGCAGCATTTCCATCAAATGGATAATAGAGCAATTGGTCAGTGCTCAGGTCCTTCGAGGTAGCAGTAAGCACCATTCCTAACAAGGAAAACAGTAGTAATAATTTGTTCATTTGCAATGCGGTTTATTTAGCGAAATAGATTCAAAAGTCTATTGAAACCGCATCTTACATTGTGCCTACTGAGAAAGCGTAGGGCTTTGGCAAGAAAGTGTTGGCTAGTAAATGAGAATTCGTTTTTGTGTTATTCGCATGTCAAATATCACTTTTTATAGTTCCTCCAACGCCTTCATCAGTGAATCGCGCTTTCTGACAGAAACAGGCAATCTGCTGCCGTCTTTCATGAATACACTGCCACCTTCACGCTTGTCGAAGTGATCAAAAAAATTGAGATTGATGAGATGGGACTGATGACATCTGAAAAAATCCTGACTGCTCAACAAGTTTTCATATTCCTTAAGAGTGGTGGAGACCAGAATGTTTCGCTCCTCTGAGAGATAAAATCGCGTATAGTTGTCATCTGATTCACAGCGAATAATTTCTTCCACACCAACGAGGTAAACCTTCTCTGAATCTTTCAGGACAATTCGCTGCACTTTCTTTTCAGCCAGGTTGCTTTCCAGAGCTTTCATCTGCAGACCAGCAATTCCTGATTCATAACTGGCCCGCGCTTTAGTAACAGCCTTTTCCAGCTCGTCAGGATCAATCGGCTTGAGGATATAATCAATGGCCGAAAGTCGGAATGCCTTCACCGCATATTCATCGTGACCAGTGATGAATATCACCCCGAAATTACGATCCCGAAATGCATGTACAATGTCGAACCCCGTACCATCAGGCATTTCCACATCCAAAAAAGCCAAGTCTGGATTTACCTTTTGGATCAGGGAAATTCCATCTTTCACATTTGCCGCCTGCCCACTGATTTCAATATCAGGACAATAAATAGACAGCAAAGTAGAAGTGGATTCCCGAAGGGAGGTTTCGTCATCAATGATTACCGCTCGCATATGGTAAAATTAGTGAGAAAGCCTCAATTGATCATGAAAACACAGGCAGTGTTATCGTGGCTTTTATACCGGTAGCACTCGTAGAATTTTCTACAGCAATACTGAATTTTTGATGGAAGCGTTTACCCAATATCTCTAATCGCTCTTTGCTGATGATGGTGGCTAATGACTTATGATCTGTGGCTGCCACTTTCGTACTGATTCCACTACCATTGTCCTCTACCTCCAGTCTGATATGGGCATTTTCCTTTATAAACCTTATCGTGATTTTCCCATCTCTCTCTACATCTTTCAGGCCATGCTCAATAGCATTTTCAACAAATGGCTGAGCAAATAATGGCGGAATAAAAGTCTCTTCCTGATCAATCTGCTCATCCACCACAATCTCATAGTCAAAGCGATTCTGAAACCTCAATTGCTGGATCTGGATATAGTTGGTAAGCATATCCGCCTCTTCAGCAATGGAGATTGATTCCTCTCTGCTGTGCTCTAAAATCTGCCTCATGAGCTTACCAAACTTAGCCAGATATTTCACGGATTCTTTAGTATCACTTTGCAGGATATAACTCTGTATGGAGGCCAGCGCATTGAAGATAAAGTGCGGATTCATTTGCAGCCGAAGCATCCTCTGCTCCATATCTGATACGGCTTGCTGATGCTTGAGTTTTCGCTGCTGATAAAAAGCATAACCGCCAATAGATGCCAAGAGTAACACGATTACTGCACCGATCAATTGAATGTTTCTCTGATTGATCTTCAGCTGCTGTATCTCCGCCTGCTGAGATAGTGAAGCGATTTCATTGTCTTTTTTCTCCGTTTCGTATTGGGTTTGAAGTTCCAGCAAGCGATTACTAACCTCTATGTTTTCAAGCGAGTCTCGCAAACCATGATATTTGATCAAACTGTTAAATGCGCTTTCGAAATCATTTTTAGCGGTATCTAAAATCGTTTTGTAATTCCAGTAAAACTTATTTTCTGAGAGATTATTTATTTCATTGTTTCTAATTCTGGCAGAGTCAAGATATAATTCTGCACTCCTGAGGTTGCCGAGCAGTATAGACAACTCTACTAGATTGTGATAAGAACTGATAACTCCCTCAGTTAAGTTGAATTTTTTCCTCAGATTCAGAGCCTTCTTATGATAATATAGTGAACTATCAAGTCTGTTTTCCTTATTGTAAATGATTCCAAGATTCGAATAAATATCACTTAATCCAATCAAATCCCGGAATACAAGTGCCGTCTCCTCAGCCTTTTGAAAATTGGGTTTTGCTTCAGAAAACTTGTTAAGATTAAACAATGCAGTGCCCAAATTATTGGTTGAGATATATACCCCTCTTCTATCTCCCACTTTCTCAAATCCGGTTCGCGCTGAGTGAAAATAATCAACTGACAATTCAACCTTTTTCTGGACCAGGAACAAACTTCCTAATCCTAGATTCGCAATGGCTGCACCCTTTACATTCTTACTTTGTTCGCTAATTTTAAGAGATTTGAGATAATTGTCTCCAGCCTCGGATAAGTCGCCCTTGGCCTTCAATACATTGCCAATATTGTAATATGTTTTCGAGATCAAAGATGAATCTAACACTCCCAGATTCAATGCTTTATTATAAAACATAAGAGAAGAATCATACTTACCTTCTGTTCGATAAAAATATCCAATGTTTTCAACCGCCTTATATTCAAGTTCTCTACTTGCAAGAGTTGAGCTTATATCAAATGCCTTCCGAGAATAATAAAGAAACGAGTCTTTGTTTATTCTTAGCATTGATTCAGCCAAACTCAAATAAGATTCGCATCGAACAGAGTCCGAAGGTTCAGATTGTATTAAAGCTCTTAAACTGTCAATATTCTGACCATGCAAGCAAAGAGTTAGTGATAGGGAAGTCACCAACATTAGGGCTGTTTTAATCATTTTTTGGGAGAATTTTGTATCAATCCTTCATATCCAATTCACCCTCAGTACTCGCTACAAGTGTCGCAACAGTGGCATCACCGGTGATATTCGCCACGGTTCTGGTCATGTCCAGAATGCGATCTACTGGGAAGATGATCGCTACCCAAGCTGGATTTAACCCTACGGCCTGAAGGATAATGATCAGCATTACCAGACTCGCTCCTGGCACTGCTGCTGTACCTATGGAACCCATTGTAGCCGTCAGTACTATGGTCAATTGCTGAGCCAGTGAAAGCTCCACAAAATGAAGCTGAGCTAAAAACACAGTCGCTACCGCCAGGTAGAGGCTGGTTCCGTCCATATTTACGGTTGCACCAATTGGCAGTACGAAACTGCTTACATTTTTACTTACTCCCATGTTTTCTTCCACACATTCCATCGTTACGGGTAGTGTAGCAGCACTAGAGCTGGTAGAAAAAGCGAGAAATTGGGCCGGACTAAGCTTTCTGAAAAACTTCTTATAGGTTAATGGTTTGATAAAAGTGCGCGCTACAAATGGGTAAAAACCAAACAGCATGAAGCTCAATCCAACCAAAACAGTAAGCGTATAAGAACCTAGACTCTTGAAAATTTCAAAAACCTCACTGGGACTATTCGCCATCTTCGCAACTACTCCTGCCAATAAGGCAAAAACGAAAAACGGCGCTGCTTTCATGATGGTATCTACCATTCTGAGAAAGACTTCATTAATTGAATGAATGAAATTCTTGACAGGTGCTGCTTTATCTTCTGGCATTACCGCAAGAGTAATCCCAAAGAAGATTGCAAAGAAGATGACTTGAAGCATCAACTTATTATTCGAGATGGAAAGAATGATATTCTCAGGCACCATATCTACCACAAACTGCAATGGTGCCTCTTCTTTCTGCTTTTGTGCAACTGTTACCTTGTCTTTTACCTTATCCTGCGCAGCTTCCAGTTCCCCACTGGAAATCAGCTCATTCGCCAATGCTTGATATTTCGGTTCTTGCAAATAGTTTTTTCCATCCTTCACTTCAACTCCCACTTCCTGTGCCCAGATCTCATAAGAAAGCCTGTTTTTCACACGTTGACCTTCCTCTATATGGCTGCCCGGATCCACAAAATTCACAATCAACAAACCGACGGTAATTGCCGAAACAGTCGTTACCAAATAGATACCGAGGGTTTTAGCTCCCATCCTGCCAAGGCTGGAGGTATCATTGAGGCCCGATACTCCATCGATGATAGAAAACAACACCAGCGGCACAGCAATAAATTTCAACAATCGGATGAAAATCTGCCCGAATGGGTCGATCCAATCAATGGTAAATTGATTCCATCCTATGGCGCTAGACAGAAACGCCCAGCCAATTCCTAATACTAAACCGATGATGATTTTAACGTGGAGAGGTAAGTTCTTCATTCTTGGGTATTCGTGTTGACTCGCTAATTTATTCGATCTCAGTTAACAAAGCGAGTGAATTAAACGATTCGGTTCAAAGAATGCAGATTTGTAGCTCAAATTTCTGAAAATTGGAGCCGCATTAAGCTGTAAAATCAATCTGAGTGAGCTCTAAACCCTATTCGTTCTGGCGATTAATAGATAGTCGGCGATTACCACAGCAGCCATTGCTTCCACGATAGGAACAGCTCTCGGCACCACACATGGATCATGACGACCTTTACCCGAAACTGTGGCTTTGTTGCCATGAATATCCACGCTTTCCTGATCCTGCATAATCGTGGCTACAGGCTTGAAAGCTACATTGAAGTAAATATCCTGTCCGTTGGAAATGCCTCCTTGAATTCCACCTGATTTATTTGTGCGTGTCTTCACTTCACGATCCTCTGAATAGAAAGCATCATTGTGCTGTGAACCGCGCTCCTTCACACCGTCAAAGCCACTACCGTACTCGAAACCTTTCACGGCATTGATGCTAAGCATCGCCTGACCAAGAACTGCGTGCAACCGGTCAAAAACAGGTTCGCCCAACCCAGCTGGCACACCCTGAATCACACCAGTAACCACACCTCCTACAGTATCCTGATCTTTTCTTACCTGATCGATATAATCAAACATTTGCTGCGCAACTTCAGCATCAGGGCAGCGCACATCATTGGTCTCGGTTTGAGACAGGTCCAGCTCAGTGTAGTGCTTGTTGAGTTTCAAGTCTCCCACCTGCGAAACAAATGCATGAAAAGTAATTCCAAACTCTTTGAGCATGAGTTTGGCAATGGCACCAGCAGCTACACGAGCAGCTGTCTCTCTTGCAGAGCTCCGTCCTCCTCCACGGTAATCACGTATTCCATACTTTTCATGATAAGTATAATCAGCATGTGAAGGGCGAAATTTCTCAGCAATATGACTGTAGTCTTTGCTCTTCTGATCTTTATTTCTGATCACCATAGCAATCGGAGTGCCCGTAGATTTTCCTTCAAAAACCCCAGACAAAATCTCTACCTGATCTTCCTCTTTTCTTTGCGTTGTGATTCTTGACTGGCCAGGTTTTCTTCTTCCCAACTCAGATTGGATAAACGCTTCATTAATGGAAACTCCGGCAGGACAGCCATTGATAGTGACACCAATAGCAGCTCCATGGGATTCCCCAAAAGTGGTTATGCTAAAAATCTTTCCAAAAATATTTCCCATGGTTGATTACTTACGAATGAATAGTAATGCTGTGAGCACTACCATAAGGATCACAAAAATGTTGGCAAAGATTTGCAACCACGAGCTACCTTCCAAGCTGCTGAGCGTATTTTCTTTGAATTCGATGGTATCATAGAAAGAACCCATGTCATTCGAAAGTATGTATTCGTTCTTCCTGCTCTCACCCGAAACGTTGAGTACTTGCCTGGACCTCAATGTATCGTACATGCCTTTTTCTGGATTGAAAAACACCCAATTGAAGTAATCACCCAGGTCAAAAGTGCCCGGTTCATTGGGGATGGCATAATAATTAAAACTTTTGGTTCCTCTCACCCGACCACCTGATCGATTTATATTTTGCTTTACATTCGGAGCATAAAAATCAAATTCACTAGTTGGGGGTATCTCTGGCTGTTCGATAGCGCTGATATTCCCTTCTCCTAAAATGTTGAAGGCATAATTGAAACTTTCTCCAGTTTTCAGATCAACTGAGTTGATTTTCTCTGCCAACCGGTAATCACCCACTGCCACTTGCTCTTTCAGCGGGTGCGGTGGCAGTTCTTTGATAATAACTTTTTTAGGTCGTGAATAGAATGTCTCAAAATCCTCTTTTTTGTTCCTACCAAAAAACGAAGGGTTCTTAGCCACTTTATACTTAATAAGTTTCAGCCCAACCGAAGGAAAATTAATCTCATCCGTATTCAAAGGATAATAAGCCGTTTGATATATCTTGTATTGGGTGTATGGTTTGTTATTAATTGTGGTTGGCTCGCCCTGTATTTGATCAATATTGAAATTCTCTTCCCAGCAATTGGCTGGCTTGATCTGTTTGACAATCTCCGTAATCTGATTTCCCAGATCATAAAAGCGCATATCTGCTTGATTGGACTGAGCTACATAAAAAGCCAAAGTAGTAGTAAATCCTTCACCCACATAGACTTCCTTCTTATCAGTCGTCAAAGCGAAAAATGCCTCAGCATTCACGTCTACAAATTCCGTTGGCTGACTATCGCGACTCCTAAACATATCAAATGGATCAAAGGGGTCTCTTCGCTGCTGATTCTGCTGGATGGGTGGACCTACCTTAATTGTAAACCCCGGAGAAGAAATCTGCTCTCCATTGATATTGATGTTAAATCCATTGACACGGAATGTGCCTTCTTTTGTAGGCTGATAATTCTGAATGATACTTTGTGAACTAGACCTTCGGCCGTTTACAAAACTGGTGGAAGAAGACGATGAAGTACCGCGCTTTACAAACCCTTCAATATCCGGGAAAGGTCCATAGTTCTTCAATCGATCATTCTCAATTTTTACCGTAATCTGAAAATATTGATTAAGAGCAATATCTGTCCTTCCGATCTCTATAGACTTCTGCTGTGCAGACAATTTCAGTGAGAAAATTGCCAGAACTGCATAACCAAACCAAGCCAAATTCGTTTTAATCATAGTAGAGTTGCAAACGTTTGCATATTTTACTTAAACTCCTAGGTTCAAAACTATTAATTTGTTAACTTCAGGAGCTCGTTTTTCAGACGGAAAAACGATAAATCCAGTTTAATGTTAAACCTTTAACAAAAATTCACATGTTAGAGTACTGCAAAACCATTCTTTCAAAAGTGAGTTTTGACCGTTGGCTCTTCGAAAAAGAGCTCAACAAGGCGATTAAATCCCTTGTCGCAGATGAAATCAAAAAATTAAGGGATTGGTGTTACGACCAGTTTGGTCATTTATACCAAACTATCTTAAACAAAAGTTTTTCCAGGGCATTGTCCTGATATAAAAACCGCCGAAAGGCGGTTTTTTCGTTTTAGATCATCCTAAAAACGCATTTTCTTAAACAACTTTTCAACTTTCCATATCTGACGAATTATCATAGATTTGTGCGCATAATGTCACTTTTCTAATGGCTGTCATGTTTAGTCTTCTTCGCTCCTTACTTGCCACTTTTCTTACCTTAATCTTCTATTTTGTTTTTGGGTTGACTCTGGTAATATTTCATGTCTTTCAGCTGATTAGTTATTATACACTGGGCTATCAGGCGCACAAAAAGGTCGTGGATTGGATGAATTTTTTTCTCTCCAATGAAATGAGGCTTTTGGGAACCCACATTGCTGTCAAAGGTCTTGAAAACTTACCTGAGGACAGGTCAGTGATCATTGTGTCAAACCACCAGAGCATGATGGACATTCCTCCAATTATCTGGTTATTAAGAAAGCATCATGTCAAGTTCATCGCAAAGAAAGAATTGAGCGATTGGGTTCCTTCTATTTCATTCAACTTAAAGAAAGGAGGTTCGCTTTTAATAGACCGAAAAAAGGGATCTGAAACCATCATACAGATTGGTGAATATGCTGAACAATTGAAAGCCAATGGATTTTCAATCTGTATCTTCCCGGAAGGAACCAGAAGCAGAAATGGTCAATTGAAACCTTTCAAATCTGGAGGTTTGCAAGCTCTTGTCGATCATTCTGAAAATTTGCCAATTGTACCTTTCGTAGTACATGGAAATTATAAGGTTTTTCACAAAGGCTCTTTTCCACTCCAAATCGGACAGAAAATTACCTACGAAATACTACCGACAATCTATCGAAAAGATATTGAGAACAAGGTAGCGGCTGAATTTGTTCATCAACAAATAGCAACCGCATTGGATATTGGTAAGTAGTTATTGAGTAGAATAAAATTTCTACTATTTCACTCTATTTCAGCATAAACCATTGGTCAACCGATAACTGTTCACCGATCACCATTGACTACTTTACTACTAAAATCAATGAATCTGCTTTTGTTCTGAGCTTAAGCCAATCCTCAATTTTTTGTAAGTCTTTGTTGTAGATTTTCTTGTCGAAAGATGCCACAGCATAAGTAATTGTATCACCTGACTGATTGAGCATATCACCTAAAGCAAGATTAGACAATTGACTGTATTGAATTTTTAGCTCTGAATTGATATCTGATATGGGGTAAATGGAAGACTCCATGGCTCTAACCTGCTTTTCGAGGAGTGCGATTTGATCATCTTTGGTCTTGATCACCTCCTCGCTTTTCTTATATAGGTTTTCCAAAATATCTCCTTTAAGCGATTCTCCCATGCGCTCAAATTCTAACCGGGTCTCTTCAGACTTATCTTCCTGATATCCCTGCCTTATTTTCAACTGAGTATTGTCCAATTTATAATTGGTAAGTTTTTTTCTTAGCAGACTAATTTCCTCATCTGTTAGCATCTTACCATATAAGGTGACCTCTATGATGGCTTCCTCATCCTGTAAGGCAAAGTTTTCACTTATTACCTGAGTCTGATCAAAAACAAACTCTGTGGAAATAAAATTGCGTGCGTTTTGCTCAAATAGAGTTCTCCTAACTACATTATAGGCTAAATAAATACTTGGTATAATTGTCAATACCACAAAAACTGCTATATATGATTTGACTCTTCTCTCTGTAGCTGCATCTTCAAATTGTTTCTTTGGGTATTTCAGCAGTCTTACAATCAGGAAAGTAGCCACACTGATCAAAACGCTATTGATGAAAAAGAGGTAAAAAGCACCTACGAAGTAATACCAATTGGCTGTGGCCAAACCATAACCTGCCGTACACAATGGCGGCATCAGGGCGGTGGCGATCGCAACACCCGGAATTGCATTGGATTTCTCCTTTCTTGAACCTGCAACAATTCCTGCCAAACCACCAAAAAAGGCAATCAACACATCCCATAAAGTTGGTTCTGTTCTGGCAAGCAGCTCTGACTGTGCTTCGTGCAGCGGTGTAATTAAAAAGTATAACGATGAAGTGATCACACTGGCCAGTACGGCAACTCCCAAGTTTCTTAAAGCTTTTTTGATTAGCTCAAAATCATTGATCCCAGCTCCCAGCCCAATCCCAATAATCGGACCCATCAATGGGGAGATCAACATCGCACCAATGATTACAGCTGTGGAATTGACATTAAGGCCGATTGAAGCAATAAATATGGCGAAGATTAGGATCCAAAGATTAGCACCTTTGAACTCTACACCTTTTTTAATCTCATTGATTGTGGTCGTTTCTCGCTCAGCATCTTCATGCAGGTTGAAGCGATCACTCATAAATTCTTTTAACCCCAATTATGCATTAGGGAATTAGAAGTTGAGTGAAAACTTCGATTATTCAGGTATATGAGCGATTTTGGTGCTATTATCAAAATCACCAAAATGGTTAATCGCAAGGAGATCAATTTGC
>JAUIAO010000082.1 GCA_030425425.1 Bacteroidia bacterium | reverse complement strand
ACATATAACCCACTTCGGGTTGTATGTAGCACTCTTCCAATTTTGGAACTTAAACAGATTTCAAGATCCAATAAAGGTTAACCGAGAGGAGCTTATGAGACTCTGCTGTATGGGCTCTAAAAACACTTATTCAAAGTGCATGAAGGAGCTGCATCAATGGGGATATATTGACTACAGACCTTCATTTAATCCCATGGTCGGTAGCGAGGTTCACTTGCACAAATTCGAGACAGGTAGTGGTACAGGTGGTGAGACAGGTAGTGGGACAACTAATGGGCAACTCGTGGGACCTTATATAAAACATAATAAACAGTATAAACATATAAAACAAGGGAATGAAAATTTTAAAAATTATGATGAACCTCTCTGATGAAAAAAATGGAAATTCAATTGGCACAAAACCGTCATTTACGTAAATAGAATGTACAGCATTGCAAAAGAAGATGATCTTTTTTCCAACACGTCATCCCGGACGCAACGCAGTGAAGATCCGGGATCTCCTTCATCAGCTGAAACTTGCCATTCAGAGAAATTCCCCTTCCCAGAAGCCCTCTCCATCCTCGAACACTCAGGAAAAAGGCTTTACGGTGACCACTTCCAAATCCATGAAGAAGATCACTTAGTCATCTTCAAACTCTTGGTTTATTTCCTTCGAGACTCAGAAAACGCCTCCAGACTCAATATTTCCTTTCGGAAGGGTATTTTGCTCACAGGCCCCATTGGTTGTGGCAAAACGTCTCTAATGAATCTCATGCGCTACATCTCAGCAGCCTATACTCATCATGTCATGAAACCTTGCCGACAGATCACCTTCGAGTTTCATCGCAATGGCTTTCCCGTGTTCGACAAATACAGTGACCATTCATACGAACCTAAAGATGGCCAGCTGGTGCCTAAGACCTATTGCTTTGATGACCTTGGAGCTGAGAGCAGCATCAAATATTTTGGAAACGACACCAATGTCATGGCCGAAATTATTATGAGTCGATATGACCTATTCGTCAGTGCAGATATGATTACACATGCCACTACCAATTTAACGAGTACACAATTAGAAAATGTCTATGGTTCAAGAGTACGCTCACGATTACGTGAAATGTGTAATCTCGTATCTTTCACTTCTAGAGACAAGAGAATTTAGATGTTTAACTAATGACGAAGCAAAATTGATGGCTGAAATCCTATTCTCCCGGCGGACGGCTAGTCATATGACCAATTCATCAGCCAGGGAATGCTAACTCACATAACCACAAATCTCACGAGTCACCAAATCGAGGAGGCTTATGGCCCAAGAGTGAGATCTAGGTTAAGGGAACAGTGTAATTTGATTTCTTTCTCATCTAGTGATAAGCGCACCTAGAACTATTCTCCCCTATTTTAGGGGAGAAACAGAGGGGTCTTATAATTTGATTTCGTTCAGTTCAGACGACAAACGCCAATAATTTATCAACCATACACAAGTAAACCGCATCCAAACTCAATCCCCCGTTTAGAACCAGTGCAGAGCAGCTTTGCGATTTCAATTTATTGCAGAAAAGTACATTGCAAAATCCCTTCTAGTGCTTACAGACAATCCACCACGATATTTCTTCACGCACAACATTGCATGGTATAAGAAATCTAAATACTTTCACATTATCTCACCGAATGAGATAATCTAAATGAATAGAATTAAGGAAGTTTTATCCGAAAAAGAAATGACACAAACCTGGCTATCAGAGACGCTTGGCAAGAGTTATAACATGGTCAACTCTTATGTGCAGAACAGGAGGCAACCTAGTCTAGAAGATCTCAATAGAATAGCCGATATACTGGATGTAGATGTGATAGATTTAATTGTGAGCAACCGTAAATGAACGCAGTAGAAATAGAAGAGGCGGTATCGCTCTTGGCAGAACAGGCATTTGATCCGATAGAGTTTCCATATCAATTTTTGGAAGCCTTTGGCAATAAGGAAACCACCATCAAGCGACTCAAGACAGGCAACAACAATAAATCAGATATTGACGGTGGAGTTCTCCAGCAAAACAACATACATATAGCTGTAAGTGATGCTGGAAAGGTGTCCGACACCCTAAAAGCATTGAAGGAAAGCCCTGCTACGGCAAAGGCTAAAGCCAAATTTATCCTCGCTACAGATGGCGTGGACTTCCAGGCGGAAGAGCTGAGTGCTGGCGAAACCATAGCCTGTGAATACACCAGCTTTCACAATCACTTTGGGTTTTTCCTGCCACTGGCGGGTATCAGTACCGTCAAGCAGATCCGTGAAAATGCCTTTGACATCAAGGCTACCAGCCGCCTCAACAAACTGTACATTGAGCTACTCAGACACAACCCCGATTGGGCTACTGTTGAGCGTAGGCACGATATGAACCACTTCTTGGCGAGGCTCATATTCTGCTTCTTTGCTGAGGATACAGATATCTTTCACGGGGACAAACTATTTACTGCCACCGTGCAGCAGATGAGTGCCAGCGATGCATCAGATACCCATGAGATCATCAGTGAGGTATTTCGGGCCATGGACATCAAAATGGCTTATAGGCAAGCCGAAGGTGTGAAAAACTGGGCGAATACCTTTCCTTATGTCAATGGTGAACTCTTCAGCGGTTCTACAGAGGTACCACGGTTTACTAAGATTGCGAGATCCTACCTGATCCATGTGGGTAATCTGGATTGGAAAAGGATCAACCCGGATATCTTCGGGTCTATGATACAGGCTGTAGCAGATGAGGACGAGCGAGGTGCTTTGGGTATGCACTATACCTCCGTGCCTAATATCCTCAAGGTGCTCAATCCGCTCTTCCTTGATGAGCTACGGGAACAGCTGGACAAAGCTGGAAAAGACAAAGACAAAGTGATCGCACTCAGAGACCGCATCTCTCGCATACGGGTATTTGACCCAGCCTGTGGCTCAGGCAACTTTCTTGTGATTGCTTACAAGGAACTAAGAAAGATTGAGCATGAGATCAACGCGCGGATGGGTGAGGCTGACCGGGTGACAGAGATACCTCTAACTAATTACAGGGGAATAGAGCTGCGTGACTTTTCAGCAGAGATAGCCCGACTCGCCCTGATTATAGCAGAATACCAGTGCGATGTGATCTATAGAGGACAGAAGCTCGCACTGGCAGAGTTTCTCCCACTAGATGTCAAAAACTGGATTTATAAAGGGAATGCACTCAAGACTGAATGGCTGGCTATTTGTCCGCCCACAGGGACTGGTGTAAAGCACTTTCTAGAAGACCTGTTTAGTATCGAAGAACAAGCTGAAATAGATTTTAAGAACAAAGGCGGGGAAACCTATATCTGTGGCAATCCTCCATACCTGGGCTCTACCTGGCAGTCCAAAGAGCAAAAGGCCGATCTAGAAGCAATCTTCAAAGGCAAAACCAAATCCTGGAAGTCACTGGACTATGTAGCCGGCTGGTTTATGAAAGCGGCAGAATATGGTAGACACACCAATACAGCATCTGCATTTGTATCGACCAACTCCATCTGCCAGGGCCAACAAGTACCAATCCTGTGGCCGCTGATCTTTAGGACAGGGCATGAAATACACTTCGCGCATTCTTCCTTCAAATGGGCTAACCTGGCCAGCCACAATGCTGGGGTTACGGTCGCGATAATAGGCATGTCAAATCATATTGATGGATCAAGAAGGCTTTATACATTAGATAAGAATGGAGAGACACTCGAAAAAAAGGCAGAAAACATCAATGCCTATTTAGTAAATGCCAATCACATAATTGTCCAAAAGGAGAGCAAACCTCTTTCTGAGTTTTCATCTATGGACTATGGGAGTAAGCCAGCTGATGGAGGAAACTTAATTTTATCTTGTAATGAAGCAATAGAAATGAGAAACTCTGCACCTATAATGAATAAGGTTATTAAACCATATTTAGGTTCAGAAGATGCCGTTCAGGGGAAATTAAGATTTTGTCTTTGGATAGATGATGAACAATTAGAAAAAGTGCTCGAAATAAAAAATGTAGCAGATAGAGTCAAAGCAGTAGGTCAGATGCGTGCATCAAGTACAAAAAAAGCAACAAAAGAATTGGCTAAACTGCCTCATCGTTTTGCTGAAGCAAGGCATAAGGATTCTTATAATGCCATGATAATTCCAAGGGTTACATCTGAAAGACGTGATTACATTCCAATTGCTGTTTTAGCAGGAAAAACGGTCATTAGTGATAGCGCATTTGCTTTATATGATGCTCCAATTTGGAATATTTCTCTAATCGCCTCAAAATTGCATCTAGCATGGATAGCCACAGTCTGCGGACAACTTGAAACTCGATTAAGGTATTCTAACACGATGGGATGGAACACCTTTCCTGTCCCTACATTGACTGATAAGAACAAAGCAGACCTGACTCGCTGTGCGGAGGAGATTCTGATCGCACGGGAGCGGCACTTTCCAGCTACCATCGCAGACCTCTATGATCCAGATAAGATGCCAGCAGACCTCCGCCGAGCTCATGAGCGCAATGATGAGGTACTGGAGCGCATCTATATCGGCAGGAGATTTAAAAACGATACCGAGCGTTTGGAAAAGCTCTTTGAACTATACACCCAAATGACCGCTAAAAAGAAAACAGCATGAGTAAAAAGCACATACCGTCCGTCACGGTCAACTATAAACAAACCGGAGGCTCCACCACCTCCAATGAACTGGGCATGCGTGCCATGCAGGAGCAGGCCTATGAAAAGCGTGGAGAGCAGTATCTGCTCATCAAGTCACCTCCAGCTTCAGGTAAAAGCCGTGCACTGATGTTCATCGCACTGGATAAGCTTAATAAGCAAGGAGTAAAGAAGGCCATCGTGGCAGTACCCGAGAAGTCCATTGGTTCCAGCTTTGCCAATGAGCCTTTGACGAGGTTTGGCTTTTATTATGATTGGGAGATGGTCCCAAAGTGGAATCTCTGCAACTCTCCGGGAGAAGATGGTAGCAAAGTCAATTCAGTAAAATCATTTTTAGAAAGTGACGATCAGATATTGGTGTGTACTCACTCTACCTTTCGCTTTGCGATAGAGCGATTTGGAGTCGATGTATTTGATGATTGCTTGCTGGCCATCGATGAATTTCACCATGTAAGTGCTGATGAAGACAATGTGTTGGGCATGCAGCTCAAGCAATTTGTGGCACGCGACAAAGTGCATATTGTAGCTTTGACTGGTTCGTATTTCCGTGGGGATGCCAATCCCGTACTGTTACCGGAGGACGAAGCGAAGTTTGAAACTGTCACCTACACCTACTATGATCAGCTCAATGGCTATGAGTATCTCAAGACACTCAACATAGGCTACTACTTTTATAGCGGAGCTTATGCTGAAGACATAATGCAGGTGCTCAATCCGGAAGAGAAGACCATTATCCACATACCGAATGTCAACTCACGGGAAAGTATGGGTGATAAGATTAAAGAAGTCAACCACATCATGCACGAGCTGGGAGAATGGCAAGGGGTAGATGTACAGACTGGCTTTCACCTCATTAAAACAGAAAGTGGGAGGATTTTGAAAGTTGCTGATCTGGTAGATGATGACGCGACCAAGCGAAACAAAGTATCGGCAGCCTTGAAACTACCAGAAGCCAAAAAGAACAAAGACCATGTGGACATTATTATCGCCCTGGGCATGGCCAAAGAAGGTTTTGACTGGATCTGGTGCGAGCACGCACTGACCGTAGGTTATCGCTCAAGTTTGACAGAGATCGTCCAGATCATAGGGCGTGCCACCCGTGATGCTCCGAACAAGACCCATGCGCGGTTTACCAATCTCATTGCCGAACCAGATGCCGCTGAGGAAACCGTGACCGATGCGGTCAATGATACCTTAAAGGCTATCTCAGCGAGTTTACTTATGGAGCAGGTACTGGCACCAAAATTCAACTTTGTTCCCAAAAGAGCAGATTCTAAGCCAGATACTAACTATGACTATGGTGAAGATGGGTACAATCCTGACAAATGTAATGTAGGGGTCAATAAAGAAACCGGGCAGTATCAGATAGAAATCAAAGGCTTAACTGAACCAAAAAGTGTAGATGCACAACGCATCTGTAAAGAAGACTTGAATGAGGTGATTGCTGCTTTTGCTCAGGACAAGCATACTGTAGGGCGAGGTTTGTTTGATGAGGAAACTGTCCCTGAAGAACTCACACAAGTCCGTATGGGCAAAATCATCAAAGACAAATATCCTGACCTGGATGCCGAAGATCAGGAGGCTGTGCGCCAGCATGCCATTGCAGCGCTTAACCTGACACAGCAAGCCAAAAAAATCCTAAACAATGACACTGACATAGAAGCCAAAGGTAATACTGCCTTGATTGATGGAGTACGAAAGTTTGCAATGGATGTACGGGATTTGGATGTAGATTGGATCGATAGCATCAATCCTTTTAGCGAAGCATATTCCATTTTATCTAAAGCAATGAATGAACAAAGCCTCAAAGCTATGGCGCAGGTTATAGCAGGTCGTAAGCCTAATCTTACGCTGGATGAGGCACGTGAATTGGCAAAAAGAGCCTTGAAGTTTAAGAGAGAACGCGGCAGACTTCCAGACATCAAATCACCGGATGCATGGGAACAAAGGATGGCTGAAGGAATAGCATTTTTGGCGAGATTAAAATCAGAGCAGGCAAATGGCTAAAAATAAGCAATTAACGGAGGAAGATGACGAACTACTAGCCGAGCTTGGAATAGAAGTTGAAGTCAAGAAGGCAGTCAAATATACGCCACGTGAAGAGCGGATCATTGCGGGTTTTGAAGAGATACAACAGTTTGTAGCAGAGCACAAGCGACTACCACAACATGGCGAGACTAAGGATATTTTCGAACGACTTTATGCAGTTCGACTCGATCAGATCCGTAAGTTGAAAGAATGCAGGGAATTGGTCAAAGACTTAGATCATCAAAACCTGTTGGATCACTCAATGGATATTAAAGATGAAGAAATTGAAGATCTTGATGATGATGCGCTATTAGCTGAATTAGGCGTGGATGAGCGGGAAGAAACCTCAATCACCAATCTGCGGCATGTAAAAACTCGTGCAGAAAAGCGTGCAGCAGAAGAAATCGCCAATCGAGAGATATGCGAAGATTTTGAGCAGTTCAAGCCTTTGTTTGAAGCAGTAAAAAGGGACATTGACAATGGCTTAAGATCAACCGTCAGATTCAGGAAAGAAGCTGGTTTCACCAAGACAGATTATAAACTAAATCAGTTCATAATTATTAGCGGTCAGATGGGTTATATCGCGGAAATGGGCGAACCCTTAAAAGCACCAAATGGCGAGGAGGACAGACGCTTGAGATTGATTTATGCTAATGGTACGGAAAGCAATATTCTCTTGAGGTCCCTTATTCGTGCAATGTATAAGGATGAAACAAGCCGATTTATTACCGAAAATGATAATGGACCACTTTTCTCTGGAGAAACCAGCGCTGATGATCAGCAAAGTGGAACCATTTATGTTTTGAGAAGTAAATCTGATCTCCCAGCTATTCATGAGAAAAGGGATGTTGTCCATAAAATTGGTGTGACAGGAGGAGAAGTTGAAAAGCGCATTGTCAACGCGAAAAATGACCCGACATTTCTTATGGCTGATGTCGAGATTGTAGCCACTTATAAATTGGCGAATATCAATCGTGTAAAACTTGAAGGCGTTCTTCATAAGTTTCTGACACCCGCAAGGCTAGATATAGAAATCTTGGATCGGTTTGGTAAACCAGTGAAGGCCAGAGAATGGTTTCTTGTACCACTCTTCATCATTGATCAAATAGTGGAGCTGATCAAAGAAGGGAGTTTGAGTAAGTACTATTATGATCCTGAGACGGCAGAATTGAAAAAGGGATGATTACCAAAAATTGATTTCGGGGTTCAATTCACGAAACATAAACTCGGATCAAGTTGCTTCGTATCATCAACAATCCAAGTGAGGGAATGATGCGTTATTTAGCTTTCATTTATTGTCCTCATTGCCACTCCTTGATTTATCTATACCCCAAATGGTTTTAGCAATATCTTCCAGCTTTTGCAAAAACTTGTCAACATTGTAGCCAGCAATAAACGCAAATGCATAAAATCCAAATTCTGTCTCTCCCGGCACCGCATCAAGTGTCAATAATCCGGCACTCAACATTACATAACTAATAAATCCGCTGATTGAACTAGTGAACGGCCTCAAGTAATACCAAACATGCCAGTTTTCATCCCAGCTTTTGTTCACACTTCTATTTTTATAAATCCCTCTAAGGCAATACAAGATTCCTCCCAGCAACCCTATCAAAGCGCTATTTGTAGGTACTATTTTTTCCATGTACCATTCTGGCATTTGGAATAAGTCTGGAAGCAAGAATGTAATGATTACTACAACCAGAAAAGCTAGTTCATAGATTATAATTGTGATCATCGAGATATAATTTTAAACCAATATACATTTCCTTGATGTAGTTAAAATTTAGTTTAAGAGTTTCATCTATGGCCACCCTATGGCATTTCCTGTACTTTCGATTTTTACCGCAAACACATACTTCTGACATGCGATCTGGTAGTTGATTATTAATAATTGCGCTGAGAATTCGCAAAACATCTTCTGGACTATCAGTTTGATATTGATCATAGAAATACTCCAAAATCCCTTTCCATCCATGAGAGTATTCTCCATGAGGATAATAGCCTTTTATCTCCCTGAAAGTTTCTCTTGATAGGTGAGGTTTTACGATGTTTTCAACAAAATCCGATAACTTAATACCAGATCGTGTGATCATCAACTCTTGCTGAGGAACTCCAAGGCAAAGTGACTCATCAGGGTTAACATGTCTAGAAGGTTTTCGAGGTATTTTTTTATCTAACTCAAACACCTTTGGAAAACAATTCGGAAAGCACTTATCTATTACTATCCTCACATTATACGAGTCGTATACACCACCAAATTCCCCGTCTTCTAGTAGAATTTCTCCTTCCAATGCCGTCAGAGTATTTTGCTCGATAATCCTTAGACCAGGGAATTTTGATAGTGTAGTATTTATTTCAGTCTGAAACTTATTCATTGGTTTTACACCATGGTTTTTTTATCAAACCTGCACTGGCTCCTCGCAATGCTGCTTCTGCCACTTTTCCTTCTTTATCAGTCCTCTTAAAACCACCGACCGAAGTTTCGAAGACTATGGGCTGAGGCTTTTTCTCACTCACATTTGTGTTGGTATTCAGGAATTTGTCACTATCCACCTTTTTCACGTACTCCTTGTTGGCAGCATAGTGAGGTGGATTATCATCATTATCCACTATCTCTTTACTTGATGCCACTATGAAGGATCCTGATCTTCCATAGTCCAGAATATCAAGCGAACTCTGTTTTGGTTTATCGTTCTCCTCATTGCTATAAGGTACATCGTTGAAGTATGTCCAGGAGCAGTGGTGTGGTGTTTGGAATATATCCCAATCCAGTTTGTCCTCATTTCCATTCTTTTTAGACTTGTCCAACACCTCATTCCATCGATAGTGATCGGCATCGCCTCCAGTTAGAAAGAAACTTGACCAGTCATCGCTTTTATGATCTTTGAATCTGCCTTGCAAAATGATTGAAGAACTATTCCTATCCTTGTCTGCATTGGCATTGATCAAAGACTGCTTGAATGGTCCATGCACAAAGAATTCAAAATTCTCATCTGAATTGCCATTGATGTCTTTCAAGGTAATTGTGTCTCCTGGAACATTGTTAGGGACTTTCTCAAATTTCTTGTCCCCATCATAGCCAATCATCCTAAGGCGATTGCCATCGTCATCTTTGGAAGCATCATCATTGAGATATAGTCTCCTTCTCCTCTCAGCTTCCTTCTTCACAGCTTTTGCATCATCATTTCCATGTTCTCCGAAAATGTTTGATGTCACCCACAATTCATTGATCAGGATTTCGTCATTATCACGATTTGACTTGGCATAGTTTTCAGGCTTACCCGAATAAAAATGTTTCTCAAATCCCTGACAATGATCATGATCTCCATGTGTCAGGACAAATACATCAAGAAATGGAGTGGATTTAGACTTCTGAATTTCAGTGAGCAAATCCTTTTTTACATCGAAAATCTCATTTCCGTTCGTGTCTTTTTCACCATCTCTGATTTTGCAATCTATCAGAATAGTTGTTTTGTCTACTAGTTTAAGCAGCGTGGTGTCGCCATTTGCGACAGGATAAAATTTTAGTACATGTTTTGCCATTTATTTTGGGCTTTAAATTGATAAAATACACCTCACCAGAGTGCTTTATTTATCAGTCCAAAATGGCTTGCTTCGGGGGATTTGGTAAAATGCGCTAACATTTTAACTTTGCAATTCGTAAAACCTACCTAAGCAAGCTCACTTTGAGCTGAAGGGTATTATAAATGTGCCAACGCCAATTGGCACATTTTTTTTTTGACAATGCCAGCATCGTGCCAATCGCTTTATTCAGTCATAATCAACTGATTTGTATGACAACTGCGTTTTTTGTCAGTCTTTTTGTCAGCTTTTAACTGACATTCATTCCCAATGTCATGCCGTCTGCTAACAATTTCTCTCTTTCCTTTTCCAATTGATCATGTAGATCATCAACCCGAAGCTGAGCAAGTTCCATGTCATATGGGTCAAATCCATCCTTTTTATAAGTCTGGATTTTGATTTTCTCTTTCAGAGCATTTAATAATTTGTCTGGATTCCAGGAGTTATAACCAATCACAGAAATCATGGCTAAACCCAGCCCTACAGTTCCAACATTAACTTCCAATGCATCTGCATAAGACATCCCAAACCCAATCGAAATTCCGATAACAAGGCAAAATGCCAGAAAAGTAAATCCAACAACCATTTGATAGGTTTTTACTGCTTTCCTGGTTAATTCATTCTGTCGTTCCTTGGATATTTTTAGTTTTTCTAGTTCATGCTTCAATTCCTCCTCCAGCTCAACAATTCGTTGACTAGCGGAATTAAAATGCTTTCTGGCAACTAAAAAGATGAGCGCCAATGCTATAATTATTATTGCTACAGTGGTGTTATCAAATTTGATTTTGTTCATTTTCCATTCTCCTTTCTCACACCTTTAAAGAGTGATCCATCCTTTTTACCATCCATAAACCTCCCGGTTTCCGTATCTCTTTTAGTCCATTGACCTGTTTTTGGATTTTGGGTTTGAGACCTCCCTCTCACTTGCCCTTTTCTGGCGTTATCGCCATACGGTTTGTTTGTTGCCATATTTTTGTTACTTTATTTATTGTTTTCATATTTATATGCTGACAGCTAGAAATTATTTACGATTGAGATTGTAATTTTTTTCAGAATTTGAGCATCTATGGGTGAACAAGTGGAAATATCTAAAGACATAGTATCAAAAGAAGTCTTATCACAGGCCCTTCATAAAGAGAACTGGGAAGAACTTTGGGTGATTTTAGTGGCCCACACTATTAATCGCTTCATTTATAGATATGGCATAACTTCCAACAAGAAAGACCTAATAGAGCGTGCGGATCAAAAACTTAGCGAAGTTTTATCACTCATTTTGATAGAAGAAACTCGGAAATGGAACCGTTCTGAATACGCAACTCTTAAAGATTTTATAATAAGTGTTATTGATAGTCACTTGAATAACTCATTTAAAAAGTCTCGGAGTAAAGAAGAACTCAAGTCTTTAGTAATAGATAATTCAGAAGATTTAAGTCGTGAAGATACACTTGCTTATGAAGAGCAAAGAAAGGAAGCTTTTCAGTTTCTCGAAGATGAGGGTGCAACTGATGAAGAGCTTATGATTTTCGAGTGTATGGCGGAGGGCATAGTAAAACCTCAGGCTATTAAGGAGGAATTAGGTATTTCTGATTCTGATTTCCATAATGCCTGGAGGAGACTAAAAAGTAAATTGAAAAAATTAAGACAAAAATTATCCTAAGATGAAAAGGAGATCGCACATATCAATATTTGATCGTTTCGATGAATTATCAGCGAATTCCGTCACAGAAAGCTATGATAATGCTAAGGCGTTTTTGGCTGAATTAGAGATAGATGCAGAAAACCTAAAGGTTACTGGAGTAAATGAATTCAAGAAGGCATTGTTTTTAGCTAAGGCTAATACCAATAAAGCTAATGATTCATACCTACTAGAGAAACTTAAGGATAAGTTCAAAGAACTTTTTGAACGTAATGCTACACTTGCAGGTGATATCCTCAAAAATGCTTTATCTGAGAAGAAGGCATCATTTCAGTTTAGAAACCTTGATAAATGGTCAGATGATGAGCTTAGAGATGTATTGAGTGATACTGATCTATCGAAGCTTTTAGAAGATTTAGAAGATAGCGAAGGTCTAAAATGATATCCCCTGGGCAGATTGCAGCTAAGAAATTTATGAAAGAGAATGGTTTTTCTGATCTGAATGAAATTCCATTAGAATTAGTCGCAGCAGGATTGGGTGCAACAGTTATTGAAAAACCCATGTCATATGCCGATGGGAGAATAGTTTTTGGAGATCGTAAAACCATCATTACTATTAACTCTGATATTGAATACCCTGGCAAAAAACGGTTTACAATAGGGCACGAAATTGGGCATCTATGCATGCACAGAGAGCACTTTCAATTACATAATGATACTGATGCTACACTAGAATATTTTAAAACTGGTAATCAAGAAACCGAAGCAAATGAATTTGCATCAGAATTAATAATGCCGGAAAAAAGCTTCCGGGAAATTTCAGATGATTATGAGTTTGGTCCAGAATTATTGAGGTTTTTAGCGGATCACTTTAAAAGTAGCATTACCTCAGTTGCCTATCGTTATTTTAAATTTGGTCATCACCCAATATGCTTGGTATATAGCTACGCCAATAAGGTTAAGTACTGGATACGTCCAGATTCTTTTGATCACTATATTATAGACAAGACTAATCTTGCCCCACCAGAACATTCAGTGGCAACCGAATACTTCAATAAGGGAAAAATTTATCCCAAAAATGAGAGTAAGCAAGAGATTTGGAAATCCACATGGTTCGAACTGAAATCATGGGAAAATGACAATGATTTTAATTTTTATGAATACTGTATAGTTACCCCTAAATTCAATACAGTTTTAAGTGTTATTTGGGAAGAACAATCCCGCCACTTTTAATTCCTCTTCACCCTTTATCCCTCCAGCATGTGAATTCCGTCCCGATCAATATCGGGACTGCACTTACAAGATTCTGGTCACCCACAGCAAGAGTAGCCCTTTATTCCATTCCTCAAGGCTGCATTCCGAAAAGTGCTACACTTGCTTTTCGCCATCCCTTCAATTTGTCTCAAATTATACCAATGTGGTTTTTTCAATGATGAATACTCTTAACCGTTTAGTTACACTTACCATTTACTGGTTTTGATTCTGGTCAGATCACTAATCATATCAACTTTAGCAATCCTAACCGATGGTCTGTGGCACGCAGATCATAAAATTGAAATTTCCTACTTTATTTCTCTACGAAATAAGAGTGATAATCATCCACAACCACTGACCACCCTGCACATGTTCCAGATAGGACCTAATAGGACCTATAGCAAGAGAGCATAATAATGCTAATTATACGCTTATAAAATGAACAGACGGGATAATCAAAGCAATAGCTTAAGGAATATAAGTTCGAACTTCCTTTTTTATGTCATTTGCTCACCACAAACTTCACACTCTCTCCACCAACCCTCAAAACATAAACCATCCCTCTTTTCAATATTGGTTTGATCTCAGCCTTTCCAGAAGAGAATCGTACCCAATCATGAAACACCTTTCTACCATCCAGAGAGTATATTTCAACATTTTTAAGACCATCTCCTTCAGCCAAGATTGTCATTTGACCATTTAAATAACTGATCCAAAGACCTGAATTCAATTCTTCCAAACTCAGAATTTCTTCAGGGTTATATAACAATTCAAACCTCCTCGCATCAACAACACCAGGACAGTAAAACTGAATCTTAGTTGTCTCATTCAATTCAATTATCTCATCATTCCCATGATCAAGTAAGATCAATTTACCAAATCCAATTTCGCCAGTTACTTCAACTACTGACAACTCATACATACCTGGTAATCCGATATCAAACCCCAACTTTAATTGTTGTCCTTGAACATCATGTGGTACTCCTTGAATTGCAAACCTCTTATCATCAATCAAGCTAAACAGTGATATAAGCTCATTTCCAGACAACTTCTCAGCATCTATCGAATAATCCAAGCCAGCAGTGCCATTAGGGAGAAACCCTACCATTGTTTCATTATAAAGACCATTCCCAGACAATCCCAACTTGACTATTAGATTTCCATTATCTTTTTTCCTGTAGTAGTTTTCATCGGCATTGGCACCAGGTGTCATCAATTGCATATCTGGAGTAAATACTAAATTTCCTCCTCCGGTCGCTTGAACAAAGAACCCTTGCATTGACCCAATATTTCCGGCATTGGCTCCAATATTTCCTTTTTCTCCAGTTATTCCATCATTCAGATTATTTAACCCTACAACACCAACACTATTCACTGTCACATAATCTCCTCCACGAGAACCACCTACATTCTGACCACCATCGTCCCACAAGTAAACACTTCCGGTAATCAAAGAACTATTGTTTTCAGTTAGTAAGAAATCGGAAATTGAAATTGGTGCCATATATGGATTTGCAACAAGATTAAAACCCTCACCATTCTTATCAATCATTACTTCTATAGCTCCGGAAACAGGGATTCCTGTTAGCGATATTTCAGGATCAGATTCATCATACCCCACAAAGTATCCCTTTCCAGGACTCATTGATCCTGAAGGTTTGTTCCAACTACCATCCACCTCATTGTATGAATACATGTATTGAGCTTGTAAATCCTCCAAATCAATATCATTCACAGGTGCTCCAACAATACTGTATCCAGCAGATCCCTTTGTTTTCCTTCGAATTGTAACTTCACCATCACCTGAAGCAGTACCTAAAATAGTAAGAGATGACCCTGAACTAATGGTGATTCTTGTCTCAGCTTCTATCTGAATATCATTCACAGCAGCATCCCCATTGATCAATGGCCACTTCAATGTAATAGGAATAATCACATGAGATGAGGAGGCAGGAACCATCCCACCATTCCAGTTTGAAGCCATATCCCAATCAGAATCAAATGAACCATCCCAATAAATGATTGTTGGTTCAAACGAATGTTTGCCAATCATTGAAAAATCATCCTCCTCATACACATCCCACTCTTCACTCAAAAGATAGATTGGATCAAAACCAACACTTTTTCCTACATCAATCTTTACTTTCCTAACCAAAGTCTTATTAACCGTTGATACTCCATCATCCTCCCATGCACTTCCTGGATCATTTCCAATCACACCAAACAAATCAATAAGATCTTCACCCTTATATAATCCGATAGCATCATTGCCATTAAAATTCACAACATCACTTGTAACATCTGCCTCGCTGAGTATCACCGGATGTGCTGAAGGATAAGCCACCACAAAAACATCATTTTCATTCAGCGTACCACTCAAGGCTAATGTCCTTGTAGGTTCAGTTGCTCCATTACTATACCTCCTCAATTCATAATCACCCAAATTCATAGAATAACCCGTAGGATTATAAATCTCAATTGCCTTATTGTAACTACTTCCTTCGAAGTATTCAGAGAAAAACAAACTCCGATCATTCGCCACGATTGGTTCATCAATAGGCTGATCATCAGGAATACCCGATCCCCATATAGCTGTCACCCAATCAGGATGATCAATAAATGGGTTTCTGTTTCCCTGAAATCCATACACAATCTCATTTCTATTTCGCTCTGCTTCATCTACCGGGTCTTCCGTATGCCATTTCAATAGATCGGACAACTTCCCATGAACAGGAGATTGATCAGTATTCTCCAAAATCTCTTCAGTAAGCTCCAGATCAGGTTCTCCATGTTCACCTTCATACCTGGTAGCCATATAGAAGATCATTCTTGCCACATCACCTTTCACATTTGCTGGAGGCATCCAAACAAATTCAGTATCTGATGTAAACGAGCCGGTGGCACCATTGTATGTTCCTGCAACATCAGTATAAGGCTTAGAGCATTCGGCAAATGCCCTGTTAGTCCTGGCAGAATTCGTAGAAATATCAGCAGCTCTCAAATGGTGAAGGTCAGTTCCAGCTCCTCTATCTGTCCCAAAATCACCACGTGACTTTGCCCAGACATGTTCTCTGCTCCAACCATCACCGCCATCTTATTCAATATCAGCAGGAATTGAAAAACCTGAATAAATACACAACACATTATCCGGATTATTCGGATCCCGATCAGCAACTTTCAGCAAATCCCAAACATCAGTTGAAGAACTGGTATATGGATATTCAGTATGCCCATCAATAATATTATTCAATGCAGCTTTCAATGCACCTCCTGAGAGCCCATCAGCAGCATTATAATATCCAGTTGGTATTTGTCCTGATCCGGATAATACTAAAGCTGAAATAAGGAGAACTACCAATACATTTTTTAATGCACTATGCATATTTTGAGGCTTCGATTATTGTATGCTATCTTTTAATTTGGCAATAGATTTAGGTCTAGTAATATTTTTGATATCAGCTATTTTGTTTCTTGGGCCTTTCTGGAAGTTTAGTTTTAGGCTTAATTCCATTTTTATACAGCTTCTTTCTAATCTTCCAAACCTTTCTATTGTCCTTATTCCCAACCTCAAATTGCCATTTCATATGTGCTGAAGGGGTCATCCATTGAAGGTTCTCGGCTTTGTTATTTTTTGGATTATTATCTATATGAATCACTTTTGTCTGATCCTCATTTGATTTTGGCACAAAGGCCTTAGCAGTTCCTAGATGAGGATAAAATGTCCTTCTTTTTTTGTCATCATCTATCATATCAAGGATATAGCATTTCGCTTTTTGGTGCCACCTCTGACGCATGAGCTTCCCTTTGAGCTTCATTTCTTTCTTCATTCCACCATGAAACACTTTACGAGATACACTTCGAACCCTCCCTTTATCAGATATTTCATAATTGGAAAACCCATCAATTGCTTTCCATTCTTCTTTGTTCACTGCCATAGTCCTCTATGTTTATTAATCCGAACAAAGATAATTAATCAACCAGCAGTTACCACCCTCCACATGTTCCAGTTGGCCACTGCTGGCACCCGCAGCAAGAGTACTGAAAGATACCGCAATCCTTTACCTTCAGGCCAGATCTTTCAGCACACTTGCTTTTTCCCACCCCTCATTTCCTTGTCTCATTTTTCGTGATTTGTTCAGTCTCCCTAGGTACTGCTTTCAAAGCTTATTCATCGTAAATTTTTCATTCTCTCTGGATTCCCGTTTTTGTGGTTCATTTCATCGTACCATAGCTCAGTCTCCCCCGGTTTATAGGAGTGCTGCCCAGCCGGAGCTGCAGTCTTTGTGCCATACCAGCCAGAGAGCACTGTGTGCACACTGTCTGCCCTGCGGGTGTC
>JAUIAO010000113.1 GCA_030425425.1 Bacteroidia bacterium | reverse complement strand
GAATTGCTTCAGACACCCTTGCCTTAAGCTAACGATTCCTCTCCATCTGGGCTCGCTCAGGACTTGGTTCAAAAAAAAACCTCACCTTATAGATGAGAAAAGCGTGCATGGCGCACATAAAAAACCCCAGCCTCTCCAGACCGGGGTTTCAATCAACCACTCAAAACTATCCTACAGCATTGTTTCAGGTTCGTGATACTCTGTCACTTTGCTGCAAGATTTCTTTATTTCGCTAAATCCATCGCGAACATTTATAAGTTTATCAAAGCCTCGGGTCCTCAATATAGAAGCTGCAATCACAGATCTGTAGCCTCCCTGGCAATGCAGGTAATACTCCGTACCTCTATCAATTTTATCCATGTTTTTGTTGATAAAATCAAGTGGGAAATTCAATATCCCTGAGATGTGCTGAGACTCATATTCACTGGCTTTTCTGACGTCCAGTGCATTGATATTGTCATTGGTGTCATACAATTCTGCAAATTCATGCGGATCGATTTCCTGAAGCGTATCTACCTCTTTACCTGCCTCCTGGTATGCAGCAAATCCTCCTTCCAGATAGCCCAGTGCATTGTCATACCCTACTCTGGAAAGTCTGGTCACCACTTCTTCTTCACGGCCTTCTGCAGCAATGAACACTATCGGCTGTTGCAAATCCGTAATCAACGCTCCCACCCATGGAGCAAAATTGTCATCTATTCCAATCCAAATGGAACCAGGAATGAACCCTTTCACAAAATCTTCCTTGGCACGAGTATCCAGCATCAAAGCTTCGTTGCGCTCTACTACATCGAAAAATTGCTTGACATCCAGAGGAGTAATTCCTTTCTCCAATACCTGATCAATGCTTCCATATCCGGTCTTGTTCATCACGGCATTTTTAGGGAAATATTGCGGTGGCTCTACCAAGCCTGAGGTCACTTCTTTTACAAACTCCTCCTTCGACATATCTGCTCTCAGCGCATAATTATACATCTTCTGATTGCCCAAAGTATCTGTAGTCTCCTGACTCATATTCTTGCCACATGCAGAGCCAGCGCCATGCCCCGGATAGACGATCACGTCATCGGGTAGCGTCATGATTTTATTTCTCAAAGAATCAAACAAATGACCCGCTAGATCTTCTCTGGTCAGATCTGATTTAACTGCGAGATCAGGACGACCTACATCACCGATAAACAAAGTATCTCCGGAGAAAATCGCCTTCTCCTCTCCTTCTTCAGTAATCAACAAAAAAGTGGACGATTCCATAGTGTGTCCCGGGGTATGGAGCACTTTGATTTTGATATCACCAAGCTCGAGAATCTCGCCATCTGTGGCTACATGCGCATCGTAGCCCGGCTGTGCTGTGGGGCCAAATACAATCGTAGCCCCTGTTTTCTTAGCCAGATCAATATGGCCAGATACAAAATCCGCATGGAAGTGTGTTTCCAGCACGTATTTGATCTTTGCTCCGTTTTCTTCTGCTTTCTCTATATATGGAGCTACTTCCCGCAATGGATCAACAATGGCGACTTCCCCTGCCGACTCAATGTAATAAGCGGCTTCAGCAAGACAACCAGTATAAATTTGTTCTACTTTCATAATGATCAATTTTACGTTAATGATGTTTCAAAATACGCGAGAACTCCGGGGTAAAGATGTTACATGAGTTACATTGAAAACTGACATTTGTCATTGACAACAAATGAGAGATATCAGTTTTATTCGGTTTTTGGACCTATACACCACATTAAACATGGTTTTACCACCCATTCACAGCAGTGGAAAAATGCATTTCACACTGGAAATAGAAAAAAATGAATTTAGTCTGTAAGATTTTCTGAAGATGAAGGACTATTGATACAAGATGAGTCAACAAGCAACATTCGAACTTTGGATCAGGGAATACCGATCGGTGATTTTCAAAATCATCCGGGTATATGCAGACACTGCCGCGGACCGGGATGATTTGTTTCAGGAGGTCAGTTTCCAGATTTACCGATCTATTCCTTCCTTCAAAGGGCAGTCAGCAGTAACCACCTGGCTTTACCGTGTATCGCTCAACACTGCCATCAAATGGATCAGGAAAGAGAAAAAACACCGCAATCAGGTAGATCTGGAAGATACGCAGCATTTACTGCATGATACCGGAGAAAAGGATGAGCGCCTGGACTGGCTCTATGATGAAATCAGTAAAATGAATGATGCCGACAAGTCTCTCACACTCCTATTGCTAGAGGGTATGAGCTATAAGGAAATGGCAGAAATCACCGGCCTGAACCCTAACAACATCGGGGTGAAAATCCACCGCATCAAAAATGAATTAATTAGAAAATCTGAAAACTACAGCTACTAATGGACATAGAACAAATGCAAAAAATATGGGATAGTCAAAACCAGCAAGTCATGTATGCGATCAACGAAGAGGCTTTATATGACTCGATTCGGAAGAAAAGTAAATCCGCCGAACAACGTATCAACAAAGTGGAGATCGGACTGATGACTATCAACTTTGTGGTGGCTACCATCGTCCTCATAGATTACCTCAAAGGAAGTGATGAAGGATTGTGGGACCTGGGCTTGTCACTGGGCATCTATGGCACAGTGGCCTTTTTGTACATTTTCAGGAACAGACGAAAATCTATGGAAGAAACCTTTGACCGTACGATGCTTGGCGAGCTCAACT
>JAUIAO010000112.1 GCA_030425425.1 Bacteroidia bacterium | reverse complement strand
AGTCATCCAGTAGATAAGAATTGTTTCTTCCCTTTTTTAGCTCCAGTCGCATGGGGATTGGCTTCAGCTTGTTGATAGCGTGCTGTATGGTGTCATTTTCCATACCCAATACAATAGAACAGACAATCGCATGGCTGATGTTTTCTATATCAAAAGCACTGCTGAAAGGGAGTAACAAATGATAAGCTCGATTCCCAAATTGGAAAGATATTTTATCCTTCTCCTTTTGAATGTTCAGGTCAGCCTTGGGTTCGTTGATTTCCCAGGCAATGGTTCTGATCCCTTTCTTGGCTAATTCCCGGCCTATTTTCTCGTGGCTTTTCCTGTAAATCACCACTTGTGAGTTGCTGAATAGCGTGGCTTTTTCCTGAATTTTTTCTTCAAAAGATGAAAAACCTTCGGCATGTGCCTCACCTATATTGGTGAAAATACCGATATGAGGTTGGATCATAAACTCGAGTTTTTCCATTTCTCCTGATGTGGAAATTCCAGCCTCCAGCACGGCTACTTCAAACTCGTCACTTAGTGGCCAAATAGAAATAGGAACTCCAAGTTGAGAATTGTAGCTTTTGGGGCTTTTCAGCACTTTTTTATCATGGTCTATAATCGTTGATAGCCATTCTTTTACGATCGTTTTTCCGTTGCTTCCAGTAATGCCAACGACCTCTCCGTTGAATTCCGAACGGATAACAGCAGCAATTTGCTGAAGGGCAATGAGTGGGTTTGGTACTTTCAGAAAGTTTGCTCGCGGGAATGGTGATGTGTCGAAACGGTCGCTTACTAAAAAACTTCGTACACCCAGATCATACAAAGCAGGAATGAACTGATGTCCATCACGGTTTTTCCCTTTGAGAGCAAAAAACAATTCATCTTTCGATCCGGAGGCTCTTCTGCTATCATATACCAGATGATGAATATCCTCATCAGGGTTTGGTAAATCCGGATTTAGGTTAAGAATAGCCCCAATTTTACTTATGATCATTTTCACAGTTTCAATTCCATCTCAATTTGGTTCAATTCATTCTCAAAGCCAAGTCTTTCCAATGCATGGATGGTCTCGTATTCGTATTCGGGAATGTTCATAATTGTTAAGTCCAGACCCGCGGATCTCTTTTGAGCTGCATTGATAAGTGCTGTTCCCACATCTTTGCCTCGGTGCTTATTCGCCACCGCTATTTGGCTGATACGGCCTAGCCTGGATTGGAAAATAATATATCCAGCCAGTTCCTCATCTAGATAAGCTTCCAGGATTGTTTCATTGCTCAGATTGAATTTTAGTTGATTTGAACTATCAATGAAACTAGGCTCAAAATCACCAAAATCTTCATATTCTGATTTCAACGCATTTGATGGTAAAACCTCAAGCTTAGCCTTCTTTGGAACGGTATTTTTCAACTTAAAACACTTCAGGAGGCGAGTTTTCTCATACCCAAGTTTTGAGTACAGATTCACCGCCGCAGTATTATGTTCGATTACTTCTAGTAGTATTCGCTCTATGTCGTTATCATTAGCTTTCTGTGCCGTATGCATCAATAGTTCTGAAGCCAGTTGATTTCTCCTTTCTACCGGTATGGTACCGGTTCCTCCATTGTACAGGGTTTGTAAATTCTGATAACTATTGAGGGTGTGAAAAGCAAAGCTCACTACTTTTCCGTTTTTCCAGGCGAGAGGGCTATACTTCGATACAATGTTGAGTTTATGGCTTATCCTACGTTTGAACTGTTCTTCACCCGGTTGAAAAGTTACAAAATAGTCTGAGAAAGCACTGACAAACCCCTCGTGCAGTGCTTTCAAATCTGCGGGATCATAATCCCGAACTTTGTTGTTCATTGAATTCTACTCATGGAAAGTGAGCAAAGGTATATCAATGTCAATGGCAATGTTTTTAGTAATCGAGCTTTTAAACAAGCGTTCAAAAAAGGAATGCTGTCGTGGCACCATAGCCAGCATGTCCAGTGAATGTGCATTTGCAAAATCCTTGATGCCTTTTGTGATAGAATTACTCTCTACTGTTCGGGTAGAACAATCTACATCTTTGAAAATGTCATTAATTTCTCTGAGGTGATGGCTCTCATCTCTAGTCAGGTCATTTGGATTGCCTACTATTGAGAAAGCCAATATGGAGGCGTCATACGACTGTGCGATTTTCTCAATTAGGTGCATCTTATGATGGTTTCTCACCTCTTTACGGTCAGAAGCAAAACCAATGTTTTTGGGGTTGAATGCGGTAACAGTTTCTGGAATGACCAAGACAGGCACTGATGAGGTTTCGATAATGTCAGTAGCTCTCGTGCCAATTAAATGTTCGAGTCGGTCATGGTTGGCTCTGGTTCCCATCACTATCAGGTCTATATTTTTTTGTTCAGACTCTAAAAAAATCGCATCTGTCAGATAAGAAATGAATTGCTCTGATTCGTGTGGCACATCAGCTAGCTCTATCATTTCAGATTCTAATTCTTTAAAGCTCTCTTTGACCTGGTTTTCATAATCAACCATGATGGAATCCACCAGGCTGCCTCCCATAAAATCTGGATGTGGCTGGTGAATATGGACCGCATTGATCATGTGTATTTTGGCTTCAAATTTTTTGGCAAGATCAATCGCTATTTTCAGGGCATTTTTCGAGCAGGACGAAAAATCAATGGGAACTAGTATATTATCGATTTTCATGATTTTGGGCTTTTATCTAAATCTAC
>JAUIAO010000081.1 GCA_030425425.1 Bacteroidia bacterium | reverse complement strand
CTTCAGACACCCTTGCCTTAAGCTAACGATTCCTCTCCATCTGGGCTCGCTCAGGACTTGGTTCAAAAAAAAAAAAAACCTCACCTTATAGATGAGAAAAGCGTGCATGGCGCACATAAAAAAATGGTGACCCGTTTCCGAATCACCATTTCATATTTTAAATCCATAATTCAATACTAAACGAAAAGTCGAACTTCGTTTTTGCTTGTTCCAGACTTTTGCTTTTTCAAGCCTAGGATTACTAAAATACTAGACACTACGAGTATGAGCGATGTAGAAAGAAATTTTTTCATGGCGGATGTTATTGATTTGATTTCGTCAAAGTTACGAATCCCATTAAACGAAAAAAATACCCACTTTCGGGTATTTTTCGCAAAAATTCTCCTTTTACAGAAGCTAAATTATAGAATTAACAATATTTCGTTTTATTCAGCAACCATCTCGAGTTGTTCAATTTTACCTATAATTTTCTCCCATGCAGTAAATCCACCAGCAATGTGGAACACGTTTTTAAAGCCATTGTGAGTTAGAATCAATGCTGCGAGATATCCACGAATGCCTTTAGCACAATGGATATAGATTTTTTTATCTGTATCGAGTTCATCCATTCTATCGCGAAGATCATGCAGTGGAATATTGATGGCACCTCGGATGACTCCTTTCTGATGTTGCTCTGAAGGAGTACGCGTATCGATCAATACATATTCGTCTTCAGAAGCTTTTTCAAAATATTCATCCGCTTCCAACACACTGACTTCTGTGTATTCACTATGTAGTGAGTTTTGTGCTACAAATCCCGCAACTACTACCGGGTCTTTGGCCGGAGAGTATGGAGGAGCATAAGCAAGGTCTAGGTTTGGAAGATCATAAATGGTTAAACCAGCATAGATGGCAGTTGACATGACGTCTATCCGCTTGTCTACTCCATGTTCACCAATGATTTCACAGCCTAAGATTTTGCCAGTTTCAGGATCATAATGTGTTTCCATCATCAGGTCTTTCTGATCAGGGTAGAAGCCAGGTGTAGTTCCAGTGATATTACAAGAAGTTTTGTATTTAATTCCGGCCTTGTTCATGGCTTTACAGCCCAAACCAGTCCTGGCAATGGTGTAATCAAACAACTTCATGATGGCCGTGCTATAAGCACCCTTGAATGTTTCATTTCCACCTGCAGCATTAGCGCCAGCTGCACGTCCACCCTTATTGGAGTGAGTACCCATTGGGAACCAGCTATTTACACCTGTGATTCGATCTTTTATACTGGCACAGTCACCTGCAGCATAGACATTTGGAATGCTGGTTTCCATTTTTTCATTGACGATCAATGCACCATTTGGTTGGTGTTCAGCACCTTTGCTGGTGAGCATTGCAGTATACGGACGGATGCTAATACCAATCAACATGTAATCAGTAAACATCCTTTCGCCTGTATTAAGTATCAGTTCCTGAGTCACAGGATCTATTGCTTTCACAAATGTTTTGGTTTTCAAGTCGATACCATTCTCTTTAAGAATGGATGCAGACATGATACCAAATTTCTTATCCCAGTTTCCCAAGACCTGATCCCCAAATTCAATAACTGTAACCTTTTTACCTTTATGAATCAGGTTTTCTGCAGTTTCCAACCCTATCAAACCAGCCCCAACGACCGTAACATGTTCTGCTCTGTCAATAACCCCACGTTTCATGATCCTATCAAAGTCCTCAATGGTCTTGGCATGTGCCCAACTATCATATTGATCGAGATTCTCGATTGGCGGCACTACAGCCGTTCCGCCTGTGGCATATACCAGCTTGTCATATTCGTACACTCCCTGATCTGTAAAAACTTTCTGTTCGTCTGTATCAATTGAAATGACCGGCTCATTCAAATGAACTTTTATTCCAAAACGATCTTCTAAAAGCTCAGGGCCAACAACCATCAATTTATCTCTGGTTTTGATTTTGCCTGATAAAGCATATGGAATTCCGCATGTTGCGTATGATATATGTGATGTTTTTTCAAAAAGATGTATTTCAGCATTTTCGTTTACCCTGCGTGCTTTGGCTGCTGCAGATGGTCCAGCTGAGAGTCCTCCGATCACGATAATTCTTGGATTATTCATAGTTTTAGTATTGATCTTATTACAATGCAAACTAACGAATCAATTCACCGCATGACTGTAACAATAGTAGCACTGAATACTGACAAAGGTCAGTAGGGCATGTGAGGACCGACAGCAATTCAACATTGCGATCCTTTGAAAACGATTTCAAATATAAGAATAGTGCAAATCAGATGATTTAATAATATGTGTGGGGGTTTATACCATTGATCAATTTTCAATTAAGAATCGCATGACGGTATTTATTCTAGCCTTCCTTTTACATCTTTGCCGCTTAATTCAAGACAAGTGAAATACAATAAATCAACAATTGATCATATCATTTTTGACCTGGGAGAAGTCATTGTAGACCTTGACGGAAAAGCTGTAATTACCGAGTTTGACAGGCTAACAAATGGGAAGACACGGGAATTAAAGGAATTGATGATAGGCTCAGATTTCTTTTTCCAATATGAAACTGGCGTAATAAATGAAGAGCATTTTGTTGATTCATTCAATCACACCTTTGGAACAGACCTTACACACGAGGTATTCAAACATACTTGGAACATGATGATCAAGGCGATTCCAGCAAGGAGAATCGATTTTATAAAAGAGTTGATGAATGATTTTCAGGTTTTAGTATTGAGTAATACCAACTCAATGCATGAAGATAAATTTGAAGCGATGATGACTGAGCAGTTTGGCGTAACTATGAGCTCCTTGGTACACCATGCTTATTATTCCCATGATATTCATTTACGAAAGCCGGATGAAGAAATCTATAATTATGTTATCCTAGATCAAAACATCGATCCTAAGAGAACTTTGTTTTTGGATGACAAATTAGAAAACATAGAAGCCGCCAGGAGAGTTGGTTTACATGCCGAGAAAGTAGAGTTTCCCGATCAAATATTTGAAATCATTTCTCATGGATAAATCTCATAGACAGCTCCTGATACATATAGGCTTATTTGTCATTACCTTCATCACCACTACTTTAGCTGGAGCAGAGTGGATGTATTCAAAAATGTTGCTTTGGGTAGAGGATGATCTGTTAATGTCTTGGTCTGATTTTGTGGGAGGAATGCAGTTTTCTATTCCGTTCTTGTTGATTTTGACGTTTCATGAGTTTGGTCACTACTTCATGGCGAGATATCATAAAGTAGCAGTGACTTTACCTTATTACATACCACTTTGGCTTGGATTCCTACTTATTCCTTCGTTTGGGACTATGGGAGCCATGATCCGAATCAAACAACCCATATTACGACTCAAACACTATTTCGACATTGGAATAGCTGGTCCTTTGGCGGGATTTGTGGTGGCCGTTATGGTAATTTGGTTTGGGTTCACGCACTTACCTGAGCCAGAATATATTTTCCAAATTCATCCTGAATACGAACAATATGGTCTTGACTATGCAGATCATGTTTATGAAGGAGAGGAGATGGTTACCTTCAAATTTGGTGATAATTTATTGTTTTGGTTGATGGAAAATTATGTAGCCGATCCGGAACGTATCCCTCATCCGAATGAAATCATTCATTATCCATATATACTGGCAGGTTATCTGGCTTTATTCTTTACAGCACTTAATCTGCTGCCAATAGGTCAACTGGACGGAGGACATATTTTGTTTGGGATGGTTGGTGCCAAATGGCATCAACGGGTTTCCAAATCCATATTCATAGCTTTTCTATTCTATGCCAGTCTGGGCTGGACTACCATCAATGACCTTCAAGACGGAAGTCTTGAATCAAGCCTTGACTTCTTATTTGTGATGGCCATTCATATTTATCTGCTGTATGTCTCTGCTTTTTCCCTGTTTGAAAAGAAACAAGATCGACTTTTATTCGCAGTAGTCTTATTTACTGCGCAGTTTCTGATCAATTATGTGTTTCAGATTGAAGGTTATCCGGGTTGGTTGTTATTTGGAGTAGTACTTGGGCGTTATATAGGTGTAAAACACCCGCCTGTATTGTATAATACTCCATTGACCTTAGAAAGAAAAATCCTTGGGTGGATTGCTTTGATAGTGTTTATCCTGTGCTTTAGTCCAGAACCTTTCATACTCGAGGTATTGGAATAATCAGTTCAGGATCAATCTCACGCCAAGAAAACCTCTTATTCCCTGATTGGAGGCATATACATATGAAGGGTCAAATGTTAGTGCATTTGGGTTTGAACTAGTAGGTTTAACATTTCCCATTTCATCAAATTCTACCTCATTGTCAAAAGGATCAAAGGCCCTTGCGATACTGTTAGCAGGAGGAGTGAAGTTGAGTAAGTTTTTAACTCCTCCGTAGATTTCCCATTGCGTCCCGAATTTCTTCGTCAATTGTATATTCTGAATACTGTACCATGGAGAGTACTCATCCCTTGGATCCAAATCACCTAACAAAGGCAACCTCATAGGTCCATAGAGATTACCTGTGTAATCTATAGTCAACCCCACAGGAGCGAATTCATATCCGATGCTCCATACTCCTTGAAAGCTCTCGGTGAGCAGTTGCTGCCTTTTTTCACCATTCTCAGTAATGGTCACGTCCATCACAGTGAACCCTAAAACACCTTTTAGTCCACTTTTCAATGATAAATCCAAATTAGTAGTCAAACCTTTTGAAACAGCATTTCCATCCAGGTTTCGATAAATGATTTTGTTCGGATCTGTTTCATAGTCTGGTATGATCCTATTGAAAAAGAAGGTGTAAAATGCACTCATATCCAATCCAATAAAAACCCCATTGGATGTATACTTTTTCTTTACAAAATTCAAATTGCCATTCCAGGAAGTTTCTGGCTCTAATTCACCTTCAAAAACCACTTCTCTTGCGCCTGTCAAAGCTGCATGATCTTCTGTAAAAACATTAGCTACTCGATATCCATTCCCAATACTCGCACGGAGAATGGTCGTTTGATCTTTTGAATTCCATTTATAATTCAGGCGTGGAGTCATGATATTACTATGCTTGCTGTTGTAATCATAGCGCAAACCTAGCAGAAGCTTTTGCTGTGCGGTCAATGTAATTTCGTCTTGCAAAAACACTCCCGGAAGATGAATTAGGGACGGTTCATTGGATGAATTGTTACTTGATTGAGTGGCAACAGTGTTATCGTCATAATAGGTGTAACGATAAACTCCTCCCACTGTAAGCTCATTGCGGTTAATACTTTTCCGCCACAGCAATTGGCCAAAAGCAATGAATTGATCAGCATTGAAAATGGTAGTACCATAGGCTGATTCCTGATGATGACCATTGGTGCTAACCTGAAAAGTGAGGGATTCTTTTGTCGGCAATTCGTAGGTGCTATACATTTCCCATCGATTGGTCTGTATGTTTTCACCATATACCTCATTACCTCCGCGGTGCTCTGGTTGCCAATGCATTTCACCTCCCCATCTATCTTCAAATACATACCTTCCAGCAATGTCAAATATCTTCTTAGATGGTCGATCTATTGAGATTTTGTTGAAAATGCTGATTCGGTTTTGAAGGGTTAAGTCTGTAAAACCATCCCCATTGTTGTCAATAGGATTCTGATAAGAGAAATAGTTGATTCCAGATAGTGAAGAAACATATTGGCCCAGCTGATATTTCAACCCGATATCTGAATTGATCTCTTGCCAACTGGTAATAAACGCATCAGCGAATACTTTCGGTGCTTTATCAGGAGATTTAGTGATAATATTGATCAGTCCACCTACGGCTTCAGACCCATATAGGGTAGAGGCTGGTCCTTTAACAATTTCCATTCTCTCTATCAATGCCTGAGGAATCCCCGTAAGCCCGTAGACCGTGGATAGTCCACTGACGATAGGCATACCATCGATTAAGACCATAGAGTAGGGGCCTTCCAATCCATTGATATGAATATCTCCAGTATTACAAACATTACAATTGACCTGTGGTCTTACTCCATTGATGTTTTGTAATGATTCAAAAAGAGACGGAGCAGGGTTGGATTTAAAAAACGCCTTGGTATAGACTTCTATTGGTACAGGGCTCTGAAGTTTGGATACTTCTTTCATTGTACCACTGATTACCACTTCTTCTAGAGATGTAGTATTCTCTGAGAGCATTATTACCAGGTTCAGCTCATCGTTATCCTCGTCCAGTTTGATTGTGACCACTTTTCGTTCATAACCTATAAAAGTGCTGATGAGTTTATAACTACCAAATGGAATATTTTCAATTGCGAACTGGCCATCTACATCTGAAGATGTGCCAATCGAAGTGCCAGCAATACCGATATTCACGAAGGAAAGAATGTTTCCTGAATCATCAAGAGTCTTGCCTGAAATGGTGCCTTTCTGGGCATTCAACTGCAGACTGACAATCATGAATAGACAAATTGGTATAATCGACTTGCAATAAATCATCTACTATAATATATTTTTAGATTAATCTAAAATAATAAGCAAATATACCTAATATTAATTTCATACATTAATTATCAATCAGAATTGTAATCAGTAATTAACTTTTTGCATAATCAAAAAAAATATAATGATCTCAAGAATTACCCTCCATCCGGTAGAGCCTTGATGAAGTATGCCTTGCTAGCACATTGTGTCTCTTCACTCTGAGAGTCAAGGAAAAAAACTACGAGTTGAATTAAGGCCTTTAATTATCAACTGGTGTTGGATATACTATAAAAATGTTGTTTTAATTGGCATGATTGTAGATATTCCAAGTTGTATTAGATACTCCCTTAAATGATGAAATTGAAACAACTGAGCTTTTTGCTTACACTTTTCATAATTACACTGAGTGGATCAGCTCAGGAATTTAAAATAGATCCTACCAAATTTTTTACTGATGATGAGCTTTCTTCAGCTCATGTAGCTCTCAAAATTGATGAACTGACGAGGGAAGAGAAAAACGTGTTCATGTATTGCAACCTGGCCAGGATGTACCCAAAGAAATTCGTTGAGTTTTATAAAGAGTACCTTAAAACACGCACTTATCTTCTAAATGATTATCAGGAAGGAAACAAGTATTACACATCGTTAATCAGGGATTTGAAGTTTGCCAAATCTGCACCTCCATTGCTGCATGATCAGAAAATGTATGAGCTGGCCAAATGCTGGGCTGAAGAAGCTGGCCAATTAGGAATCACAGGTCACGACCGCAAATCTTGTGAGTATGGCTATCAAGGAGAAAACTGTGCTTATGGTTATAGTGATGGTGTGGATATAGTGATGCAATTACTCATTGATAAGGATGTAGAAAGCTTGGGACACAGAAAATCAATCTTGGATGCAGAATATATAGGTATGGGTGTGGCTATTAGATTTCATGAGAAATACACCAATAATTGTGTGCAGAATTTCAGTAAAACCAATGATCGTGAAAGAAAAATTGAAGATAAACGACAAGAGAAGTTCAAAAAATATATTAATACTTTCACCGAGGCAGAGCAGGAAAAAGCAGATGCGTGTAGAAGTATGACATATCTCAATGAAAAGGAAAAAGACATCTACTTTCTGATCAACCTTATGAGATTATACCCACAAAGATTCAAAAGAGAAGTGTGGGATAAGTGGGAGGATTTTGGCCCGGCTCTCAAGAGGGAAGAGCACGCAGATCATGAGTTAGGATATCAGGAAGTCTCAGATTTTCTGGCTACAGCATATCCCAGAGAAATATATATTCCTTCAGAAAAGCTGATAAAAGAAGCCAGCTGCTCAGCAAATAAATGGCTTGAAAAAGACCCAAATTACCAAAAATGCCTTACGGGCCAATACGGTTGGAAACTGGACACATACCACTCTGAAGGGGTTTTCATTGATCGTTTGAAATTTTTGACAGAAGCCAATGGTGGCAATGTATTGATTATGAATGAAGGAGTAGTCTCAATCATTGATAAAGAACTATTCAGCATTAAAACCATCATCATTCCATAAAAGTCCATGTGTTAATTTATAGCCTTATTGACCAATAAAAGGTTATTATCTTCTAATTTGAGCACTTAGGGTTAGGATAGTCCATAGTTAGTAAATATCAGTCCACATCATTATGGCTGAGAATTGTTTCAAATTCGATTTATTAATCAGTTGATGATTAATAAGTCAATCCAGATTTGGTTTTAGCAAATCTGGAATTTTATAGCCCTAAACATGTTAAATTAACAATTATGAAGAAGTGGAATTTTGGATTTATGGTGGTGGCCTTGATAGTCACCTCGTTTTTTGTGTCTTGTAATTCTGATGATGATCCCGAAGTGTCTGGAAGTATTTCTGTGGCAGTTTCAGGCTTACCCAGTGGAGCAGTGGCTGATATCGTAGTATCAGGACCTAATGACTATAGTGAGACTATTACAGCCTCAACCGAACTTACAGGTTTGAATTTAGGCGTTTACGAATTTGAAATCACAAGTGTGGATCATGATGGTAGCAGGTTTGTAACTGCGGATGCTACAATGACAGTCAACCTGACTGATGATACTCCCGAATCTTTATCCATCGAATACGCAGAGTGGAGTAGTGTAAATGGAATTGTCGGAACCTGGGTGTCTGCTGGTGATGATGTAGCTGCATTGCTTACGTCATTTTTCTCAGTTGATTCAATAGTCGCTACCTTCAAAGCAGATCAAACATATGAAGTTTTACAATATGCAGGGGGCAGTACCACAGCGTTAACTTTGGAAGGAACATTTTCTCAAACAGCCTCATCAACTGGTAGTATCTGGACTATTCAGGTAGACCAAACAAGTCCCTCTACATTGACCAGTGAAGGAATATTTGAAGTCACAGCTACGGCTAATCCGAATTCAATGCAATACGAAATTGTTCAAACTTCACCGGATATTGGCGCTACAGCTCCAACCCCTGAAGGTGGTTTTGGAAGCACCAGTGCAGGAGCATATGGTACTACAAACATTCAAGTTTATAAAAGAAGAAGCTACTAAAAAGCAGCCCATTAAGTAGTTTTAAGAAGATATCCCGGAAAACAAGACTTGCCTTAACTTTCGGGATATCATTTTTTTTATAATAGACAACTTCAACTGTGAAACGAATAATCATCCTAACAGTCATCATTTGTATTGGAGTAAATCTTTATTCACAGGATTCATCTCCAGAAAATGAAATAGCTTATTTCGGTTCCGCGGTACCGAGGAAAGCTAGTAAAGAATTCCAGTTTTTAGCATTCTACTTCACACAATCTGTTCGTTCCAACTTCTTTGCCAATAGTGATTTGCTTAAAGGTCAGGTAGTTGGAAGACTATACGGGAGAAATGCTACATCATCCTCTGACTCATTAACGACTATGTATTTTGAGCAGCGTTTTTTGCCATTTTTTATCTACCAGCCTCACCTTTTTGACGGGAAGGTGATCATGCGTGCTTCATTCGAAATCGATTGGACGTGGGGTGATGCATCTTATGGCACTGGAGGAAACTTTGGTTCGGCTGTATCAGCGGATCAGGTAAATATCCAGACTCAAAATGTAGAGGTGGAGTTTTTACCGGGTAGAAGATGGGCAATCAACCTGGGATTGCAGCGAATGTATGACACGCCTTACAATCCATACAGAACTTATTTTGATAAAATGACCTATACTGGATATCGTCTGGCTTATTGGGGTACAGACGCTGTAGGAATCTCGGTCAGAAAAGATTGGGACTTTGCCCGTTTCAAAACAGGATTCTATCAACTTTATGAAAATAATGTTCAGGATAAAGATGATGTGATCATGTATGAGGCCAGTTATTCGAAGTATGTAACTCCTAAATGGAATATTGGAATAAGTGGGAATTATGTCTATGATCGAGCGGATGGTGAGGGTGGACCTTCCATACTAAGTCAAGGATTAAAAAGCTCTTTAGCTGAATACAATGGGGCATTTAAATTTACCGGACTGGACCGATACCAGGCAGATGTTTTTTGGCTGGGTTCATTCTTTCATTATAACGAAGATATTATGATGGATAGGTGGGTGCTCTCTGGTTTTGCCAATTACAATTTTGGGAACGTGAAAGAGGAAACGGATATAGAGGATGAGTTTGAAAAGAAGATCTCAATTGCAGGATTAGGGGCAAATTTAAGAGCAGCATTTCGGCATGGACAGACGCCCAATGATTTAGTTTCACTTGATGTACTGTATGCTAGCGGGGATGAAAATGGCGTGGGAGATGAGGTTTATAATGGGGTTATTACGGGTAATACCTGGGGAACACCAGCATCGGTATTCATTAGTAGCGGTGCTTATATTCTCTTTCCTCATGGCAATGTGGTCAATCGCTTCAATGCAGCTGTTAATGATTTATCCAATCAGGGTTATGGACTCCTTGGTGGAACAGTGAATTTATCTAAAGATATAATCCCTTATAGATTAACTACTAAAGTGGGTTTTGCATATGCAGAGTCCAGAGTGGCACCAGACGATGGAGAAAAGCAAATGGGTACAGAAATCAATGGAAAAATTAGTTATTCATTCGGACCATTCATGAATTTAGAACTGCATGGCGCTTACATGTGGTTGGGTGACTTCTACACTAGTCCGGATGTTCTCAATGTTGCTATTACAGAAAAGCCTGCTAATCCATGGACGACATTTTTAGTATTCAAATGGTTGATGTTCTGATGAAAAGACTATTCGTTATTTTGGTAGTGCTTGCCAGTGCTTGTACTCCATACAAAAACGTCTCCATGCTTTCTTCAATGTCTGAACTCAATTATCCATTTGAGGTGAAGAGTGTGGTACTGAGCAATGACATGAATGTGGCTTATGTGGATGAGGGATCAGGTGACCAAACGTTACTTTTTATCCACGGGTTGGGAAGCTATTTGCCCGCCTGGAAAAAGCAATTGGAAGCGCTTAGCGCTGATTACAGATGCATTGCTCTGGATTTACCAGGATATGGAAAATCTTCCAAAGGTGATTTTAGCTATGATATGTTGTTTTTTGCCAATACGGTTGCCGAGTTCATTCAAAAAATGGATCTGAAGAATGTAACAATCGTTGGTCATTCGATGGGTGGACAGATTGCCATTACGATGGGTTTGTATCATTCTGATTTGATGGAAAAATTAGTATTGGTATCACCAGCTGGATTTGAAACTTTTCATGAAGGACAAAAGCAATGGTTCAGAGATATTTTCACAGCAAAACTTGTGAAACTGACTACCGCTGAAGCGATACAGTCCAATCTTGCATACAATTTCTATAATGTTCCAGAAGATGCGGAATTCATGATCACAGATCGCTTGGCAATGAGAACCGCTGCTGATTTTGACTGGTATTGTTTAGCGATAGAGCGTTCTGTAAAAGGAATGATCAATCAACCGGTATATGATTATTTGCCAAAGTTGGATCTTCCTGTACTGGTCATGTATGGCGAAAACGACAACCTGATTCCTAATAGATATTTGAATCCCGGAACCACTACGAAAATTGCCAAATTGGGCACTAATCAGATTTTTGGGGCACAGCTAAAAATGATTCCAAAATGCGGACATTTTGCGCAGTTTGATCAGTCTGATTTTGTTAATAAATCCATTATGGACTTTATGAATAATTGATCAGCGATTTTTGAATCTTCCCTTTGAATACATTAGTTTTCGCTCAATCAAATAGGTTGAGAAATGAAAATGACAGTTTTGGGATGTGGAGACGCATTCGGTTCAGAGGGAAGGTTCAATACTTCTTTTTATCTGGAAGAAGGAAATCGTAAAATACTTGTCGATTGCGGAGCATCTACACTCATTCGCCTCAAGCAGCTACAAATACCTGTTGATCAGACAGATACCATCATCATTACACATTTTCACGGTGATCACTATGGAGGATTGCCGTTTTTGATGCTGAGCAATTGGATCGAATATCAGCGAACTACTCCTCTGACTATCATCGGCCCCAAAGGGATTGAGGAAAAGGCCAGAAACCTTCAGGAAGCACTGTATCCGGGCACTACCAATGTGATTGATTCAATGGATATTAACTACAAGGAATATGAAGAGTCCAGATGGGTACAACATGAGGAGATCGGTATTTATGCACAAAAGGTTTCTCATGCGCCTCCATCAAACCCGCATGGAGTGAAGGTGAAAATAGGAGAGAAGGTGTTCGCTTTTTCTGGAGATACAGAGTGGAATGATTCTTTGATTGATCTTGCAGAAGCGTCAGATGCGTTTGTAGTGGAATGCAATAACTATTTAGAAGATTCCCCAGGCCATCTTAGCTATAAAACTATCATGGAGAAGATGAATCAATTCAATACTAAAAAGATATATCTAACCCACATGGGTAGTGAGGTAATTGGTCAGCCACAGCTTGATTTGGAGAGGCTGGAGGATGGGATGAGGATAGAGATTTGATTATTTCAGGTCATTCTTAATCCTTATGTATTCTGAGGAATTCACTTCCGGGTCGGTAAATACCTCCAGTAGTTTAGGAGATTTTTCATCATGATTGAGACTATTCATGGCTTTCTGAATTCCGTCCAAATCTTTCGCTACATGATAATCAAAACCATATTCCAGAGCCGTAAACTTTGCGGAATGCGAATGTCTGGTCTCAAAATGCTGAACTAACTCCGGTTGACTTGAAGGTCCCGGTATCAGTCTGAATATCCCACCACCAGAATTGTTAAATACAATAATTTTGAGATTACTGAAAGCATGCTGATGAAAGAAGCAGTTTCGATCATAAAAGAAACTCAGATCTCCTGTCAGCAACCACACTGGCTTGTCAGCAATCATCGCATGACCTACCGCAGTGCCGTTTGTTCCATCTATTCCACTCGTTCCTCGATTACAGAATACCTCCTGATTGGGTTTCAGGTTTTGAATGAAATTGGCAAACCTCACAGGCATGCTATTGGCTAAATGAATATCTGCTTCGTCTGGAATCAAGGAAAGCACTTTTTGGAATGCTTGAAATTCGCAGAATGGACTTTCAGAAATAGCCAGAGGTAATTTTTTCGAAACCTGATCATTCTGAACTTTCCAGTTTTGCTGATAGTTCTTGCTTTTTTGAAGCTGAAAATCAGATACCTCGACACGGGTTTGATTCAGTTGTGAAAGGAAAGTTTTAAACTCAGACCCAATCAGTTTTGTCATCGTCTGAAAAGTATCAGCATGCACCATAGCATCATCAAAATGCCAGTGTTCCTTTGGTGGAAACTTCCGGATAAAGAGTTTAAGGTTTTTTGAAATCACTGATTTACCGAAAGTGATCAACAAATCAGGACGAAGACTTTCAGCCAATTCGCTTCCAATTCCAGCTAAAAACAGATCTTGATGATAAATGAATTGTTCACCTTTCAAATTACTGATCACATCAGCTACAACTGTGGCATCATCTACCTGACGGAGCAATTCTGTCAATTCTAAATCTAATTCATGTTGCCCTGCGATGATGAGTTTCTTGTCAAACTTGTAATATTCAGTTATTAGTTCATTGTTGACCACTTCACCTTTTAGCACAATGGGTTCTAAAACTCTAGGAGCTTCGGAAAACTCCAGCACATCATTTGCTTTTGGATAAAAAGGCTCACGGAATGGGATGTTGATGTGAACAGGACCTTTTGCACCAGTTACAGATAAGTTGACAGCTTCATTCAGTTTGCGGTTGTATTCCCAAGCGTCAATATCCTTTGAAGTCTCAGCAGGAAGCTGAAAGGTTTTCTTTACGAAATTAGAAATAGCTCCAAGCTGATGTATCGTTTGGCCATCGCGTTGATCCAGCCACTCTGCCGGACGATCGGCTGACATGACAATCAGTGGAATATGCTGATAATATGCCTCAGCAATGGCAGGAGCATAGTTGAGTAGGGAAGTGCCCGAAGTACAGCAGAGTACTACCGCAGATTTAGTTTTCTGGGCAATTCCCAAAGCTATGAACCCTGCAGAGCGTTCATCTACAATATTATAGGTAATGATTTTCGGGTTTCTGGCAAAGCTGATCGTAAGTGGAGCATTTCGGGATCCGGGGGAAAGCACCACATGTTGGATCCCTTTTCTCGCCAGTACTTCTGAAGTGTCAAATACGGTTTGAGAAATCACTGCATCAATACGTTTAACAATGTTTTCATTTTATTTTCTGTTTCTATCAGCTCCTTTTCAGGATTAGAATCTTGCGTAATTCCCGCTCCTGCATATAATCGCGCCTTTTTCTGAAAAAGCTGCATACATCTTAGATTCACAAATAATCTGGTGTCTCCATCGATTCCTACAGGACCTAAAAACCCTGCATAAAGTTCTCTTTGATAATCCTCATGTGAGTTGATGAAAGCTTTGGCCAGATCCAAAGGATATCCACAAACTGCAGAGGTAGGATGCAAGAGCTCCAGCATCGTGCTCCCTAATTTAGGACTGTTTGTGGCCCTCATGTCTACTTTGAAGGTCGTTTTAAGATGAACCAGAGCGCCGGCTTTAGCCGTTCTTGGACCAATTTCTTCAAATTCTCTGAGTCGAATTTTCTTAAAACAGTTGATGATATATCGACTCACCATGGCTTGTTCTTCGATTTCCTTTTGTCTCCAGGCGATATCTGACAAGTCCTGATCATCGGCCAAAACCTGTGTTCCTGCCAACGCATCAGTGCTAAAAAACTGGTCATTTTCTACAGCGATTAATTTCTCCGGTGTTGCACCCATCCAGCTGCCATATGTTTGAGTTTGCAAGTAATAACAAAACGCGTTTGTGTATTTATTGGTCAATTGCTCAAAGAATGTTAGCACATTGAAGTCTTCAGGCAAATCAAAATCCTTATACCGGGACAGAACAACTTTACTTATTGCTCCATCTTTAATTTTATCAACAGCCTCAGATACCATTTGCTCATAATCTGGCTGAGGATTGATGGAAGTTTTTTCTAATTTTTTGCGATTGATCTGCTCATCGGCTAAAACATTTTCGAACTCTTCGATTTCATTTCCGGACAGAGTAGATGACAGAGTAGTCTCTACACTTTGATTTTGAATCTTGATCAGGATGTCACCGCTCAAAACCATAGGATTGATAGGATGATTTACTGCAAATGGATTAAGGTAAAAACAATTATCCGAGCATTCGATATCAGACGAATGATGCTCTTCCTTGCTCGTGATGTCTACTAAAACTTGGATCTGGTCAGAATTGGGCAGTTGCCAAATAGCTAAAGGAAAATGTGTTTGAATTACTTTGGAAATCCAGCGAAATGCTTCCTCCTTTGACCCAATACTCTGAATTGATTCGGAAATGGTTTCCTTCATTCTTATTACTTTTTGTCCAGAATTGCCACGGTAATCTTACTTACAGCAATCAATTGTTCTTCTTCATCTGTAATTCTGATTTCCCATAAATGAGTAGTACGACCGATATGAACAGCCGTCACTTTTCCATAGACATATCCATCTCGTTTTGATTTGATATGATTAGCGTTGATCTCCAAACCTACAGGTATCTTTCCTTGTGGAACAACAATTAAACTCGCTGCGACACTACCCAGAGTCTCTGCCAATGCCACTGAAGCACCACCATGTAACAAACCAAATGGCTGCCTTGTTTTATCCGAAACAGGCATTTTCGCTATGATAAAATCGTCACCTATCTCTGTAAATTCAATCTCTAAATGAGAAACTAATGTCTTTGAACTCATTTGATTGAGTTCCTCAACGCTTGTTTTAGTGGGAAAAATATTCGACATAATTTGTGACTTGTTGTCTCGCAATTTATCACTTTGCCATAATTATTGATGCATCGAACTTCTTCATGATGAAATAACAATTGAAATATTGTCTCAATCTAAGATCAAAACTTATGTTTGCCACTTCAAAAAATCAAAACTATCTATTTTGAAACAACTGTATATCATCCGTCACGGAGAAACAGAATACAATAAAAAAGGAATGGTGCAGGGAAGTGGAATAGATGCACCACTAAATGAAACGGGTATGAAGCAGGCAGCTGCTTTTTACCAAGCCTACAAAGACACCCCATTTGACAAGATATATACCACCAATCTGATTCGCACCAAACAGACGGTAAATTCATTTACCGAATCAGGAATCCCAACCGAGGAGCTTGCTGACCTGAGAGAAATCAGCTGGGGGTCACAGGAAGGTGTTCCTTTTTCTGATGCTTCAAGAAAAGAATATTATGATATCAACGAGCAATGGAATCAGGGTAACTATCACGCCAAAATACAAAACGGCGAATCTCCACATGAAGTAACCGAGCGATTGGCTCGAGGATTCGAATACATTACCGCACAGCCTGATGAAAGTAAAGTACTCATCTGCATGCATGGTAGAGCCATGAGAATTCTCATGTGTCATTTGCTACAAATTCCTATGTCTGAAATGGACAGCTTTGAGCATAAAAACACCTGCTTATATTTGATCAATTGGGATGGCGAATCGTACACGCTGGAAAAACGAAACGAGATCAGTCATCTGGAACTCGTGATGAGTTAGTCACAGATTTTCGGGTTAGTTTTGGGAGTTTTGTTGTTCTGACTCAAATCTAATTTTAAGCTTCTGGCAACATATCTGCTACACATCACTTACACGTAATCATGAGCTTTGTATTGTACATTCTAAATATACAATCTCATGAATACGCTCATTAAACTCTGGACTAAATATCGCAATACTTTTATATTAGTCATTCTTGCGAGAGTCCTCACTTACCTGATGGAAGATGTAGTATTGGGTGAAGAATATTTCCCGACGGGTATCGAATTAACGCTAGTAGTGGTTGAGCAATTCAGAGGAGACATCATCAGGATTGGCAAATCTATTCTTGGTATGAGCTAATCTTCAGCGACAATATATCCCATAAAATGAGCTCTTGATTCTATACTGGATCAAGAGTTTTTTTATGCTTTCACATTTTTAATATTCCACTAACGATGCAACATAATTTTAGCCAAGTTGCAACATATGTTTCAATTGTTGCGCAAGTATCAAAACCTTGAATTTTCAATTTATGGAAACATATGGACTACATCTGCACCTTCTGTAAAAGGCAATTTTGTCATGTACTTAAACGAAAAACTCATGACATTATTTATTCAAACACTGTTCCAATCAAAAGTATTTCATCTGATTATGATCATCGCTGTGAAAATGGGAATGGTTCTTCTCGAGGATTATGTTTTCGAATTGGATTTTGTTCCTCAGGGAATGGAATTAGCGGGTATGCTGATCAAAGACATTGTGAAATTTACCTTTAAGTGGTTGAGAAAAATGTAATTTCAATTACATTTAGAATGTCCACTCTCTTGACCTGCGTCATCATTATCTTAGCGGTTTGGTTCATTCCAAAAGTTTTAAGTACAATTTTCAGATTATTATCTCATGCCAAATCAGACTCAAATCAAATGCCCGAAGAATGCACATTTATAAATGTTTTAATAAGACTTTGTTAATCTTGTTATGTAACATTTTATTCTATGTCTTTTGATTTATTACTCAAAATCACTGATTCTTCAACAAAAAATTCTTTCGGCAAGTATGCTTCAGACATTTTTTCTTGATATGAATTGTACCAAAGTACTTTAATTAAAGTCTCTGGTACTAAACGCTTTAGCTCTCCACTTTTTTCGAAGTAAAGGTTTTGTTCTTCATTCCTTTTAATCCCACTCATTATAAATGCGGGAGAAGTATGACACATAGCAATATTGTGTTTACTTCCTGCCTTTGAGTAATCTGCATTTTTAAATTTCTTTCGCTTCTCTAGTTTATAAGTTTTGAAAAACACCCTTTCTCCGTAAACATATTTTGATTCAGTATATTTCAATGTTTCTTCTATCAAAGTTGGTAGATTGTCCGTATTCTCATCTGTTTTATGAAATATGAAATTCTTTGGAGTTAGTTCGAGTAACATTGAGTGATATAGGAACTTCTCTTCAAAAATGGTTCTGTGTTGATTGAAATACACACACAAATATTTAATATGATCAGTGATTTGTTTTCCTGTTTCTGAGCTATATACCAGCTTTTTACCTTCAACATGCACTTCTTTCACACACATATATGGTGGAATGTGACTAATAAACGAATCAATTAAACCATTTTCATCAAATGCTAACGGATGAGATTTTAAGGTTACAATAGTTCCAATTTTGAAGTATTTCGGATTTGAAGGTAAATCTTCTGTTTTAGTCCTACTTTGTCAAGTTACAGAATTTCGTTTATGATTCTGTTGAATTTGGCAATGGTATCTTGCGAGTTGCTGAATGCAGAGATCGATAGTACTATCCAGAGTTTCCCATCGGCTGATAATGG
>JAUIAO010000080.1 GCA_030425425.1 Bacteroidia bacterium | reverse complement strand
TTCCCTGGCTTCAAAATCGAAGGAATGTGTCCTGCATTCCCGAAGGGTATTACCAGATCCAGAAACGACACACCGCACAGCTAGGCTTTCACTTGTTTCTGCCTTACGTTCCTGATCGGGATGGCATCCTAATTCATCCGGCAAATGACGCACTGAAGGAACTCAAAGGATGTATTGCACCAGTGAGTCGATTGACTGGACCAGGTAAAGGATCTGCATCCAAAGTGGCAACAGAAAAGCTTCAAAACCTCCTCTTTGAAGCATTGGACAATGGTGAGGAGGTACATCTAACCATCATAAAATCAAATGAAATGAAACTAATAGATCGGGTGAAAGCACCCACTCCGAAATTCTTTAAGAAACTCCGAAATGCAGGGATGGTACTGGCGGCTGCAGGTGCAGCGCTCCTCGCAGCACCTGTTACGCTCCCAGCTGGAGTGATCACGCTGGCGGGTTACCTGGTGACAGCTGGGAGTGTACTCACGGCAGTGAGCCAGACGACAGTATCGGATTCACAAAATGGAGCAACATCATGAACGTTGGACAAAGCATCGGCATGCGGATGGGTACAGCTGGAGGCACCTTGCTTACAGTGATTGTCAACATCAGTTCAGGAGACCTAACCAGGACTGTAGTGTTGGCAACAGTTGGAGCCATAGTAAGCTTTTCGATTTCACTTTTACTTAAATTCATAATTAGGTGGTTGACCGGCAAACCTCCGGATCTTATCGAATAAAGCTACCACTTAGCGGTAATTGCTAACCATGCCAATAGCTTTGCCGTTGTGATAGATAGTGAGTGTCTATTCACAAGCTGGTTCTTAATGATAGCAGTGCCCGAAAAGGCACTGCTTTTTTTGTGCTATTCAGCATAAAGTATCTTAAAGAAGATCGCTTTCTTCACCTGGCTGAAGAGCTCCACTTGCTGCTTGAGGATTTTGGCTTTTTTCTCAAAGTCCTGCAGTAGTGCCAGGCTCTTGATGTAGGCTGCTCGATCCTTCAGTGCTTTTGATTTAGCGACCTCCATACAGTTGCGCAAAGTGCGGATATGTATGAATGGGATTACTGATCCAATCAGGTGAGGCTTGAAATGATCAGTTTGCCACAGCGCATAGCACAGCCAGTAATGAAAGTTTCTGGATTCCTCAGAATCAGTCTCCACCAGGAAACAGTTTGGGCAAAGTTCATCCAAAGGTTTGCCGGTGTTGAGTCCACGGGACAGGATGAAGAAATGTGGTTTGGAGGGAGTTAACCCTTCGCGGTACGTTTTAATTTGAAAATTGAACATAATTCGAGATTTAGAATTATGCTTGGCTCGCTGCGCTTCGCGCAACAGCCTAGCCGGCCGCATCCCAAAAGAAAAGCCTAGCCGGCCGCAAAAGAAAAAAAGAAAGCACCTCCACCAGGAAGGCGCGATTAGGTCTGGCAAGGAGGAACGGAATAAATGAGAGCAAGAGGGAAGGCCCGTGTTTATGCCGGAAATTCCTTGACAGGGCTGTTGAAAGAATAAACTACGGGTGCAGCATGTTTAAAAAATCTAGCCAGCGAAAAGAAAAGCGCTCCTTCCTAGCTTAGCATTCTTTTTTGGATTGATTATCAATTGAATCAATTTATTTCTAAGAGCGTTATATTTACAAAATGGCATCACAAATGACTCATACACTGACTTATATTGAAGAAACTCGTAAGCACCATGATAAATTGGAAAAAGTAGCAAGAAGGGGCGTAAGGAAAGGGATTAAGTCAGCAATCGACGCAGGGTTGTATATTACTTATGCAAAAAATGGTAAAATCATTCGTGAATACCCTGATGGTCATTTAGAGATTACAGGAGAAATAGAGGGACTGCCCATGAATGTAAGTGAAGATGCCAGGTTTACCCTTTCATAAAGGAAGAAGAGTTCGAGTTTTTGGAGGGCCAAATGGTTCAGGTAAAACAACTATCATTAATCTTATCAAATCCAGTTTTGATGTAGGTTATTACATCAATGCCGATGAAATTGAAAATCAACTTCGTAATGAAGGGATCATTCAATTAGAAGATTATGGGTTAAAAAATATTGATCCAAGGATAATGGAATCCTATTTCGATCAACATCCGCTTCAAAATAAAGCGAATCAGCTTGGTTATTATTTCAATTTACAGTATGATAAAGGGTTAATACATACGTCAGTCTCAGATAAACTATCATACGAGTCAGCTGTTATTGCATCATTTCTAAGAGATCAGTTAATAGCACAAGGAAAGAAAATGACCTTTGAAACAGTCATGTCTCACCCATCCAAGGTTGTGTTATTGGATAAGGCAAATCAAAATGGGTATAAAACGTATCTATATTTTATATGCACATCTTCACCAAAGATCAATTTAGATCGAGTAAACTTAAGAGTTCAACAAGGTGGTCATGATGTACAAGAAGAGTTGATCATCAAGAGGTATTACAAAAGTCTCGAATTACTTAAATCCGCAGTAAGTAAAACTTACAGATCATTCATATGGGATAATTCGGGAAAGGAACCGAAACTAATTCTCGAGGTATTTAATGGACGGGATGTTCGTGTCAAAAATAGTCAGATACCGCATTGGCTTGATAAATATCTATTATCTAAGTAATAACCCGAGAAAGCTCGCCGGTTTAAGTGGAATGCAGCGAAGCGGAATGGAACGGGCGAGTCCTCCTGAGGGTGAAAGGCACAGGAAGCCAATATTGGCTGGGTGCCGACCCATGTGGCAGAGCAGCGTTGGGAATGCGGGATGGCGCTGGACCACACAACCGGGATGGAATGCCTGCAAATCATTACATTGAGGTATGTTTTACACTTATGTGATACAATCAGAAAAAGACAGTAAAAACTACATTGGTTATACGTCTGATTTGCAGGCTAGACTAGCGCAGCATGATAAAGGTGAGGTAACTTCTACAAAGCATCGGAGACCATTTAAGTTGATCTATTATGAAGCCTGCCTTAACCAACAGGATGCCAAGAACCGTGAAAAATACTTCAAGACACATTATGGCAGAATGTATTTGAAGAAACGTCTGGCAGGCTATTACGAGGACTCATGCTGCGACTAGTCTAATTCCATCCGGGCAGCCCCAGGAGGAAGCCGGCGAGCACAAACAATGGGCAGAGGCTGGGCTGGTAGCTGGCCGGGCGATGGGTGTGGAGGCAGTGATTGAGTGAGAAAGAAAGGGTAGGAGTGAAGCCTCTTACTCTATGCTGCCGGAAAAGGGGATAGCCGAAAGGCTTGCTACCAGCACAGAGGGAACTGCCTGTGATGACCAGATGAAAAGCAAAGCAGGCTCTGTGACAGGTGGCGTTGCCACTTTTATTAAAAGCTCGCAGCTCTGCAAACGTGCAGTGCTAAGAGCCTGGCACAAAGGCTGCAGCTCCAGCTGGGCATCACTCCTATAAACCGGAGGGAGACTAAGCATTTAAACGATAAATAACAAATGGAACGATGGAACCCAGGGAGATCAACAATCTGATCGATGGACAAACTAATGAAAGGCGGGAATTCACAGGATTTTCAATTGCGGTTTTATAGAATTGAACACCAATCGACCAAATTACTTTTAAAACTTGTAGTTTATTAAATAGTAGCTCTGCCTTATTTATTATAATCTAACATTCAATTATGAGGAATTTTAATCACTCCAATTATCTGCAATAATACTTGATTTGAGTGTCAAAAACCACTTTAACACTATTATCATGTTATATGCTGTTAATATCGGAAGGCAATACTCCGTAGTATTCTTTGAAACATTTACTGAAGTATTTTGGATTTGAAAAACCAACTGAATAAGCCACTTCTGAGATCCTTACACCTTTACTGTCCTTGAGGATTTGTCTGGCACGTTTCATTCTCATACTCATTAGTATTTCTTTCCCAGATTGACCTGTGAGTGTTTTCAATTTTCTGTAGAAATTGGTGTGGCTCATGCCCATTTTAGTTTCAAGGGAATTTACTGTAAACTCCGGGTCTGAAAGGCCTTCTTCAATGGCGGTCATTAAATCTGTAAGAAATACTTTATCCAGAGATGTGCTTGCAACCATTGATGGTTCCAAGTCATTGCCGGAAAGGAATTTTTCTTTGATTTTCTCCTTACTGTCCAGAAGGTTTTTGATTCTAAGAGAAAGGTACTGAATATCAAATGGTTTGGGGATAAAATCATCTGCACCGTTTTCTATGCTTGCATACTTGGTTTTTTCATCTCCTTTTGCAGTAAGGAGGATCACGGGAATGTGGCTGGTTTTCAAATCTGTTTTTATTTTCTCACAGAATTTGAGACCGTCCATTTCCGGCATCATGATATCACTGATAATGATATCAGGGTTTTGTTTTTGAGCCATTTCAAGTCCCTGTAGTCCATTTTCGGTAGTGATTACCCGATATTCATGAGAAAGCTCGTGTTCTATAAAACTTCTCATGTCGGTGTTATCTTCTATTACCAAAACCTTTTTCAAATGACCTTCCTGTGACGGTTCCAGGTGGTTTTCCTCATAAATGGATTTAATATGAATTTCTGGTATAATATGAGTATTCGATTTTTTCTCATCCTCACTATGGATTGGATCTATTTTTGGCAAGTATATACGGAATGTTGTGCCATTTTGTGGTACGCTGTGTGCTTCGATTTGGCCACTATGTGCGCTGATCAGGTCTTTACAATGTGATAATCCGATTCCGTAGCCTTTTACGTCTTTGTTGTCGCCCTGATAAAATCTGTCAAATATTTTATTGAGCTCATCCTGCGGAATACCTTTACCAGAATCCTCGATCTCTATCTTAATGTACTGTTTGTAGTCCGAATCTTTCAAGTTATCCAACTTGTGACTTGAAATGATGTCTATTCTTACGTTAATTTCGCCCTCTATGGTGTATTTAATAGCATTCGAAATCAGGTTGAAAAAAATCTTAGAGATGATATCACTATCGAATTGACAAGTGATCTCATCATAGTCTGTTAAAATATTAAGTTCAAGTCCTTTGCTTTTGATGGCATCAGAGAAGTGAACGGCCTCTAGTTTAATAAAAGAAATCAACTCACCACTTTTGGGTTTGAACTTCAAATTCCCGGATTCTGCTTTCGTAACATCCAATAATTGTTCGATGGTGTATCTCAGTTTTTGCACATTTCTGGATGCAATTTCTAATCTGTTTTTTGTTTCTTGACTAAGGTTTATGTCTTGCAGGGCTATTTTCAATGGACTGTAAATCAACGTAAGAGGTGTTCGCAGGTCATGGGATATATTGATGAAAAATCTACTTCGTAATTCATCTAATTCGTGCAGCTGCATGTTATGTTCATTTTCCAGGAGGATTTTTTTCTTTGTAGTGTACTTCATCACCGTGTAGTTGGTGAAATAGACAATTAATAATATTATGGTTAGGATGTAAATGACTATTGCCATCCAGGTATATACAAATGGCTTTTTGATCTGGATTTTGATACTGGTGATTGCATCTGTCCAATCCCCATCGCTGTTGGTGGCTTTTACTTTGAAAATGTATTTGCCAAACTCGAGGTTCGTGTAATTGGCCAATCTGTTTTTAGAATCAGTATAGTTCCAGTCAGGATCAAAGCCCTCAAGTTTATAAGCATATTTTACTTTCTCGGGGTTTGAATGAATTAACGCTGAGAACATAAACCCCAGACTCGTCTGTTTTGGAAGCAAGAAGATAGAATCTGTCAGGATGATACTTTTGTTTAGTGGAGAGGGGTGGTCTTTTTCAGAATTGATACTGACTCTTTCATTGAATAAAAAGAAATCAGTAATAGTGGTTTTAGGTTTGGTTTTGCTGGATTGAATATTCTCCGGATAGAAACTGTTGAACCCATTGATACCTCCCACAATAATTTCACCATCTTCTTTTTTGAAAACAGCGTGTTCGGAAAACTCATTGCTTTGGATGCCATCCGTGATAGAATACCTGTTGAACTCTTTAGTTTTTGCATTGAACTTACACAAACCATTATTAGTCCCAATCCATATATAACCATCATTGTCTTCCACCATTAGCTGAACCATATTGTTCGGAAGTCCATCCTTCATTGTATAACTCTCGAAGGTTATTCCTTTTGGACCCTCTGTGGTTTTGATTTTATTGAGTCCCTCATAAGTCCCCAGCCAAATAGTCTTGTTTTGATCTTCTATAATGGTTCGGATATAATTATTGCTCAATGAACCGGATGATTCATTTTTCTGATAGATCGAAATCTTCAGGACCTCTTGACCATCATTTAGGCTCAATATATTCAGTCCACCGCCTTCTGTGCCTACAAATAACTCTTTTCTACTTTTGGAGTAATGAAGTACCCTGCAATTATCAAAAGAGAGGTTCGGTTTGGTGCTGGAATCCCATTTACTGTCAACCACAAGTTTATCATTTGCCACTTTGCATTTATATAATCCATTGATAGTAGCTAGCCAAATATCTCCGTTTTCTCCTTTGTAAGCATAAAAGCTCGCATGGTTGATTGGAGTCTCTTGTATAAGTATCTGGTCCTTTTCTGTAAATCTGGCGATGCTTACACCATTGCTGGTACAGACTATAACCTGTTTATTGGCAATACCGAGTAAAAAGTAAACGGACTGGGTGCCGTAGCCCAGTTTTTTATAGATGCCACTTTTTCGCTCATAATGATACAGGCCATTACTATGGGTGCCAATCCAGATATTATTTTTGTAATCAGAAAAAATAGACCTGACAAAGTTTGATCCAGGATGGTATTTGTCCAGTTTGGGTGGGATTTTGTAATGATAAAACTCCTTTTGGTTTGGGTCATACATATTGATACCCGAACCTATTGTACCCACCCATAGCAAATTACTTTTTGAATAATAGAGTGAGAAAATCAGGTTAGAATTCAGGCTTCTTTCATCGAAAGGATTGCTTCTTACTGAATTGAATACAGGGTTCGTACTATTTGTATTATCATAGTTTAGAAATAGCAAACCTTTGTCTCTTGTACCCACCCAAATATTGCCATTTTGATCACTTGTAATTGCTGAAGCTTTACTGGAAACAATACTCGAATTGGGAGAACCTTCAGTAAACTGATCGAGTTTTTCATTGTTTGGATTATATCGAAAAAAGCCCGAATGATAACTGCAAAACCAGAGACTATTGTTGTGATCTACGGTCATACTCCGAATGTCATCGAATCGGTTATCCTGGATTCTTTTGACAATGATAGGTTGATCTGCACCTTCCTGAAACACCATACCAAACATGGAGCTTCCTGAGTGAAGCCATATTACCCCATTTGGAGCTTTAAGAATTTGACTTACACTTTTTTTGTATTGCTCTGTATAATTGACACGTTTAAGGTTTTGTTCAATTCTTGTTAAATCACTTGTGTTGACATTGGCTTTTAGTAATCCCGAAGAAGTAGCTAGTAATAAACCATCCCCATCGACCAACATGGAGTGTATGATGATTCGATCATTTTCAAACCGAGAAATTTTTACCTGATTGATTTCTTCTGTAATAGGATTATAAACACTCAAACCATCGTCGGTACCTATCCATATTCTACCGTGATCATCTTCAGTAAGGCTTCTGATGGTATTATTGGAAAGTGATTTGGGATTATTCTTCTCAGTATTGAATATTTTAATCTCATATCCGTCATATCTGTTCAGACCATCCAGTGTACCAAACCACATAAAACCTCTCGAATCTTCTATGAAAGAGTAAACCTCACTTTGTGACAGTCCATCAGAAGAGGTGATGTGCTGAAAATTGATCTTTTGGGCATATCCACTAAATTGAAATGCAATCAAAAGAGCCATTCCTATAGTTCTTACAGTCATAGTCATAGTTTAGGGTTGCTTATCAAACCAGATCCCGTAAAAATGAAAGTTTTTACTTTTTACTGAGGCAGTGTCTGACAATCATTTTTCTGATCTGTTGTAAAACTAAAGTTAGCATGGTAATTCAAATGGAATGTCTGAATATTTCAGGAATGAATAATTGTAGTACCAAAGTGGAATAAAAGTTGACTATACTCAGCAGTGTCTCTCACTAGTTTTGATGCCAACAACAGATGAGATTGAAGTCGGTTGTGAAATTCAGGAATAGAGAAGATAAATAAAGAAGATGGTCAGAGCCTTGCTTATCCATATACTGGTAATACTCATAGTTAATTGTACTCCAAAAGTGTATCAGGATGATGCACACCCCACAGTTGATGATACTGGCCATGATTCAAATACAATTGCTCCCAGCCCTCCACTTGGTTGGAATAGTTTTGATAGCTATGGGGTATATCTTCATGAGGAAGCTGCCATGGCCAACCTAGAAGCATTCTCAAAAAAACTGGCACCGTATGGGTATGAGTATTTTGTCATAGATGCTGGTTGGTTTGGAGAGTTTCAGTTGCAATCTGGTACGATGTATCCGGCGGAGAAGCACGCTAAAGTGCTCAATATTGACGATTATGGATTGCTACAACCATCCAAAACTTATTTTCCCAATGGATTAAAACCCATTATTGAAAGGTGTCATGAATTGGGACTAAAATTTGGAATTCACCTGATGCGAGGAATACCACGGATAGCTTATGAGCGGGATACCCCTATAAAAGGGACTAGCTACACCGCCAGGGATGTTGCCGATACTTCCAGTATTTGCGTTTGGAATCATCAAAACTTTGGAGTGGATATGTCCAAACCCGGGGCACAGGAGTTTTACAATTCCTTAATCAACCAAATGGCTGAATGGGGAGTGGATTTTCTAAAATATGATGATTTAGTACCATATCCAGATGAAATTGAAGCGATTGCCTCGGCAATAGACCAATGCGATCGACCCATCATATTGAGTCTAAGTCCTGGAGATCATCTGGTAGCAGAAAATTTGCAAACTTTCCGTAGAGCCAATATGCTGAGAGTCACCCCGGATATATGGGATGATCAGAAAGGGATTGATCTGTGCTTTGCGGCTTGGAGAAAATGGCAGGGAAGTGAGCAATTGGGATTTTGGATCGATATGGATATGATTCCGTTTGGTCAGTTACAAATGATGTCTCCCAGGCCAATACAACTAGATAGCCAAATAACTAAAGAAGAAGTCAGCGAGATGATAAATAAAGGTGAATTACAAAATATCGAACTTTTAGCTGGCAAAGGTTGGAAACGATGGAGCGAATTTAACCGAAATCAAATGCATACTTTCATTACGATGAGAGCGCTAGCAGCTTCACCACTCATGATGGGGGGTGATCTGCCCACACTTGATTCACTATCTTTTAGTTTGATTACCAATCCTCACATACTCGCCTGCAACCAAAATGGAGTCATGGGACATCTGGTGTATGACCAGCAGGGAATAGAAATTTGGAATACCCCGGAGAAAAATAAGGATGCAGGATGGATTGGGATTTTTAATCGTCTAGAAAATGATATGAAGATCGACATTACCCAGTCAAAACTTGGACTGGAAGAGGCACAGGAATATGTACTGACAGACCTTTGGAAAGGTGAGGAACTGGACGAAGAAGTCACTATTGCTTCACAAGGTGTAACTTTTGTAAGATATAACATTAAATAAATCTAATATGAAGTTAGCTTACTTGATTCTTTTTTCAGTGATGTTATCTACGTTGCTTTTTCGATGTGCTGACCAGCAAACTGAAAAGAAAACAAATGGTCAGCCGAATGTCATTTTTATTCTAGCTGATGATCTGGGCTATGGTGATCTTTCGTGTTATGGGCAGGAGCATTTCCAGACCCCAAACATTGATCAGTTGGCAAAACAAGGGATGCTTTTCACCCAACATTATGCCGGGGCTACAGTGTGCGCACCATCGAGAAGCAGTCTGCTGACTGGTCAGCATACGGGGCATACACCCATCAGAGGTAATAATGAGGTCATACCGGAGGGACAGTTTCCGATGGCCGATTCAGTTTATACCGTCGCTGAGCTTTTTCAAAAGGCTGGATATCGCACCGGAGTTTACGGTAAATGGGGGCTGGGGTATCCCGGGTCTGAAGGAGACCCTTTGAATCAGGGTTTTGATGAATTTTATGGGTACAATTGTCAGCGTCTTGCTCATCACTATTACCCTTATTTTCTAAGGAGGAATGATCAGGTTGATTCTTTGGAAGCTAATAGGGGTAATTTGAAAGGTGCGTTTGCCCCAAATCTCATCCATAAGGAGGCATTGACATTTATTGATCAAAACAAGAACCGTCCATTTTTCTTGTTTTACGCCAGTCCTATTCCACATGCGGAGTTGATAGCTCCAGATTCTATTATGGATAAGTACCGTGGTGAATTTTTGCCGGAGAGCAGTTACAAGGGACTAGATGAAGGGCCAAAGTACAGACAAGGAGCTTATGAATCGCAGAACGAAGCTCATGCTGCATTTGCTGCAATGATGGAAATACTTGATAGGCAGGTCGGAGAGATTGTTGATAAAGTTGAAGAACTCGGAATATCAGAAAATACGATCATTATTTTCACTTCTGACAATGGGCCACATCAGGAGGGTGGTGCAGATCCTGATTATTTTGACAGCAATGGACGACTAAAAGGGTATAAGAGAGATTTGTATGAAGGAGGAATCAGAGTGCCCTTGATCATAAAATGGGATACTAAAATTCCACAAAACTTAAAGTCTGATCATATTTCAGCATTTTGGGATTTCCCAGCGACATTTGAAGATATTCTCAGAATAGATAGTTTGAAAAATTCGAATTGGGATGGACTCTCATTTTACCCAACATTAATTGGTGCAAGTGAACAACCTAATCATGATTACTTATATTGGGAATTTCATGAATTAGGAGGTAGGCAGGCCGTTCGCAAAGGAAACTGGAAAGCTGTACGGTATCGTGTCTTTGATGACCCTGATAGTCAACCAGAGCTCTATGATTTGAGTACGGATATAGGTGAGCAATATAACCGGGCAAAGGAGTATCCGGAGATTGCAAATGAATTGGGTCGACTGATGGATGAAAGCAGAATAGATTCTAAAATCTTTGATTTTACCGGCAATAATTACGACAAGATTCAATGAGTAGAGTAACCTGACAGATTTGTGAAAACAGGCAATGATTAAACATATAAAATACTGATATGAAATTCTATCATGCGAGGAACTGGTCATTTCTATGTTGAATTTGCCCAATTTTATTACCAAAATGGAATAAAAGTCAACCTGTCAGGAGAATAACACGACTATTTTTGGCTGTGTGGCCTGACGCAGAAGTAATCATTTATTTAAAGTGAAGAAGGTCAATATAACAATGAGAATAAAACATATAACTCTATAATTACACGATGATGAGATATAATCATAAGTTACCTTATCGGGCATTTTTGATACTGTTTTTCTGGATTTGTGGAGTAGTCTCCCTTTTGGCTCAGCAAGGGACAATATCCGGAAAAATCACTGATAAAGAAACAGGAGAGGGACTACCAGGAGCTACGGTGGTCATTGAGGGCACCACAGAAGGTACAGTGACGGACGTTGAGGGAAACTATACCCTAAAACTCACGGTAGATAATCCAAAGTTAATAGTAAGTTTTGTCGGATATGCTGATCAAAAGACAGAAGTTAATGGCAGAGCTGTCGTAAATGTAGCCATGGAGATGGATATGAGTGAGCTTGAAGAAGTAATAGTGGTAGGGTATGGTACGATGAAGAAGCAAGATATGACAGGTGCAGTATCCTCAGTCAAAGGGGAAGCATTTCAGGCAGCGCAACCGGTATCCATACAAAATGCATTAGCAGGAAGAGTAGCAGGAGTACAGATTACTCAGACAGACAATGCGCCCGGTGCAGGAGTCAATATTGTTGTAAGAGGTGGTAGTACCATTACCGGAGGTAATCAGCCACTTTACGTGATAGATGGCTTTCCGATCGTAGCTGATAATGATGATCCAGCATCCAATCCATTGGCGGATATTAGTACCAATCAAATAGAATCTTTTGAAATCTTGAAGGATGCCTCGGCTACAGCCATATATGGTGCACAGGGAGCGAATGGTGTTGTCATTATCACTACCAAGCTGGGAAAATCAGGTAAACCCCGCATCAATGTAGATGTCAATCGCGGGATATCAATGATGGACGGATATCCGGATGTATTTACCCCTGATGAGTTCGCTGCACAGCAGTTGAAGAATATTGAAGATTACAGGTATTCATCTGTGTTTTATCCGTCGGCAGGTGTAGAATATTGGGAAAACCCAGAAGCATATGGTCTTACGGGCAAGACCTGGATAGAAGAAATCACACGAAAGGCGAGTGTTACCAATGTCAATTTAGATTTTAATGGAGGATCTGATGGAATGCGTTATTCTATTTCTGCCAATTATCTCAATCAGGAGGGCATCATCCTCAACTCAGGGTTCGAGCGAATGAATGTCAATGCCAATTTCGAACAAAAGTTGGGAAAAAATACCCGCATAGGAATTACCCTGAAAGTTTCTAAGATAGAAAACTTTGGCTTGATCAATACTTGGGAGGAAGGAACAATCATCAAAAAAGCACTTCAGTCGAGTCCATTTATCGCTGATGATTTTTCTTCGCTGGATGTGGGTGCCGGAGGCAGTGACCTTAATGCCTGGAACAATGAAAATATAAGAAATTATGTCAATAACGTAGATAATCGCTTCGAGACTACCAGGTTAATGGGTAACCTGTTTTTTGAGCAGGAGCTGATTGACGGCTTAAAGTTTTATACCAGTTATGGTTTCAATTTATCTTCTAAGGATGAAACTCGTTTTTTACCGATTGATACCAGGCGTGGTAGCGTAATAGGTGGTAGTGCAGACTTTTATGAAAGAGATCATCAGAGATTTGTCTATCAATCCAGACTCAGCTACAACAAAGTGATCAGTGAACATAGTTTTGGAGCTACTGCCGTTTTCGAGACGACAAAAGAGATAGGAGACAATTTTTATTCAGGTGTCCAGGGTTTTGAAGATGACTCACGGGGTATTTATGACCTCTCATCCAGTACTAACTTTATTAAACCAAATAATTATCATTGGGAAAAAGGGTTGATTTCATATCTGGGAAGGTTTAATTACTCATATAATGGTAAATATCTGCTGACTGCTTCTCTCAGAGCTGATGGGTCGTCACTATTCGGGGAAAATAATAAGTTTGGTTATTTCCCGTCTTTAGCACTTGGATGGGTAGTCTCTGATGAAGCTTTTATGGAAAATATTGAGTTTTTTGATTTATTTAAAATCAGGGCTTCATATGGTGTGACAGGAAACAATCAGATTGATGCTTACAGTAAACTGGCAAGGTTACAAACACAATCTTATGTCCTTAATGGTGAACTTATAGCAGGTGCCGTACCATCTACTATGGCAAACAATGATCTGAGATGGGAGAATACAGATCAATACAATTTGGGTATTGATCTGGGATTTTTTAAGAGCCGACTTATGGTCACAGGAGAAGTGTATTATAAGGAAACAACAGATATGTTGCTTCAGGTGCTACTTCCACCTACTTCTGGATTTACGCAGGCCGTTATTAATGTAGGCTCTATGAGCAATAAGGGGATAGAGTTGGCCATTAATTCTGTGAATGTGGAAAGGAAGAATTTCAAGTGGACAAGCGCTTTTACCTTTTCAGCAAATCGGGGAAAAGTATTGAGTCTGGGAGATACTGACGAAATGTTTTTTACCAGAGGCTTTTATTCAAAAGTCACTGATGATATACTTCTGAGGGAAGGTGAGCAGATCGGTATCTACTATGGATACATCGAAGATGGAATCAACAACAGCTATAATGAAATAGAGAATAGTCCCACCATGCTGGCAGGTCTTGAAAGTGTGCCTGGTATGACTAAGTTCTATGATGTGAATGGAGATGGTGTGGTGAATCAATCAGATAAAGTACCTCTAGCCAAGACAGTTCCTGATTTTATTGGGGGGTTAAACAATCAAATTAATTATCGAAACTTTGATTTGAATTTTTTCTTTAGATGGAGCTATGGGAATGATGTAGTTAATGGAAATGTCACTTTTCTGGACAGAGTGATCAGCGGATTTTGGAATACCATGCCTGCCTATGCAGATTATGCATACTCTCCAAGAAATCCAGACGGCACAGTGCATGGCCTGGTAACAGATACGTACGCAGGATTTATGAGGAGTGGCTACATAGAGGATGGCTCATTCTTAAAACTTGACTATGTCACCTTGGGATATACTGTAAATGAATCTTTATTGACCAGAATAGGGATCAGAAAATTCAGGGTATATGCAAGAGTGACTAACCCTTGGATGCTGACGAGATATAGCTGGTTTGACCCAGAGGTGAGTACCGGATATGGTGTGCCAGCCCGAATTGGCCCTGGTGTAGATGTGGGTACATATCCAAGAGCAAAAACTTATACAATAGGGTTGTCATTAGGGCTATAGAATTATTAAAAACAGAGTAGAATGAAAAGCATTAAAATAATATTCGTTTTATTGATCGTATTTGGAGTGGTAGGATGTTCGGATTTTTTGGAGGAAGTGCCAGAGTCGTTTGCAGCCCCCGAAAATCTCTATGTTGATGAAAGTGGAGCTATTCAAGGAGTTACGGGAGCTTATGGTGCTTTGCAGCGTCCTGGAGTTTATAATGAAATTGGGTATTTTCTGGTAACAGATGTGACCAGACAGGCAGTTTGGAATGTTTGGGGGGGTACTGGAACATTCGTATATACCTCAGAAAACGCTGAGATCATTTTACCACTTTGGAGAGATCATTTTCTCGGGGTAAATGAAGCCAATGCTGCGATCAGTAACATTCCGGCAGTAGATATGGATATAGACCTTAAAAATCAATTGCTGGCTGAAGCCAAATTCATTAAATCACTATTGTACTTCAATTTAGTCAGGTATTTTGGTGATGTTCCATACAGGGAAACAGAGGTTAGTTCTTTAGATGATCTGGAGGTGCCAAGAGATCCTGTGTCTTATGTATATGAACGAATTATAGAAGATCTGGAATTTGGTGTGGAGCATCTTGGTGTAAAAGGAGAAGTGGAAACGGGAAGAGCTACTGTAGATGCTGCAAAAACACTTCTTGCCAAAATATATCTAACCAGAGGGAGCATGGCAAAGAGAGATGGAACAGGAGATGGCAAAGCGGATTTTCAAAAGGCTATGGACTATGCCAAAGAAGTGATAGACGGGGGCAGATATAGCTTAGTAGAATACTATCCGGATGTATTTGCCAATGATAACAAAAACAATAGTGAGATCATATTTGCTGTCCAGTATATGTCTGGAGTAGGTGAGACCAGTCGGATAGGCATGAACATGGGGATTAATGGTCAGGGTGACCAGCTCGTGAATGGTTCAAGCTGGGGAAATATCACAGCTACTGACTATTACTCAAGTATGTTTGATCCAACCGATATCGTAAGACGGGAGTGGAATACACCTTGGATAACCGTAGATGGCCCAAACAGCCTGATTGAGTGGGAAAATATGGGTGCCGGTCCACAAGAAGGAGCACAGAGAAGGATTGGGAAGTTTAGGAGATTTCCTGTCAGATCTGCGAGTTATAACTTTTTTGATCATGATACTAACTGGCCGGTTTTCAGATATGCCGAAGTTTTACTAATCTACGCTGAGGCTATTAATGAAGTAAATAATGGACCAAACTCAGAGGTAGAATGGGCGCTAAATGAATTGAGAAAGCGAGCCAGAACAGTAAATGGAGATGGAACGAAGTATTACCTGCACTATGACGTAAGACCAAGAGTCCTTTCTTACAATGCTGCGATACTTCCCGATATTGCTTTTAGCACATATGATTATGCGCAGACCATGAAATACATAGAAGATGAGCGTGCAAGAGAGCTGGGAGGTGAAGCAAAGAGATGGTTTGATCTGGTGAGATGGGGAAAACTAGTGGAGAATGTAAAGTTTTTACTGGATTATATTCCCGATGGACGTACACAGCCAGAAAGAGCATGGGATCTTCAGGCCAGCAATGTGGATGAGCATCATTTGTTGTTGCCAATTCCAAATCAGGAATTTCAGGAAAATACACTGATGACCCAGAACCCTGGCTATTGATCACTTAAAAAGCATAAAGAAATGATGAATTCATATATAAAATCACTAGAGTTTTTAATAATTGCAGTAATAGCTGTTTTTCTATTTGGATGCGAGAAAGAGATTGAAGGGCCTTCTGTAAGCATTACCGCTACTCCTTCCACAGTAAATGCTGGGGAGATGGTAACATTTGATATCACGGGAGATGCGGAGACCTTTGCCATTTTTACAGGAGATGATGGTCATAATTATGATAGTAGTTTTCTGGTTATTGCAGATGGGAAAGACTTGGATTTGGGGGTGTTGGTACTCACCAATCAGCGACTGGATATCGCTGAATTTTGGCTGGAACTGGAAGTGAAGGATTTTAATGAAGAAATCAAAAGTGCAAATGAAGATTTGAGGAATGATACGACTATTCTCGAATCAGATAAGATTTATCAAGATACGGTAGTCTTTGATGATTTGATAGCCAGTCTCAAAGCGAACATTGTGGGTGTAGAATTCCCGAATGCAGACAATGCTTCTTACAATACTGCCATTGCCATGTTTGGAATGGTGGATACCGCTGAGGATTTGGTGGATGATTTTTTCGAAGATCAGGGAACGTATTTAGCACCGGCTGGCGGTTACCACAAAGGAGTAGCTTTGAACAGATTTGATTTGGGATATACCTATGTATATGATACTCCGGGAACTTATGTGGCTACTGTGGTGGCTACAAATATCAGTACAAAAAAGTACTCGGGAGATGGGTATAAGACCGATCGATCAGCCACTGCCAGTGAATATAATTTTGAACGTGTGATCAGACAAGTGACCATTGTCGTTAATTAATGTATTTCTTTAAAACGGAACGAAGCGGTTGAATATATACTATCTAAACATACTAACATTAGGTAAGTGGTATGTATGGATTGGGAGAAAGTTTTTGGGGAAATACTTTTAGGAATTGGTGACTTGATTGGGAATTTGTTTCCGAATTTGATGGAAAATCCTTCTACCACGTGCTTAACATTATTGAAAATTGAAAATGAATAAATTAGTAATAGCGACATTATTTTTTTTGGTGATTTTTTCAACCTATTCGCAGCAGTCGATTAGTCTTGAAATAAAGACTGGTGAGTATTGGTGGGCAGGTTTGAGTTCGCTTGGGCATCAGACACCCTATGATCAGTCATCTGTTTTCTCGTGGGATCTTTGGGGAAACAACAAAGGCAATCAGGCACAACCTCTATTATTGTCTGATAAAGGCAGGTATATCTGGAGCGAGGAGCCATTTAAGTATGAATTTAATAAAGGAGTTTTGCAGGTAAGTGTGAGGAGTGGAAAGATTGTCTCGGGGCGGGCAGGAGAAAACCTAAAATCTGCTTATGATTATGCTGTGAAAACATTTTTTCCTCCAAACCAGCAAATTCCGGCAGAAATACTGTTTACTCATCCGCAATACAATACCTGGATAGAGCTGACCTATGATCAAAATGAGGAAGACATATTGAAATATGCCCGGTCTATCATAGATAATGGCTATCCTCCTGGAGTTTTGATGATTGACGACAACTGGCAGGAAGACTATGGTACTTGGAGATTTTCGGCACGCCGATTCTCTGATCCTAAGGGTATGGTGAAGAAATTGCATGAAATGGGTTTCAAAGTAATGCTATGGGTATGTCCATTCGTAAGTGCCGATTCTGAGGTATTTCGGTATTTAGCAGAAGAAGGTATGTTGCTACTGGATCAGGATAGAACTCAAGAAATATTGTGGGCAAATACCAGAAACAAAGCTGCATTGATCCGATGGTGGAATGGTGCAAGTGCCTGCCTTGATCTGAGTAATCCTAAGGCTAGGTCATGGTTCAAGGGAGAATTGGATTACTTATCGAAAGAGTACGGCGTGGACGGATTCAAATTTGACGCAGGAGATGCAAATTTCTATACTGGAAACCTGGTTTCATTTAATCCTGCCACACCCAATGATCATACTACTTTTTTTGCTGAAGTTGGATTGGATTTTCCACTAAACGAATACCGGGCTTCATGGAAAATGGCAGGTTTACCGTTAGTCCAAAGATTAAGAGATAAAGAACACAGCTGGGAAGACTTACAAAAGCTCATCCCAGACCTTATGTCACAGAGTGTGATGGGTTATGCCTATACATGTCCGGATATGATTGGTGGAGGAGAGTATCAATCTTTCAAAAATCTGTCGAATATAGACCAAGAACTTATTGTACGTTCTGCACAGGTACATGCACTCATGCCTATGATGCAGTTTACGGTATCACCATGG
>JAUIAO010000079.1 GCA_030425425.1 Bacteroidia bacterium | reverse complement strand
CCTTTTCTATTTGCTCCCATTAAGCAAAGGTAAGATTTGTAGAAGCTGAAAGCCTTGCACTAAAGTGCATAGCTTAAGCTAGCGGATTGTGACCAGTTAATCTATTCGCTTAGTGTAAATGTGTCGCGAAAAATTTTCGTGAAATTGATTTGCGAAAAATTCTGAGATGACATAGCATCAAATAATCCTATCTTTCCGTTTTGATGAGTCATTCAAAATGAAATTAAGAATTATTATTTCCATACATTTATTCGCTTTCCTTTGGGTAGAAGGTTTTAGTCAATGGGCGGATTCATTGGAGCTTGCACACAGAAATATTATTCGTGAAATGAAGGTGCAAGTAGACTCATGTGACTTTGATCGGGAATGTCTAAAAACGATGCTTAGCATCGGCGAAAGGTACAATTGGATTCTTGGGCAGCCTGATACAGCGATATTTTGGTTTGAAAAAGCAAGGAGTCTTTCAGAGCCTGGAAGTGAGATTCATGGTTTGAGTTATTTTTATGAATCGGCTGTTTATCAAAATGCTGAGGATTATGAAAAAATGCTGGCATGCATTAATAAGGCCAAACCAATTTTTCAGAATCTGGGTATGTGGGATAAATATAGCAGCTCACTTCTAATCGAAGGGGATTACTATGGGCTCAATGGACCTGTAGAAAAAGCATTTATTGTTTTATCAAAAGCAGAACATATTTCCGATTCAATAGGAGAGTATAGAAATGCTGCTATAGCATGCTCCAATATGGGGAGGTTCTATTACGACCAGGGCAGGTTGGGTGAAGCATTACAGCAGATGCTTCGAAGCGTGGAGTACCGACGAAAAGGAGAGCTGCCACTATCCTCTGGACTCATCATGAACATTGGTTCTACTTTTATGGAGAGTGAAAATTTTCCAAAAGCTATATCTTATTTCAAAACTGCTATAATTCTTGCAAATTCTGGTGAGGATCGTTTTATACTAGGAGAGGAGGAAGTAGATAGAAATATTGCGGATGCATATTTTTCGTTGGGAGAGTGTTTTGAAAAATCATTTGAAATAGATTCTGCAAAGCGTTATCTGGATAAGGCGTTAGTGATTAGTGAGCAACTGGAAGACAGCAGTCGAATAGCCAAATATTATCTTCAGAAAGGAAATATAGCCAAATCTTCAGGATCAATAGACCAGGCACTCGTAAACTACGAAAAGGCATTGCAATTCTTTGTAATTAAAACTGGCGTTAATCAGCAAGTATTGTTGTTGTTGAAATTGGCTGAAGGGCATATTGCCTATTGTGATCTTCATTCCATTCAACCCAATCAGAAATATTTGAAATATGCTCAGGATGCGTATCAGTTGGCTACCGAAGCGGGATTGTATGACAAAAGAGTACGTGCAGCCTATTTGCTTTTTGAATTACATAGGAGAAGCGGAAATTACCAACAAGCCTCAACTTTTGCTAAAGAGTACATGATCATCAAAGATTCATTATTTACCAGGGATCGCTCGGCAATCATTGCAGATATGCAAACTAAGTATGAAACAGAGCGCATTGAGTCCCAGAATCGCATGTTGGAAGACGAGAAAGAACTACAAGAAGCCAGGATTCAGCAGCAGAATCTCATTTTGATAGGGGTGGCAATCGTTTCTATTTTCTTATTGGTAATTGCCGTTTTGATTTATCAAAGCAGAAAAAAACTGCATTTGAGCAACCAGGAAATCGTCAAGCAAAATGAAGAGAAAGATCTACTACTCAAAGAAATCCATCATCGGGTGAAAAACAACCTCCAGGTAGTTTCCAGTTTGCTTGATTTACAATCCAGAGGTATTGAGGATGAAAAAGCGCTGAGTACTTTTATGGAAGGACAGAATAGGGTGAAGGCCATGGCACTGATCCATCAAAGACTGTATCAGAATAAAGACTTGTCCACTATAGATTTTGCAGAATATGCCAAGAATCTTTTATCCGAACTTGGTGGTATTTACGAAATGACTAAAAATGTAAAAACCAATGTGATAGCATCTGGAAATACTCATTTCGATATCGATACTGCTATACCTCTTGGTCTGATTCTCAATGAATTGATTTGTAATGCCTATAAGTATGCTTTTAAAGGATCATCAGAAGGCGAACTTCGGGTCCATCTCGATGAGCACGAAAATGGAAAATACAAATTGGTGGTTAGTGATAATGGGAAGGGTTTGCCGGAAGGTTTTGATGCTAAAAAAGCCAAAAGTCTTGGGCTTAGGCTAGTGAGACGATTGTCCAGACAACTTCACGGAGAATTCGAGTATATCAATCAGCAAGGAGCAAAGTTTGTCATTGGATTTACAGATACTTTGCATAGAAAGGCAGTATAACCGAAAAATGAGCATAATTAGTTTTTTATTGGGCTAAAAATGTTTTTACAGGTATTATTGTAGGTATGTTGAGAATTTTTAAAATATCCTTTCGTGTATTTTTTATCTTAGCGAGTGGTCACTTGATGTCTTCGGCCATTCACATTCCTGCAGAGGGAATTCCAGAAAATGGGATCTCACTTAATACTGATTTTTGGGTGAGCGAAGATCAAACCAATTCAATTGATATTACAGATTATTTGTCAGGAGTACACGTAGATTGGGTTGCGAGTGATGATTTTTACCCAAATAGCAATAGAAGTGTGTTTTGGGTAAAGACAAAAATTCAGAATGATGGCGATGAATCAGTAGCTATTTTGAAGTTTGATCACATATCACATTTGTCAGCTTTTGTAGTTGAAAAAGATGTAGTGACTGATACAGCATATGCTGGTGAATATAGTAAGTATGACGACCGCAGGATCAAAGATGGTCGATTGTATCTTCAGCTCACTTTTCCGAAAGGAGAGTCAAATCTTTACCTCAAGATCAAACAGCGAAAAAACTTTGCGCCGATTTTAAATTTCAAACTTCAAAATGTGGATTCCTTTTTTAATCAGTTACGTAAAAGGACATTTCTTGAATCTCTGGTTTTTGGAAGTTTCGTCATTCTATTTATTTATGGAATGATTCTTTTTGCTGGCAATGGGCATAAACCTTACCTGTGGCTCTCTCTGACCACTTTGATGAAAGCCGTTTTCTTCAGCCAAATGATTGGTTATTTCTCAGATGTATTTATGTCCAATCATCCAAAATTTGCCATGGACATGCTCGTAGTGCTGATGTATGCTTCGGGCATTACCAGCCTGCTACTCGTACGGGATTTTATCAATCTAAAACAAGCAAACCCTACGTTTAACAGGATTCTCAATGGGTTTATGGTCTTTCTGGCGATCCAGTGTGCGGTGCTTTTTTATATCAAGTTTGTACATGAAGATTATCTGTTGGCCAATAGGATAGGTTTTAGCGGGTATATCCCTCAGGGAATATTCCTGGTTTATATGTTCGTAATGTTGTTGCCAAAAATCCCGAAATTCAAGCGACCCATTATTTATGGAATCATGGGTTTTGCTACGCTCACCTTGGTAACTTCAATCAATTTCTTACTGAATCTGGAAAACTCTTATGGCAACTTTACCTGGAATGAAGTGATTGGGACACTATTGTTTCTACTGCTTTATTTCTATACGCTGGGTAGAGAAATGCAACTTCATGAAAAGGAAAAGAATAAGGCGCTGGAAAGGGTCAATGTAATCACACAAAACCAGAAAGAAGAACTAGAGAAAACAGTAAAGGAAAGAACATTGGAGTTGGAGACTACCCAAAAGGAAATTGAATTTCAAAATAAAAATTTGAAGAACCGTAATGACCAAATCGAAATCCTTCTTAAAGAAATCCATCACAGGGTAAAGAATAATTTGCAGGTGGTTTCGAGCTTACTGGATTTACAATCGAAGGAAATTGAAGATGAAGGAGCTCTTCAAACATTCATGCAAGGCCAAAATAGAGTGAAAGCCATGGCTCTTATTCATCAAAAGCTCTATCAGAATGAGGAACTTGCTACTATTGATTTTGAGGATTATGCTAAAAACCTCATGTCTGAGCTCAGAGAAATTTACCCCATTGCAAAATCCGTAACTTCCAGTATTCGATCCTCAGGAAACGCTCAATTTGATATAGATACGGCCATTCCTCTTGGATTGATTCTCAATGAGTTGATTTCTAACGCATACAAATATGCCTTCAACGATATCGAAAAAGGTATTTTGGAGGTGGAAATAGCAGAACTGGGACGAGGTAGATATCAATTAATTGTGAAAGATACAGGTAATGGACTACCCGATTCTATGGATTTCACAAAAGCCAAAAGTCTTGGACTAAGGCTTGTCAGACGGTTGTCGAAGCAACTTCACGGAGAGGTAACCTATAGAACAGAGCGGGGGGCTATATTTGTTATTAACTTTGCCGACACCTATCATAGGAAAATTGCCTGACGAACCAGATGAAAATATTAGTAGTTGAAGATGAAATGATCATTGCCGACAATATCTGTATGATATTGGAGGATATTGGATATGAGGCAGTGGAACCGGCTATTAATTATCCTGAGGCAATTGAGACTATTGAAGCTGAAAACCCTGACCTGATCATTCTGGACATACAGCTGGCGGGTAAACTGGATGGTGTGGATCTGGCCCAGACCATCAATAAAGATTACAAAATTCCATTCATTTTTCTCACTTCAAACTCCGACAGCCAGACACTGGAACGTGTGAAAAAAGTTAATCCTCATGCTTTTCTGGTGAAACCTTTCAAAAAAGAAGACCTTTATTCTTCTATTGAGTTGTCCATGCATTCCTACATGCAGAATCAACAGAATAAGGCCGGGCAAGAAGATGTATCCCTGATCAAAGATGCGATTTTTGTGAAGGACAAGAACCTGTTTCATAAAATCAAACTGGAATCGATTCGCTTCCTGAAAAGCGAACACGTTTATGTGGAGGTATATACGGTTGATGACAAAAAATACCTGATCCGCGGTAGTCTGTCCAGGCTAAGTGATAGATTGCCGGCCAACTTTTATCAAACCCATCGCAGCTTTACGATCAACCTGGATCACATGGATGCGATCAACTCCGCTTATGTCATTATTGGTGATGACCGTGTGCCGATAGGTAAAAACTACAGGGAGGAATTGTTGTCAAGAATCCGAATTGAATAAGGTTTTTTCCTTGTGTGTTGAAATATGATTGATGTGTTTCATTAAATGACGGTAGATCATTTGGTTGATTGGATTCATCCTTTTTGAAGCAGTGCTTATCGAAATATGTCGTTTATTTCGAAATAATGTTTGCAATCCCGATATTTTTCATATCCGGACTTTTAGAACATCATAAGGTGTGTTCAGAACATTTTTTTTAAGTTGGTGAATTACACCTATTTATTCGTAGCTGATTTTACCATTTAAATATCAGCATGAATCAATTCACTCAACCTCCAACTCCTCGTCATAATTTTGATAGTGGAGCATCAGTGCAAAAAAGTCCACTGGTTTTTGTTTTTGCAATCTTACTTTCACTTCTTCATTCTACTGCAGCATTTGCACAGACGGAAACACTAGATTTTAGCTATGCTAAAAGCGGCGAACCATTCAACAATCCAGTAGAGTTTACAGGGTCTGATGGACTTATTGTGACTATCGAGCGTGATGATCAGGGTGTTTTTATCACCACTGATCCCTCTGGTTCTGGTAGGGTATATACTTACACTTTCAATGGTTTATATGGGGATGACAATGAGTTTTCCAGTGACTCTCAGACCGAGTTTCTGGAATTTCGATTTAGCCAACCCATCAAGTTTACAAAAATTGATGCTATTACATCCCAGAGAAATAGAGTTGAAATGTATCTGGAAGGTACATTGGTATATGAAACTAACTTTTTGTACGTGAATAATGGGTCTGGGGAGTTCACGCCCGAAACCCTATCTGCTATATCAGGCACCTCGTCTTTTGATAAGGTAGATCGTATCAAACTCATACCCATTGAGGATATGACTAATGACATTATCGTTGACGCAAGATCGTACCTGAGGCTTAATAGTATTGAGTATGAAACTTTAAACGAATCACCCACAATCACATTTGATGCACAATCCACAGGTGGTGCTGTGGTTGGACAATCAATTACACCAGTTTATACCTATTCTGACCCGGAAGGAGATGCAGAGTCGGGGACTACTTTTCAGTGGTATCTGGATGGAGTGGCCATAGATGGCGCTACCGAATCCAGCTATACGCCGACTATTGACCAATTGGGAGGGCAACTCAAAGTACAAATTACACCAAGTGATGGAAATTCGTTTGGTCAGCAAATCAACCCGGTGATCGGTGGTGTGAGTTGTGCTGATGGATACAGTTGTGAAACCCTGGATGTCTCTGTTTGTGATTCAGATACTTATCAGGTACCCAATGGTGGACCACTCGTGACCGAAAATGGAAGTTATGAAAGTACCTCCGGCACAGTAAAGACCTACTACAATGTCACCTTTGATCGTGCGGAAACTTCCTCCAATATTTACCACGATGCTTTCATCGCCGAAACTTCCTCCGTTACATATTCGGCCAATACCAATATCACAGGAATTTTGTCTTTTGACAACACTCAGGATTTTTGGGTAGAACTTAATTCACTACAAGATGACCTGAACAATACCAGTAGATCCATTTTTATGTGGATCAAAACAGGTAACGTGTCATCTTCAGAACAAATACTTTTCGGGATTAACCCTGCCGGCAATGGAAACACGATTACAAATTTATTCATCGACAACAATGGCAATAACCTTGAAACCAACGATGGCGGAAATAACAGAAATGCTTCATTCGATGTAAGCGGAGAAGTATGGAACTATGTAGGTTATACCTATGATGTAAATACTAACGAAACCGTGATTTATGTCAATGGACTAGCCCAAATCGCATACACCAATGACCAATCTACCACTGCCACCTCACGCTATTCGCTGGGGCAGGAGTTTGACAGCAGAGAATCTAACCACTACAATGGAGATATGGCCGAGATTTCTGTTTGGAATGAAGTGCTTTCCGGTGCAGACGTACGTGCGGCCATGTCTGCAAAAATCACCAGCAGTCACCCGAAATATGCCAACCTGGTAGGTTATTACTCTGTTTTTGGAGCATGTGATGATGACGTAGCTGTGCTGAAAGATTATTCCGGTAAGGGTAATGATGGAGTGATGATGAATGGCTTCACACAGGATTTCAAAAACGTAGAAGCCATTGATGGTTTCAACTCGATAGGTTGGTATGAGAACATTTCGTGGCGCAAAGATGGGGTAGAAGTAGCTACTGGTGCTGATTTCACTTTCAACGCTGCATCTGGGAGCTATGAGCTGGTTGCCACACGCAATTTTGTGCAAAGCACAGATAGCTGGACGATCTCTGCGGTTGACAATAGCAGTACAGTAGATGGTATATCCGACGAAACACTCTGCACCAATGACGCCATTACAAGAAGTGTCTCGGCTAATACGGTCAATTATCTGGATTTTGAAAAAGACTCATCGCACTTTGCAGATATCAGTGTGATCACTGGCGATTTGGTGGGTACTGACCGCTCCGTATTTATGTGGATTTACAAGGAAAGTGCCGTGCCTTCAGGGAATTCCTATCAGCTCCTGACCATCGCCGGAGATAATGGAATTGACGTTCATACACGCTTCTATATCAGTGCTGGAGAAAAGCTTGGTATTGTTACTGGAGGAAATGATTATGAGAGTGGCTCTATCCCTACAGGGGAGTGGACGCACGTGGGTTATGCACATGATGCCACCACTGAGGAAACCAAAATGTACATCAATGGTGAAGTAATTCGCACTATTACAGGTCAGGACATGCCGGTGGAAGCCGGTTCTACAGCATCATTGGGTATGCGATATGATGAAGATGGGCCAAGCCGATTCATGGATGGAAAGATGGCGGAGATCACCGTCTGGGACAAAGCCCTGACAGAGTCAGAAGTGACTGACCTGATGGCTGCTGCACCGGCGCATGATGCAGCTAATCTGGTGGCGGCTTATGGTACACTACAAAGCATTGCCAATGAAAACCTATTTGACCTCACGGCCAATGGAAACAATGGATATCTCAGCGCACCAGAAATCCTGGTGACTGACGATGAAGACACCATTGCCAATTACGATGCATCTGTACATTATGCGTATTCCTGGAGCAAAACAGGCACAGAATTCGATACAGATGCTACAGGAAATATCACCATAGATGAAGGCACTACGGACTATAATGTGACTTATGGTTTGCCTTTCTTCCAGAAGTCAGATGAGTTTAGTCTGAGCTATACCAATCTGCTCCCCACACAGCCGGTTTCGCAGACTAATGGGGCATTAGGTAGCGTAACTTTTGAAGTAAGTGAGATAGCAGGAGCTAGTTATCAGTGGTATCAAAGAGGTCAAGGCATAAATGGGATTCTTAGCGAAAACTTTCCATTTTCAGATCAACATGCCAATGACGTTTTATATGTCAATAACAGGCTCTTTGTTGCAACTAATGGTGGAATATCATATACCGATGATCAAGGAGTAAATTGGGTGACCATAGCACCCAATACGAATGGGTTTTCAAATACGCCATTTGTTTTCGACCTCTGTTATGAGAATGGGAAAATATTTGCTGCTACAGGATTGGATGTTGCAGTTTCAGAGGACAATGGTACAAGTTGGGTTAGTATTCAAACTCCACTGGATGGCTCCACAACTGCAATCAACGTAAACGGTGATCAAATAGTAATTAGCTCCGGCTTATCAAATGAAGCGGTTGCTATTTCTTCAGATGGAGGAGCCAATTGGACAGAAATCGATCCTGCCGCTATTGGAACCGCTCAGAATCTTAACGCTTTGGGCATAATTGACAATTCAATATTCGTGGGAAGTGCATCTGCTGATGGTTTAGTGACATCTTTCGATGGAGGCGCTAACTGGTCTATATTAGGAGAAGCCGATGGTATAAAAGGAAGTGTGAACAATTTAGATATAAATGGAGATAACATTTACTTGGCAACAGAATATGGAGTAGTAATTTCCGAGGACAAAGGAATCAGCTGGACTAATGTAACTCCTTCTGATGCAGCTAATATATCTACACGTCCTTATTTCATTGATATTGCAGTACAGGGAGAGACAATCATTGCTATCCAAATTGGAGGGGTCTTTATTTCTAATGACAAAGGACTGACCTGGGTCAAAACCACTTTTTCCCAAGCTGGATTGGATCAAGGGTTTACAGTTGTCGACTATTCCGATGATAGGGGCACTATTGGATTTTTATCCAATAAAAGTCAAACGGCTGCTTATATCACAAATGCCATACCCTTAGAAAATAACTCTGACAACACCTCCACTAACCAAATCCAAGGAGCAACATCACACCAGCTCACTATCAACAATCTCACACTTGACAAAAATGAGGCTGAATACTTTGTAGAAGTAACAAAAGCTAGTTGTACTCAAACATCTGATGATGTCACGCTTACGGTGCTGGATGTTCCTATATTGACCTCTCTCGACCCTGCTTCAGGCAGTACAGATGTTGCTATTGATAGCAAGATTACATTGACATTTAGTAGAGATATTTACCCTGCCACAAATGCTAGTAATATGGTCAGACTGGTAGATGAAAACGGAACGGAAATCACTAATATCACCGTGACCAGAGTTTCTCCTTTTACCAATTTGGAGCTAACTATCAATCAAGACCTGGATTATGCTACCAGATATAGTTTGCTAATAGATGAAGGATTTGTAGTAGATCTTACAGATGGGTCAAAAGCTGTTTTGGCAGTCACCGATCAAGATGCCTTTACTTTCACTACTGCATGCGAGACTTTAGTCATCACCCAGCCCACTGATCAGACAGGCTATGTGAGTGGAAGTGCTACCTTCTCAGTGCCAGAGGTCAGCGGAGCGAACTATAAGTGGTACAAGAGCACGGGGGACCTATGGGAAACGACTACCTCCGGACAAAATGGTTTTGCAGGAAGTAACACAATTAATGAAATCAGTGCCGCCGGAGATAAAATAATTGTTGGTACAGGTGGGGGTGTTTCTGTTTCTACCGATGGGGGTGAAAGCTGGTCAACAACTTATATTGGTGAAAATGGGTTTGCAAACACGCCAACTGTTTGGTCTGTTCATGCCGATGGGGATAACCTGTATGCTGGTACTACACACGGCGTATCCATTTCAAACGACGGAGGGTTAAACTGGACCACTATCACTGCAAGTCAAAATGGCTTTGCCACAGATCCGAATGTTGAAGCTGTCTTTGCAAAAGGAAACAAGGTTTACGCAGGATTGGTTGGGGTTAATCAGGCTTTGTCTATTTCCTCGGATGGAGGCACCAACTGGACAACAATTTCTTCAGGAGAAAATGGTTTTGCTACTAACAATTCTGTCAAGGCGATATTCGCAGACGAGAACAAAGTTTATGCTGGAACTCTTGGTGGGGATTTGTCTATCTCTACTGATGGTGGCTCTACCTGGACGACCACCACTTCAGGAGAGAACGGATTTGCTAATAGCACAGGCGTTTATGATATTCTTGCTGAGGGAGATAAGGTCTATGTCGCAACATTTGCAGGCTTATCAATTTCCTCAGATGGGGGCGCGAATTGGTCCACCACTACCTCAGGACAGAATGGTTTTGCCAACACGAATAAGGTTTATTCTGTACATGCAGATGGTGACAACATCTATGCTGGGACATTAGATGGAGGTATGTCCATATCCGAAGATGGTGGAGCCACCTGGGAAACAATCACTTCAGGTCAATATGGTTTTGCAAGTAACAAGGTTGCTTCTTTAGTTTCTATTGGCAATCAGGTTTTTGCAGGTACAGATGCTGGGTTATCTTCATTGGTAGGCAATGAGGCACTAGAAACCAGCACAGACAATAGCGCGGATAACGCCATCTCAGGCGCAGATACCCGTGAGCTTACCATCAGCAATCTCACCACAGCTGCCGACCAGACGGAATACATAGTGGTGGTCACCAAAGGAGATTGTGAGGAAACATCTAATACGGTTACTTTATCCATTGCAGAAGTACCAGTGCTTACCGATGTAAGTCCTGCACCCGGAGCTACTGATGTGGCTGTGGATACGGATATCGTGCTGACATTTAGCAAAATCATCAGAGCATTCGGTGGTGCAGATAAAAAGTTCTATTTAGAAGATGAAGATGGTGTGAAGACATCCAGCTACACGGGAAGTAAATCTGATCAAGTAGTTACTCTAAGTCTAAATCAACCTTTAATGCCTGGAACAAAATACAGTATCCTGATGGATGAAGGTTTTGTGCTAGGGACCGTAGGTTCCGAGACAGATATAAGTCCGGCGGTTACGGATAATACACTTTACACATTTACTACAACTTGTGAAGGTTTAGTTACCACCGATTTAACTGCTCAAACCGCTAATGCAGGTGAAAGTGTGACATTGGAAATTCCGGTAGTAGAAGGTGCAACTTACCAATGGAGACGATTAATATTCGGTGTTTTCCAAACCATTTCTAATCAAACTGACAAGATATCTGGCGCAACGACCAATAGTCTGACCATCAGCAATCTGGAAACGTCAGACAATGATTATAGCCGCTATAGCGTAACCGTAACTACTGATAATTGTACCATCAAAACCAATGAGGTGGATATTACAGTCAATGCTGCTCCTGCACCGGAGATTACTACACTTTCTCCAGAAGACGATGAAATAGACGTGATCAAAACAATCATTCCGTCTATTACTTTTGATAAGGCCATTGAAAAGGGAACTGGTAATATTCAGATTCGAAGATCTTCTGATGATTTGCTGTTGACGGAGTATTCTGCTAGCTCCAATCTGATAAGAATCACAGACAAGACAGCTACTTTGTCTTTAGGTGATGCAGTTTTTGATTATGGTACAGAATACTATATCCAGATACCAAACGGTGGAATTGTAAGCACCGATGGTGGCACTTTTGCAGGGATCACAGACAAAATCACCTGGAGTTTTACCATCATTGATGCTCCTAAATTGACACTCGAAAGTCTTTCACCAGCGACCGATGCTACAGACGTAGCACTAGACGCATCGTTTGTGATGACATTCAGCGAAGAGGTACAAGGTGCGATAGGTCTGGAGGCCAAACTTTACAATGCTACTGACGACAGTGAAGTAATTGACTATAGTCAGACAGCAAATCAAAATCTCTTCACGTTCAGTGGAAATCAGGTGACAGTAAGTTTTGGAAATTACCTGGAAGCGAGTACTACATACTATCTCCAGATGACCAATTTCGCTGTTTGGAGTAAAAACAATTCAACAGAGTTTGCTGGAATTTCTGATAAAACAACTTTTAGGTTTACTACCGCAGCTGCATCCAATACCACTTTCTCACATACGTCATTCAGCCCATCCGATGGAGCCACCAATGTGGAGACAGACCTGCTGCTGAACCCTACATTCAACAATGTGAGCGTGGACAATCCGATGAGAATTCAATTTGAATCTACCATCAGCGCAGGTACATCAGGTGTTGTAGGAATTTACAAGGTAAGTGATGATAGCCCGGTAGTTGAATATGATTTGGCAACAGAAACGATAGGCTCGGGTCAGGTAATTAGCGGATCGCCATCTAGCGGCTTTGATATGCAGAATGTTACCATTGTGGAGGTATTAGAAATGATCAACCCTATGGAAACCAACAGATATGGTGCCTTGTACATTTCCTCGGCAAACGTCACTTTGGAGAATGATACTGAATACTATGTGCTGATCGATGAGGGAGCTGTGGTCAATAAGGATGATACTAGTCTGAAATATGAAGGTATCTCGGACAAGACCACCTGGTCATTTACCACAGAGCCGGCTTCCCAAAATACATTTAGCGATGTAGGAGTTTATCCTTCTAACGGTCAATCTGATGTTCCTCTCAACGTTAATGAATTAGATTTTAACGGGCTGGTTTCCACACTTCCGGCAGGAGTGCTTTTTGGTCATGTATTTTACTTTGATAATACAGTAAATAGAACTGATGTAGGTAAAATTTCCCTCTTTAGAGCAAGTGACAATTCTTTAGTATATGAATTGAACACTGCAACAGACCCAATTGTCGGCATTGATGGCCCATCTTCGGCGGTTGAAGGGAAGGCAAATATATTCTATGCCTTTGGTAACAGTTTTATAATTATGAATGTAGATGTTGAGCTAGAAGCTGGTACATCATACTATTGGTTGATAGATGAAGGAATTGTAGAAGATTCAGAAACATCAGCAGTTTTTGCGGGCATTAGCGATCCAAACACCTGGACATTTACGACCGAGCAACCTTCTAAAGAGCCTTTAACATACATTTCCACCAATCCAAGTGCTACCCGAGATGCGCTCGTTGATGAGGTGCGATTGATATTCAAATTTGCTGAAGCAGTGAAAGCAGGATCAGGGGATTTGACAATTTACAATGCGGCTGACAACAGTGTATTTGAAACGGTAAACATCTCTCAGCTTGACTTTGGTCTGAATGATGCACCAAGAGTGAATCCGAGCAACAGCTGGAGTTTTGGTCAATCATTTTATGTACAATATCCTGAAGGATTTATGGTCAGTGCGGATGATTCGAAAAGTCTGTCAGCAGTTAGTGATGCAACCACCTTTACCTTCTCAGTGGAGGAACTGGCAGATGAGATTTTTGAATCTTTCTATCCGGCAAATGGTAGCACCAACTATGACGTATCCGCTGGAGCAGACTTTGAGATTTATTTTGATGAGGATGTGAATGAAGGCGCACGAACAGACATGGGAGCTATTACCGTGTATCGAGCATCTGACAATTCAGTGGTGAAAAGATTTGAATTGGATGGTGAAAATGATAGAGACTTGAGTTATCCTGACGGAGACGGTGTGATCAGTTTTGAAGTAGCTGCTGAGCTGGAGCCAGGTACGGAATATTACGTGCTCATTGACGATGGATTTGTGATGAGTGATGACAATGAGTATTACCACAAGGGAATCAGTGATCCTAATACCTGGAGATTTACCACTTTAGCCGCACCAGGCACTCCGTCTTTCGTGAGTGCAGTACCTGCGGCCAACGCTACGAATGTGATGGTGTCATCGAGCATCAAACTGACATACAGTGAAAATATTCAGGGCAATACAGGTAATGTGGTGCTTTACGACGGGGCTGATAATCTTGTCGAATCATTCCCGACAAATACCTTGTCATACAATGGAACCATAGTGACAATCGACCCTTCTGCGGATTTGGGGTATAGCACTACATATTATGTCTTAGTGGATGCCGAAGCATTTGTTAGCAACAATGGTGTGAAAACAAAGGCAATCACCGATGTGAACGCCATTCGCTTCACTACGGAGGCTAAGCCAAATACGCCACCAACGGCAGAATCAGTTTCCGTCACTGGTATTTTGGAGGTGCAAAAGGAATTGACCGGAACCTACACTTATGCCGATGCGGACAGTGATACAGAGTCAGGTTCTACCTACCAATGGTATGTGGCTGATGATGCTGCAGGTGCTAATCAAACCGCCATTTCAGGAGCTACAGCTGAGACATTTACCCTTACATCCTCAGAATCAGGTATGTATGTGGCATTTGGTGTAAAACCAAATGACGGAGCGGAGTTTGGAGAGGAATACTTGTCTGATTACTCTGGGCCGGTAGCCGATGCGGTGATCCCGACAATTGTAAGCACTGTGCCTGCTGATGGGGCGCTGGACATTGCGAAGGACGCTGACTTGTCATTTACATTCAATGAAGCCGTCTCAAAAGGAACAGGTAACATTACACTGTCTTCTCAATTGCCTGGAGATATTACGACAATTGATGTGACTTCAGCAGAAGTGACTGTATCCGGTGCGGATGTTACCATCAATCCAACCAATGATCTAATAGCCGGACAATTCTACACAGTGAGATTTGACGCGTCGGCTTTCGTAGATGCAGATGGCAACCAATCTGCTGGTTTGACGAGTGTCACGGCCTGGAACTTCACCATAAAAGCACCAAATCCAGCGCCTATAGCTCTGGGCGTGAGTATCAATAAATCGCTGGTTGTAGATGGTGTGTTGGACGGTTCCTATACCTATTTCGATTTCAATATGGATGCAGAATCAGGGACAACTTTCAAATGGTACAGATCAGACGATGCAAGTGGCACGAACAAAGCCGAAATCTCGGGAGCAACAGCAGCGGACTACACAGTAGTCAATGCCGATGATGGGAAGTATATCAGTTTTGAGGTGACTCCAAATGATGGATTTCAGGCAGGTACACCTGTTGAGAGTGCGCTGTTTGGGCCTATTGTGATTAATGATGGGGTGACCAACATTCCTCCGGCATTTACTTCAGATGCTTTGACGAATATCAAGGATAATGAGACTTACAGCTATACGGTGACCTACGAAGACCTCAACAGCGATGTGCCAACGTTAACCAAAACCACAGGTCCTGATTGGTTGAGTGTATCTGGTTTTGTATTGTCAGGTGATCCTACATCCGCAAATGTTGGCGACCACAGCGTGGTGCTAACATTAGATGATCTGAATGGAGGTACGGTGACTCAGGAATTTACAATTACTGTGGAAGCAAGCAATACAGCACCATCAGTCGTAGGTGTGGAAATTTCAGGAACGACTACCATTGATCAGACTTTGACGGCTACCTACAATTTCATCGATACTGAAAACGATGCGGATAATTCTACCTTCAAATGGTACCGAGCAGATGACAATTCTGGAACCAACAAAATGGAAATTTCCGGTGCTACCAACACTACCTACATGTTGACAAGCGATGACGCTGGTAAGCATATCAGCTTTGAAGTCACGCCAAATGATGGTACTATAGATGGAAATACCGTAGAATCAGATGCTGTAGGTCCGGTAACGAAGAAAATCCCTTCCTTGTCATTGGCTGCAATCACTGAAATTTATGGAGAAGCTGATTTTGATTTGAGCGCCTCTACTAATTCTACAGGAGCAGTTACCTATAGTTTTGACAATGATCAAACCGGATCAAGCATTTCAGGAAGTACAGTGACTTTAGGCAATGTGGGAACGATTGATGTAATTATTGACCTGGCGGAGGATGCCAGTTATCAATCCAGACAAGTAACAAGCACCATAACAGTTTCAAGGCGCGCCATAGAAATTGCTGCAAATGATGCTTCTAAAACTTATGGTGAAACCGATCCGACATTAGACTTTACTGTAAATAAAGGATCAATCATAGGATCTGATGAAGTGGTAATAATCACCAGAAGCACCGGAGAAGATGTGGGTACTTATGAGATTGAACTATCAGATGGTGCTGATGCAGCTAACTATGCAATTACCAAAACAAGTGGCACTTTAACGATCAACACAAAAGCCATTACCATTACCGCAGATGCCAAGACGAAAGTGTACGGTGAAAGTGATCCTGCATTGACTTATGAGATTACTACTGGAACTTTGGAATCTGGTGATGCACTAAGTGGTGATTTAACGAGAGTAGCGGGCAATGATGTGAATACATACGCTATTGAGAACACTTTATTCAATGGAAACTATGACATCACTTTTGTTTCAGCTGATCTGACCATCACCAAAAAAGCTTTAACAGCGACTGCAGATGACAAGGCACGAGATGAGGGAGAAGCAAACCCTGAGTTGACGATCACTTACGATGGATTTGTGTTGGGCGATGATGCGACCGTACTTGATACAGCACCTTCAATTGCTACCACGGCTACCTCAGCAAGTGAGCCGGGTACTTATGATATAACGCTTTCCGGCGGTTCGGATAATAATTATGAATTGACTTTGGTCAACGGGACTTTGACAGTAAATACCGTCAACAACGATCCGATAGTTGCCAATGCCATGGCTGATCAGAGTTATGATGAAGGCTTTGGTACAGCGAGCGTGAGTCCTGCGGGTGTATTTACCGATCCTGATGGAGACAACATTTCGATTGCTGTATCTTCTGATACGGAGAGTGTAGTAACTGTAGCAATCAACAATGCCGATGGCAGCATCACCATCACAGAAGTAGGAGTTGGAACAGCAACAATCACAGTAACAGCCAGTGATGGAAACGGCGGTTCAGTAACCGATGAGTTTGTGGTGACGGTGAGTGCAGTCAACAACGATCCGATAGTTGCCAATGCCATGGCTGATCAGAGTTATGATGAAGGCTTTGGTACAGCGAGTGTGAGTCCTGCGGGTGTATTTACCGATCCTGATGGAGACAACATCTCAATTGCTGTATCTTCTGATACGGAGAGTGTCGTAACTGTAGCAATCAACAATTCCGATGGCAGCATCACGATTACTGAAGTAGGTGTTGGCACCGCAACGATCACGGTAACAGCCAGTGACGGAAACGGCGGATCAGTAACCGATGAGTTTGTGGTGAAAGTGAATCAAGTCTCAGCATCTATAGCCATCGTAGCACTTAACCCGGCAGATAACAGTGTGGATTTGGATCCTTCGTTACTTAATGCTTCGAGAGCTACTTCACCAATTTTCACCATTACATTTGGTGAGTTCATGATATCGGATAATATAAATGCGGTATATGAATTATATGATGCGGATAATGATCAACTGTTGTCAAGTGTGCAGGCTTTCTTCACGTTTTCAGGTGGATTTGGAATAGGTGAAAGTTTTGATTTTGCTTTCTCAGATTACACTTTTGAATATGGGAAAACATACTACATACTTGTCGAAGCAGGAATGTTTAAATCAGGTAGTAATGATGCACCATCTCAGGGGATCTCTGATAAGACTGTTTGGAATTTCTCCACGATCCCGGCTACCCAAAACAACGATCCGATAGTTGCCAATGCAATTGCCGATCAGAGTTATGATGAAGGATTTGGTACAGCGAGCGTGAGTCCTGCGGGTGTATTTACCGATCCTGATGGAGACAACATTTCGATTGCTGTATCTTCTGATACCGAGAGTGTAGTAACTGTAGCAATCAACAATGCCGATGGCAGCATCACCATCACAGAAGTAGGAGTTGGAACAGCAACGATCACAGTAACAGCCAGTGACGGAAATGGCGGATCAGTAATTGATGAATTCGTTGTGACAGTAAATGCAGTGAATAATGCACCTGTTGTAGCCAATGTGATTTCTGACCAATCTGAAAACGAAGGTTTTACCAGCAACACCATTGATTTGACGAATGTCTTCACAGACGAAGATGGCGATGTACTGACTTTCAACGCGACAAGTTCAGATGAAAGCGTAGCAACTGTTTCAATCAATGGTTCAACGTTGACTTACACTGAAGTAGCGAATGGAACAACTACTATCACCGTAACAGCGGATGATAGTAATGGCGGTACAGAGACGGATGATTTCACTTTGACAATCAATAATGTAAACGATGCGCCCGTTTTGGCAAACGCTATCTCAGACCAATCTGAAAACGAAGGTTTTACCAGCAACACTGTTGATTTGACGAATGTCTTTACAGATGAAGA
>JAUIAO010000009.1 GCA_030425425.1 Bacteroidia bacterium | reverse complement strand
TCGTTCTTTTTTGCTGAGACGTTTGGTTGGTGTATCATTTTCAGGTAGCTGAGCAAAGATGAAAGCAGCATGGACCATTAGAGTGTCGGCAATACTCAGAGCAGTTTCAAAATCCTGTTGTTCACAGATGATTGCTTCTGGTATTTCACCAGTTTCCATGAGACGTACAACTGATAGGATCATTGATAACCTAAAGGCTATGAGTCCTAATCTGCGTATGGTGCCTATGTAGTCCTCTCCTTTAAGGTTGGTGTATTTGTGGAAGCGTTGCCTAAAGAAATCATTGAATTGGGTTTGTTGCTGATCCGAAAGGCTAAACTGGATAGGACGAGATTTTTTTAACTCCTGGTAGAAAGGGTAGAAGTCTTTGCCCATTTGGTAAAAGACATCATCCAAACATATTGGATTATTGGAGCCAAACACATCTGCCCATTCTGGTTGCAGATCCATGTAGTAAAACATGAATCTACTGAAAAGGCCATCTTCAGCACTTGGTATCAAGTTGGAGACCTGCTTGGGTGTGCCTGACAGTACAGCGGAGAGACACGGGCTTTCCAGTTCTACGTGTTCTCTGTCAGTCTTACGGTAGTAACTGATCATTTCATGATGGAATGCTTTACGGAAGCCATCTGAGTAGTTGCCAAAATCACTTTTAAAAGTGTTGGCAAGGGTGTCTCCTTCGGTTTCAAAGAGAAGACCTTTGCCGTCATTGTCTTTTAGTAATTGAAAGGTGCCAGCAGCGCTACTGTTGGCCGGAAGGAACAGTAAACGGAGAGGAGGTTTCTCAGGTTTTTCCAGGTCAGGGTTTTTACGCTTGTTACTATTGTAATAAGTCAAATCCATTTCGTACTGGGCATAAAGTTCCTCGTTTTGTCGTTTCATATCGTCATGAATGGGCTTGACGAGCTTTCGGCAATGGTTGAGTCGTCCTTTTCCTGCAGACGCTTTTGCTGATATGAATAGGAAAAGGTTAGCGAAAACTTTGCGCTGATGGTAGATACCAAATACCTGGGGCATGGTGCAGCTTAGTGTCACCAGAGAGCCAAGCAATAGCAAGTCTCGTTCGGTCTTGTTCTCTGCCAGGCCCACAATTCTAGTTAGGAATTGGGGTAGTTCAGTAAAGAGGGATTCGGGCAGGGTTGGGAGGTCATTTTTGTTTCCCTCCGGTAATGTGGTTTCATATTTTGGTGTGTTTGAGTGTTTGTGTGGTGTTAGGTTGTGTTTTCGTTTGGAGATGCTGATTCCAGCATTTTTGGCCAAATAGAATAGTGTATTGATGTTGACACCTGAGCCTGATGACTTCAAACAGTTGGAATACTGTGTTTCGCACTCATTGAAATCATAATCAGCATGAAACCGACTGATTCTGTGGAACATGTCTCTACCATCTTCACCGAAAGTGTCAGCCAGGGCAAAACCGATATTTCTCCAATCTTCATAAGAGGAGGTCAGATCAGTAGAGGAGGCTTCTAATAGCTCAATGAGCTGGTTGACATCAGTCTGTTGATCATTAGTTGGGATCATGGTTGTTTGGTTTTCACCCATTGACCTTTTGACGCTTTTAGGTGGATTTGAAGGAGAAAGCCATTTGTTTACGTCGAATTTATTAGTAGTCATTTGCTTAAATATTTTGGGTGGATGAAAATGTCTGGATCGTGAGGAAGGAAGCAAGCTCTGGATATGTCCTTGCCTGCATTGTCCACTTTGACCTTATAGGTGTGCTCGATATAGTTTTGCACCGCTTGAAACCATTGCTGGTGTGTGAATTGTGTGGTGTCAATACCTATCACCCATTTCAGTCCGTCTCCAGATGGAGAGGTAAAGATGATCTCCGTATTGAAAAGATCATCTTCTATCAGCAGGTGTTTGAGTGTTGACACATCAGCAACATGGTCAAAATCGATAGCCAACAGATCAGAATGTTTGATTAATGCTGTATCTGTTCTTTTTTTGAAAAGTCCTGAGAAGCAGACGTAATCAAAGTATTGAGCTTTGTATTTGCGGGCTTCTTTTTTGTCATTAATACTTCGCAGTTGTGAAGTCTGCTCGTGGAACTGATTTTTGATTAGAAAATGAACGTCTGAAATACTTACCTCTTTTAGTGGGGAAGTATTGGTTACGGGAGCCCGGAAATAGCTGAATTTAGGTGTAGGTAGTGTAGTCTGAAGTCCTGCATTGACAACCTCAACATCCGGTAGTCCATCATTATAAAATTTCAATGGTTTGTTTAAATGGAGTTGATCAATTATGTACTGCAATACACCAGATTCATTGAGGTTTGTATATAATGTCACAAACTGAAAAACATCACCGTTGAAATTAGGATCTTCCATGTCTCGGAAGCAGAATACTGGTTTCTGGTCCACAAGTTTTTCCTCAATTACTAATGTTTGCTTGTGTGCTTTGTAAGGATTCTTTGTGGGGGCACACACTCTCCCACACAACTTCAACACCTGTTCATTTGGGTAAAACTGTCTAAGTATGTGTGCATAGATAGTTAGTCCGCTGTGAGTTTTGTCCAGGATCATTTGTTTGTTCATTTCCATGATTCCTGTGGTTTGGAGTGAGTGTAATTTGAGTTCAGCAGCTTTTCAATATCTGCTACTTTGTAGTAGAATTTGCCATTGATGCGGGAATAGGGAAGTGTTTCGGAATCCCTCAGTGACTGTAATGTTCGTTTGCTTATATGAAGGGCAAGCATTACGTCTTGCCCATCAATCCAGGTTTCTTTGAATCGTTCCAGCTCGCTTTTGTGACTAGATCGAAGATATGTCTGGATCAGTTTGACCTGATCCGACAGTGAATGGAGCATTTGCATGATCTCGATCATTGTGCAGCCCTCCCTTCTCCAATTTTGAAAGAATTGGCTTTTTCTGCGATTTCCTTATTGGTAGCAGATCTGTTTCTTAGTAACCATTCGTCCAATTCAGCTCTGTTGAAATAAAGCTTCTTACCGTTTGGCTTATAAAAAGGAATGTTTCCAGCACTTGTCAGTTTGTACAGGTGCGAGTGTGACAGCTCCAGGTAGTGGCACGCTTCGTTGAAGCTCAGTACATTTTTGAGAATGAGGTTCTGATCCAGAACGTGTTTCTCGATGATTTCTAATCGTTTTAAGATCTCGTCCATGACGTTTTTCAGTATTGAAATTTGAAATGGACTTTTGGCCAAAAGTCATGATCTATTTAGATCACGATGTAAAGTTGAAGGAATGGGAAAGGTATTATGATCGGTATCAAGTAATACCAATTTAATGTATTGAAAATCAGTGTTTTGTAAAATGTATTGGTATTATCTAATGGTGCAATTCGGTAATAAATGCACATAATACCATATCATCAGAGTGAGAGTAACTTATCAACCCAAGGATGTTTGTTTTTAGTTTGGTCGAGTTGTTCTGGTTTCATCCTTCGGAACTGCTGTGAAATATCGGCCTGATACCTGTTCTCGATAAACTCCCTGATGTCATTATCTGAATATTCTTTTTTTGATCCGAGGATATTACGTCTGAAATAATTGTATTGAATTAGAATCTTTATTATCGCTGCTAAATGTGTGCTGTTTGATTCTTTTTTGTTTTTTATAAAGCAATAATCTGCATCGATTAATTCATATTCAAAAAGTTTGGTTTCCACTTGAGCAAATAGTTCAGGGTTCCTAACTAATGCTTCGAAACTCACTTTACCTGGTCTAATACCAGGAAGGTCTTTTTTTATCGGATTGAAGAAATTGGATACCGTCTTTTCTTCCATTTCTCGATGGTGCATATTAAGGTCCTTACTAGATGCATGTTCATCCTCGGAATTTACTCGCTTGCTAATATGGCTTTTATCTACATGACCTTCCAGAATGTTGTGAGATTGAGAGATATTATCGTTAATATCTATTTTAACTATTTTATGTATGTACATATTATCTGGAACGATCTCCATTAGAAATCTTGCGTACAAATCTTCTTCTGAGAACAATTCTTTTAAATTGGATTTAAAAGTCTCTTGAAACTCAAGATAAAGTTGTATGAAAGAGAACTTTAATAATTGAATTATATAGGTGTTGCTTTTGTGATCAATGTCATGATCAAATGTTGTGTGTTTAGGATCAATGTATTTCAGGTCGTAATTATTGGATCTGATTCTTTCGTGTAAATCCTTAAAGCGTGTTTTGAGTTTATTAATGACTCCATTGACCCAATACGCCTTTAACTGTGGTTCTGGTGAATTGTCAACTAATTCAATTAGATGGGAAACTGTTACATATAGTGCATCCTGAATTAATTGATAATAGAAGGTGGTTTTTGAATTGAAAGGTCTATTGAAAATTACTTTGAAATTTAAATCTTCATTTCGTGCAATATGAATGTAACTGTCTAAAAGATCTGAATAGTGGTCATCAGATTTCTGAGGAGATAGCAAGGGGCGCCACTTACCAAAAAGGATTTCGTCTAGTTCTTGAAGATCTATTTTCTGAATCATCAATCGAAATTTAGTAATTGTCTCTGGAATGATTCTTTTACATTATCCTCAAAACTATCTAAATAATTCTCAGTTGTACGCAGGTCTTTGTGTCCAAGGCTTTCACTGATAAACTCGGTAGGTGCTCCAGAACGTTTCAGCACAGTGGCAAAGGAGTGTCTGGCAGTATAGGTAGTTAGTGTGAGATCAAACTCTAATTCCTCGCCGATTCGCTTCATGTACTTATTAATTGTTTTAGTGGCTTGGCGAACCTTGGCTAATTCTCTTTCAGGAGTATCATCTTTCTCCAGGATGCCAAAAACGAAGGTTTCCGGACTGATCGGTTTCTCACCCCAACGATCAATAATTGCTTTGATCTCAGGTAGCAATACAACGAGTACAGGTTTTTGATCTTGTTTTGTAGTCCTTTCCGTTTTGGCACGAATAAAGGTGATTTTCGAGTTGTCAATATTTCTGTATTGTAAACGTGCTATATCCTTCACATTGGCACCATTGCATAAATAGCTGAAAAGCCACAAGTCTTTGGCTCTTGCTTCAGCATCTGTTTTGGTTGTGTAGTTGACAATCTTTTTGATGTCGGCAATTGTAACGGCCTTTTTAATATTTCTACCGGCAGGAATTTGATATTTTCGTTTGCCGAATGGGTAGAACTCGTGTGAGATAATTCCTTCTTCAATTCCTATGTTCATGATGGTGCGAAGACTCCTTAAATAGATGCCTGTTGTAGTCATACTTTTGCCTGATGATAACATCCATTTTTCATAGGAGGACAGCCACTCTGGAGTAACATCTGCGAACTGGAGTTTCTTACGGTTTTTGGTTTTGATGAATTTGGTGATTGAGTTGAAAGCGCACTTGTAGCTGTCGGCTGTCCCACTTCTGCCATCTTTAGCTAGTTGTTCTTTGTACGCTTCCAAGTGACTTAGAACATCTTTGCTTCGATCTGTTTTTTGATTGAATTTCTTTTCGAACTGCTGGAAGGAAAAGGGGTGAAGCTCCTTGATGATGTCTATTGCTTTCTGCTCAATCTTGTTGAAAAAGATCCGGTTCTCTTTAGCTTCATTCCTGGGCTTTTGAGATAAGGTCTTTTCCCACTCCTCGGGAGTTAATGCCACGTTGATAGGGTAGTACTTTTGCTCTCTATTGTAGGTAACTCTTAGTTTGATTGCGTAGGTACCATCTTTGCGTTGAACTCGTTTATCTTGTATTATTGCGGTGGTTACTCCTATCATAATTCCCTGTAAATGTGGTTGTTAAAGATGTATGTATGTTTATTTTGATACATACAATATACATACAAATAGGGGTAAAAACAACTAACAAAAGGAAAGAAAGAGAATAAAAAGTGCGTTTAAAGAGTGTTAAAGGTGTTTTTTGAAAGAAAGAGAAAGCAAAGGAAGGTATGAAAAAGGACTTGTAATCAGTAGGTCGTTGGTTCGAATCCGACTGGGGGCTCTTAAATCATGAAAAAACCCACTTAGATGTAATTCTGAGTGGGTTTTTTGGTTCTTAGCAATCCTGACTGATTATCCCAAGCATCTATGAGTTTACTGATATTAGAATTCTAGTTCAAATTTTATCGGAAGGCAGATTTCAGAATTTCTCATCAATGCGATTGACTATTTTGAAGCCACAATCATTAATATTGAATCATGAAAATAGACGCACATCAACATTTTTGGAAGTATGACCCGGTGAAGGGAGCCTGGATCTCCGATGATATGAAAATCATACGCCAGGATTTTCTACCGATAGATTTAAAATCAATTCTAGATGAACATGCGATTGATGGATGTGTTGCCGTACAGGCAGATCAGTCAGTAGCTGAAAATGATTTTCTTTTAGGATTAGCAGAACAGTATCCATTTATCAAAGGAGTAGTGGGTTGGGTGGATTTAAAAGCCACTGATCTCGGCAATCAATTAGATCAGTATTCTGAATACGACAAACTCAAAGGCATCAGGCATGTGATTCAAATTGAGCCTGATGGATTCATGATGGATCCTAAATTCATTGAGGGTGTTTCTCAATTAAATCAGTATGGACTGACTTATGATATACTGACTGTCGAAAGACAGCTCGAAGAGGCTGTTAAATTTGTGGATTCACTTCCTGAAATGAAATTGGTGATAGATCATATTAGTAAGCCCAATATTGCCGAGTCATCATTTGATCATTGGGCAAAATATATGAAGGAAATGAGTAAGCGGCAAAACGTCTATGTTAAGCTTTCAGGTATGATAACGGAAGCTAATTGGGATAGCTGGGATGCTGGCACTCTGGAACCATATGTGGATTTTTGTTTGGAACAATTTGGAGCGGATAGATTGATGTATGGCTCGGATTGGCCGGTGTGTTTAGTGGCCGGAGAATACAAAGAAATGCGATCTGCTCTAGAAACTTGTTTGACTAAATTGAGCACCTCTGAGCAGAATCAAATATTTGGTCTGACTGCTACTGATTTTTATAATTTGGCATAAGCCACAGGATGGTTAAGGAAAATTCCAATCTTAGTTTTATGAAAACTTAAGATTAAACCAAATGGAACTCAATCTAAGAGATAAGATAGTCATCATCACTGGTGGAGCCGGTATAGAAGGAAGTATAGGTGAGACGATTGTAAGAGCTTTGGCTGCTGAAGGAGCTGTTCCTGCCATCATAGATAGAAATAAGCGCGGTTTTGATTATGTCAAGAGACTTCAGGATCAAGGAGTTAATGCTTCATTTTATCAGACTGATGTTACCGATCCTGATCAGGTGAAGAATGCAGTGGATGGAGTAATTAGCAAATATGGTCGAATAGATGTAGTGATTAATAATGTAGGAGTAAATGACAATGCCGGATTGGAGTCTAGTATTGAAGAATTTATGAATTCTTTGAAACTCAACATGGTCAGTTACTTCCTCACTGTGAAATATGCCTTGCCAGAACTCAAAAAATCGAAAGGAAATATTCTAAATATCGGTTCGAAAGTTTCTATAACCGGCCAGGGTAACACTTCAGGGTATGCAGCTTCTAAAGGTGGGGTACTGGCACTTACCAGAGAATGGGCAGTAGATTTGTTGCCATTCGGCATTCGTAGTAACTGCCTCATCATAGCAGAAAGCTGGACACCTGCTTATAGCAACTGGCTCGATACACTACCTGACGGACAGGCCAAATTGCAAAAAATCGTGGAGAAGATTCCGCTCGGACAACGAATGACAAAACCTGAAGAAATCGCCGATACAGCACTCTTCCTGATCTCAGAAAAATCATCTCATACCACAGGACAATATGTTTTTGTAGACGGTGGATATGTACATCTGGATCGCTCCCTTTAACCTAATCAACCTTATAAATGACTGAAATAAAATCTAAACCAGTAGTCAGTAAAGAATATCTGGTTCCATTCATACTCGTGACCTCCCTTTTTGCGCTTTGGGGCTTTGCCAATGACATCACTAATCCGATGGTGGCCACCTTCAAAACAGTGATGGAGATTTCAAATACACAGGCATCTCTTGTTCAGTTTGCATTTTATGGAGGTTATTTTACCATGGCTATACCAGCAGCATTGTTTATCAAAAAATACACCTACAAATCGGGTATTTTAATGGGTTTGGCACTTTATGCAGCTGGTGCTCTGATGTTTTATCCAGCAGCAAGTTTTGAGATGTTCGGTTTGTTTTTGGTATCGCTGTACATATTAACCTTCGGTTTGGCCTTTCTAGAAACCACAGCCAATCCATTCATACTGGCGCTGGGAGATGAGGAAACTGCCACCAGGAGATTGAACCTTGCTCAGGCGTTCAATCCGATTGGTGCATTACTAGGGCAATTTGTGGCCATCAATTTTATTTTGGTTGCTTTACAATCATCAGATGTAAAGTTTGGGAGTTTGGATTTGGCTGAGAAGGCCATTATCCGCACACATGACCTCATGCTTATTAGGAATCCTTATGTGATTCTGGGACTGGTGGTTTTGGCGATATTGGTGGTTTTTGTCTTGTCAAAGATGCCGACAAAAGGAGATAATGTACACGATTTACAGGTCGGGGATTCCTTCAAGCGCTTATTTACCAATTCGCGATACATGTTTGGAGTAGTGGCTCAGATGTTTTACGTGGGAGCGCAGATCATGTGCTGGACCTATATCGTACAGTACGGAGAGAGCATCGGTATGAGTAAGGCCGAAGCACAGAGTTACAACCTGATTGCTACCTCTTTATTCCTTGGTTCTCGTTGGATTTGTACTTTCTTACTGAAATATATCTCTGGGCCTAAATTGATGATGACGTTCTCTATTGGCGCGATCATTATGATGTTGGGCACGATATTCATCGGTGGAGAAATCGGACTATATACCTTGATTGGCGGGTCAGCCTTTATGTCACTGATGTTCCCAACCATTTACGGTATAGCGCTGGATGGACTAGGCGATGATGCCAAGCTGGGCTCAGCAGGTCTGGTGATGGCGATAGTTGGCGGAGCAGTGATGCCAGTGGCGCAAGGAGCGATACTTGATCTTGGTGGAGAAGGCTATAGTGATCTCTCGATAATGGGGACTCCAGAAGTGAATTTTTCTTTTATTCTTCCATTAATCTGTTTTGTGGTGGTGGCCATTTATGCTTACAAATCAATCAAACCAGCACGGTCATAATGAGAACCAGGAGATATTGCATGGCTTGCGATCTAAAAGATGATCCAAAGTTGATTGAAGAATACAAAGCGTATCATGCCACTGGCAATGCATGGCCAGAGATTCCGAAGAGCATCAGAGATGCGGGAGTGGTGGACATGGAAATCTACCTTATCGGTAACCGACTCTTTATGATCATGGAAGTGGATGAAACTTTCAGTTTTGAAACCAAGGCTAAGATGGATGCTGAAAACCCTAAAGTACAGGAGTGGGAAGAACTCATGTGGAAGTATCAGCAGGAGTTGCCATGGGCACAGAAGGGTGAGAAATGGATGCCGATGGAGCAGATATTCAAATTATAATAATGAAATAGACGAATTAAAGTCATCATAAAAATGAAAAGTATATTTATCAATGGAGCAGGACAGGCTTCAGTAGGAGAGGTAGAAAACGTACTACCTGAGGCGGGAGAGGTGAAAATTAAGATCAATTACATCGGGATCTGTGGATCGGATTTGAGTACCTACATGGGTAAAAACCCGATGGTGAGCTATCCAAGAATCCCCGGTCATGAGATTAGTGGAGAGATTGTGGCAGTTGGGGACGGAGTGTCAGAAGACGTGATAGGTAAGAATGTGACTTGCACGCCATACACAAACTGTGGCAAATGTCACTCTTGTCGAACAGGCCGAACGAATGCTTGCAAGTTCAATCAGACTCTGGGTGTGCAAAGAGATGGTGCAATGAAGGAGTACCACAATATAGAAATCGAAAAAGTACTTTTTACTGAAGGGCTGAACCAAAAGAAACTTGCTTTGGTAGAGCCACTTTCGGTGGGATTTCATGCAGTAGAGCGTGGTACGGTGACTGATAGTGATGCTGTGATGGTCCTGGGGTGTGGGATGATAGGAGCTGGAGCGATTATCAGAAGTGCGCTGCGAGGTGCCAAAGTGATTGCTGTGGATATTGATCCAAAGAAATTGGATATTGCCAAATCAATCGGAGCAGAATTTGCATTGAATGCAATGGACGTAGATTTCGAGGAGCAATTGTTAAAGATTACTGATGGTTTTGGACCTAGTGTGGTCATCGAAGCGGCGGGTAGTCCGGCTACATATCTGAGCGCAATTAAAAATGTAGCCTTTACAGGAAGAGTGGTCTTCATTGGTTATGCAGGAAAAGAAATTGCTTTCCCAACACACTTGTTTGTACAGAAGGAACTGGATATGCGTGGATCGAGAAACGCCACTAGAATGGATTTTGAGGCGGTGATCAAATATTTGGAAAATCATGACGAAAGTGAGCAATTGATCACGAAGATCGTCACACCTGAGGAGTTTCCTGAAACGATGGAATTCTGGAAAAACAATCCGGGTGAAGTCATGAAGTTTTTAGTGAAGTTCTGAGATCATTACTAAATGCTGGTAAAATAAAAAGCCCTTTCAGTATAGCTGAAAGGGCTTTTCGTGTCTTTAACCTAGATTAATGATCCTCATGTCGGCATAAGCCAACAATTTTATGAAATACATCATGAAGGTCATAAATCGCTGCTTTTAATTCTACATCGGTGCTTTTACCCTTATTAACCATTTTATCCAATGACTTGCTGTCTTTTGCCAGTTGCTTGACGGCATCTTTGATGTCATCTGATAGAAACTGCTCAGGAATATCAGCTTTAGCCAATGCGGCAGCTTTTTCTGACAATTCACCACTTTTTGTTTTTAATGGTTCCAGATCGTCTTCCTCAGCTGGGTGGAAAGTAGAGGACATTACGCTGTGATAATCATTTAATTGGGGCCACTGGTCAAAAATAGACTGGGAAGTAGCCTGATTGGCTCCTACAAAGCATAAAGCTGAAAAAAGAAAAATGAGTGTTGTTTTCATTTGTTAAAAGTTTAATGTTTCAAGGCGCTGAAGTTGTATAGAATCTAAGCACCTTTGTTTATTTGAAAAATACTTAACCGCTCTTACGGGTTATGCTACAAAAAAGTTCTATGCTGCAATAGTAAGCAAAATAGTCGTTTTTGGACCATTAGAAAAGCCCACAAATCACAGTGGTCAAATCGCAACTTTGAAATTTGCTTGATCTTTGGATATCGGTAGTTATCACACTTAATTTGCCCCACCATTTTTACTCACAGTATAAATCATTTCTCATGTCGATTTTCAAAATAAAAGGAGTCATTCAGAATTATGCCTGGGGTGGGGATTTTTATATACCTAATCTTTTGGATCTACAGACAACAGAGGAAAAGTGTGCGGAATATTGGATGGGTGCTCATGATAAAGCTCCTGCGACCTTGGAAGGCGAAAATTTTAAGCTGAACGAACTGATCAGAAAAGATCCGGTTGGTTTATTAGGTGAGAAAGTATATGAAAAGTTCGGAAGACTGCCATACTTATTTAAAGTGTTGGATGTCAATAATATACTTTCTATTCAAGTTCATCCTTCTAAGAAGGAAGCGGAAAAAGGTTTTGCGCTGGAAAACGAAAAAGGAATTCCACTGAGTGCGCCATTTAGAAATTATAAAGACGATAATCACAAGCCTGAAATCATGGTGGCGTTGGGTGATTTTTGGCTATTACACGGTTTTAAACCCAAAGACGAATTAAAAGAGACATTGGGAAGTACGAATGAGCTAATTCATCTACTGCCAATTTTTGAGCAATCTGGTTATAAAGGGTTATATCAATTCGTGATGGAAGAGTCTCCTGAAGATACGAATAGGACTTTGCGGCCTTTGATCGATCGAATTTTGACAAAATATCAGGAAGGTAAAATTGAGAAATCCAGTCCTGATTTCTGGGCGGCAAGAGCATTTTTGACCTTCTGTCCAAAAGGTGATTTGGACAAAGGACTATATTCCATCTACTTCTTTAATATCGTCAATGTAAAAGAAGGTGAGGCTGTTTTTCAGGATGCAGGTGTGCCTCATGCTTACATGGAGGGGCAGAATATGGAACTTATGGCCAACTCTGATAATGTACTCAGGGGAGGTTTGACACCAAAGCATGTGGATGTGACTGAGCTGCTAAAGCATGTTACTTTTTCTGAGACCATTCCGAACATTCTAAAAGGAGATTTACAATCAGACGGCCTTGAAAGAATTTATCATAGTTCTGCACCTGATTTTGAGCTTAGTAAGATTGATATGAATGCCAATTCCGCTTATAAAACTTCAACCAAAACATTGGAAATCCTAATTGTCCTGGAAGGTGAGACAATAGTGAAATCTGATAAAGAAAGTTTTACACTAGCAAGGGGAGAAGTCTTTGCAGCTACGGCCAATACTAGCTACAGAATTGAGTCGGAACACGCTATTTTGTATAAGGCCAAGTGCCCGCTCTAAGTCCAACCTATAGAATACAGATCAAAAGTGTTGTTCATACATTTATTTATCCGTTCATTGATTTTTTCAAACAATTTCTCTGTACCAACATTTATTGTAGTGAGACAACTATGAATATGAGATTCAAATACTATATGATTCGGTGCATACTTTCATTATCCATTTTATTGCTCTCCCAGGTACTCTCGGCTGAGCCTATTACCTATACCATATTAGGTAAGGTGGTGGAAGCTGAAACCGGAAACCCTGTGGAGTTTGCTACGGTTGCTTTGCTGGATGAGGCATCTGGAACGCCAATTACTGGTACCACCACGCTGACCGATGGAACTTTTAGCTTGAAAAGTTCAACCAAAGATTTTTACGTGGAGGTGAGTTTTATTGGGTTTGAAAAAGTAGGGATCAAAGATTTTGAGTTCACCGGAAGAGAGATCAATCTCGGAACCATCCAGCTTGGAGAGAATAGCAAAGAATTGGAGGCTATCGTAATTCAGGGAGAAAAGTCAACTACAGAATTTCGACTAGATAAAAGAGTGTTCAATGTAGGCTCAGACCTGAGTAGCAAAGGAGCAAGTGCGTTGGATGTATTAGGAAATGTCCCCTCTGTCAATGTGGATATAGAAGGTGCGGTGAGTTTGCGTGGGTCATCAGGTGTACAGATCCTTATAGATGGAAAACCATCAGTGTTAACTTCCAGCGACAATGGAAATGCTCTGGGAACGATCACCGCAGATATGATCGAAAGTGTAGAAGTGATTACCAATCCATCAGCGAAATATGAGGCAGAGGGAACCTCTGGGATTATTAATATTATTCTAAAGAAAGAAGAAAAGAAAGGCACTAATGGTTCGATTTCTATCAACTCTGGAGTGCCCCACAATCACAGTATTGGTTTGAGCTTAAATCATCGTACCGAAAATTTCAACCTGTTTTCTCAGCTGGGAGTAGGTTATCGGGAAATGCCGCGCTATACCAAATCAATCAATGAAAACTTTACTACAGATACTACGATTTTTTCGGATGGACTGGAATACAGGAACGAGCAGTTTTATAATGTGATATTAGGTGCTGACTATTTCATCAATGACAACAATGTAATTACGCTTTCCGGTAATTATGCATTGGAGATAGAAGATCAGCCATCTGAGACTGAATTCGCCATGGCTTATGCAGATAGTGAAATTGCCGAATGGAAAAGAACTGAGGTAACAGGAGCAACTAACCCTAAGTATCAGTTTGACTTACAGTATAAACGTGATTTTACTGATCATGAAGATCATGATTTAGTCATTTCAGCAATTGGAAGCTACTTTGGCAAAGATCAGTCTTCAGATTTTGAGAATGAAATTATTTCAGGAACTCCTGAAATAGATGAACTTCAAAAAACGGCCACTCATTTTGAAGAAGGTAAATATACCTTCAAGTTAGACTATACCAAGCCTTTTTCTGATGCCATTACCCTGGAAGCGGGAGGTCAATATCTCCTCAATGATGTCGGGAATGATTACGAAGTTCAGAATTTTAATAATGGAGAATGGGTGATAAACGATAGCCTCACAAATCTTTTTGAATATGAGCAGAATGTGCTTGGCGTGTATGCTACTGGTGCCTATGAGAAAAAGAAGTGGGGTCTGAAACTCGGGCTTAGAGTAGAAAACACCGAACTAAATACGCTTTTAACCAATACCAATCAGGCGAATAATCAGAATTTTACCAATCTTTTCCCAACCTTACATTCTTCTTATAAAATTCGTAAAAACCTTTCCGTCCAAGCCGGTTACTCCCGGAGAATTTACAGACCAAGATTGTGGGACCTGAACCCGTTTTTCAATATCAGAAACAACTATAGTATCCGGCAAGGTAACCCGGAGTTGCTGTCAGAGTTTACAGATTCATACGAAGTAGGGACAATCTATGATCGGGAGAAAATTTCAATGAATTTTTCGGTATACCATCGTTTTACAAAAGGAGTCATCGAAAGGATTACCTTTTTTGATGAAGATGAAAATATTAGCATTACCAAGCCTGTAAACCTAGGACGTACCAACGCTACAGGTATTGAATACAATGCAAAATATGATCCCGTAAAATGGCTTACTGCAAACTTTGACTTCAATTACAACTATTTTGATCGATATGGAGAACTAGAAGGAACAGTAGTCGATTTCAGTGCTGACAGATGGATGTCTAACCTTATTTTGAAATTCAAGTTGCCAGAAGGATTTGATTTGGAAATGAGTGGCAATTATGAATCAGGTTATGAAACCGTGCAAGGGAAAATATCAGCCAGACCTGCTCTGAATCTAGGTGCGAGAAAAAAGATTTTTAATGGCAAAGGAGTGGTTTACGCTTCAGTGCGAGACCTATTCATTACCAGAATTTTCGAATCCACTGTAAATCAGCCAGGTTTTAATTCGTATGACAGAAGGTATAGAGGTCGGTTCATTACTTTTGGCTTTAGTTATGGATTCGGCAAAGGTGAAGCCATGACCTACACAGGCGGAAGACGCCATTAATTTTTCGGACTAAATCTTCAATTTTTAGGAATGAATAAGAAAATGCGAATTTATCACCGCTACTTAGGTTTTTTTCTAGCGGGGATCATGGCAGTTTATGCCCTCAGTGGAATCGTATTAGTTTACAGGGATACTGATGCTTTCAAAAAGGAAATAAGAGTCAACGAAGTTTTACCAGAAGGAACGACCGCTGAAAACCTTGGGTCTGCATTGAGGATAAAACGATTTCAAATAGATAAAGAGGAAAACGGAGTTGCGTATTTCAAACAAGGTAGCTTCAATATTGAAACAAGAGAGGTTAACTATACTAAAAAGGAATTGCCATATTTACTGGATAAAATGACTCACCTTCATAAGGCAACAAGCAGTAGATCATTGTCCTTTCTTAATGTGTTTTTTGGCGTTTCGTTATTGTTTTATGTGATATCCTCTTTCTTGATGTTTACACCAAATTCAGGGATTTTCAAAAAGGGTATTTATGTAGCCATCGCTGGAATTGTGTTCGCACTTGTTTTGATCTTCGTATGATGGGTCGTAAAAGTTTTGCATTTTTGTATTTACTATAATTTCTTAAAGTCGTAATAATTCACTCCACTGATTAATGATATGAAGCATTTATTCGCAATTCTACTCTTAGCTTTTTCGTTTTCCGTTTTTTCTCAGGAGACCTTTACAGTATTGTTCATTAAAGGTGATGTAACCATTAATGGAGAGCCCGTAGCACGTGGAGCTAAAATCTCCACAACGGATGAGGTGAAATACGGCACAGAACAGGACATGCTTGCAGCGATCAGTCCAGCCAAAGGTCGGGTGATTTTAAAACCTCAGCCGGACAAGGCTAAAGCCAATGGTGAGTTAGCTTTTGTGATCAATGACATTTTTATGCCAGTAAAAAGTAACGCCATGACCCGTGCGATAGGTGATGATATGGGGTTTGCAGATGATTTCGTAGTGCAGGCCTATTTCTCCAGAAGGCAACTTGCATTACTGGACACAACAGGTATTGCATTTGATCTAGAAGAGTATCCAATGGATGATTCACATGGATTTAGCATCAATTTGGATGGTAAAATTTATGACCTTCCTTACGATGATAACAAGGCATTGATTGTGCCCCAGGAGATTTTTGAAGGAGATGAAATTCCTGAGGAAGCGGATTTGGAGCTTTTGTACAATGATGGAGGAGATCGCAGGAAAGTGGCTGATCTACATGTTTTGATTCCTGATTTTGATGCTTTAGTGGAAGAAATTGAAATCATTAAAAAGTCTGGTTTGGATCATCCGTGGAATAACGTCTCATCATATATACAAGATACCTACGGACATACAGACCAAAGTAGGTTACAGGCAATTTTCCTTTCGATTCAGTGAAAGTAAGATATCCACGAATCATTATCATTTCCCTTATTCATGGGGTTTTGCTGACTATTGGAAGTATATTCCTTCAGCGGTTACCATGGACTTTTCAAGGAGAGGATAAATTGATTCAGTGGTCGATTATTGTCAAGCGTATTGCATTTGATGTTGGTCAGTTTCCTTATCCTGAGGAATTCTTATTTGTCAATACCAGCTATTCCAACGACCTCATCGATAAGTTTGATGAGGCAGGTTTTCCTCTAGGTAATCAAGTGATAACGGATCGAATGCAATTGGCGTTGTTCACTGAGGCACTAAATCGTATTGATAAACATAAGTGGGCTATATATGATATCTATTTTGGTGATGAAAGCCAGTATGATGATATGTTCGCACCACAAATAGAGGCCCTTCCGAGAGTGGTAATGTCCACCACTACAGATGATAAAGGAGCTAAGTTGGCGCCTCGTTTTGACAATAATTCCGGATTGGCTAATGTGGAGACTTTAGACGATATCTTTTTGAAATATCGTTTGATTCATAATGATTCATTGAAGGTGGTGCCGTTGAAAGTGATAGAGGGGATATTAGATGTAGAAGTCGAGTCTGATGGTCAATTTCTGAAGCAAGGTGATCGATGGGGGTTGAACTATTACATACCGGATTTGAGAATTAGTCAGTACAAGCTTACTGTTACAAGAGGTTATCCTTTTATCAACTTGTCGGATGTCATTTATCTTGACGATGAAACGATTGAATCATTGGTGAAGGATCGGATTGTGATTGTAGGTGACTTCCTCGCCAATGACAACTTTGAAACTCTGGTAGGTGAGATCTCGGGTCCGTTGTTGTTGGCCAATTTATATCTTTCATTGCTCAACGGAGAGCATTTGCTAAGCTGGCAGTACTTTGCATTTCTGATCATTTCATTTAGTTTGATCAGTTTAATTGTGTTTTTGCCAGATGAATTATTCGTCCTGAAACTGAAATTCAAAGAAATGGCCGTAGGGGGAAGTTTTATCGTATATCTGGCCATTGTGAGTGTCATATCTTACGTTTCTTTCAACAAGGCCATGAACGTTTTTATTCTCAGTTTCTACTTGATTGGTCTCAACTATTTGATCGGTCTGTGGTGGAAAAGAAGGGAAAAGAAATCTTTAGAAAATTCTTAGGTGTTTCGGCAACAGATTATTGATTCGGTTGCCTATGCTCTTACCAAATCCAATCCCTAAACCCTGATAAGTCAATAATACCGGACCTTTGGTGTGAGTGATAGGCAAGGCATTACCTTTTAGGTATTCCAACGATTGCTCTATACTCAACTCCAGCTGATTTGGAAAGTCTTTGATAAAGTCCTGAGAACTAAGGTCGTGAGCCGGAATGAAATCCTTGCCTTTTTCCTCTCCAAGCATAATGCCTCGTTTCACGATATTTCCGCACTTCTTCAGAGCATGTGCTACTTCTAGTTCGGTAATTGTCAAACCCATATAGGCCTTATCTGCTTTTTGAACGATCAGGTCTTCCAAATTCAGATCCTTGAGATGATCAAATCGCTCGTTCTTAATTCTAGGTGTTTCTAGAACTTTTTCTTCTGGTTCTCCTGTTGCTTTTAAGATCGAGATGAAGAATCCTTCACCATGTACTTTGTGCGGCCAGAATTGATAGCCCAGGGCTTCACCTTTTGTAACTTTCTCAATTCCCCATTGATCATCTATGGGAATTTCCTGAATTTCTAAGCCGGCATCCATCAATTGCTGCACTCGTTCGAGGTTTTCTTCAGGGTTAAAAGTGCACGTGGAATAGATCAACCACCCATCAGCGGCCAAAAGTGGGAGAGTGTCCTCCAAAATGTCTTGCTGTCGCATAGCACAGCCGGTAGCTTTTTCCAGCGACCATTCTGTTCTGCTCTTTTTGTCTTTACGGAAAAGTCCTTCACCGGAACACGGCGCATCTACTACAATGAGATCGAACTTCAGGTCACTTTTTTGCAGTCTGGCAGCATCACTTTGGATGACCAAATGATTTTTCGTACCCCAGCGAATGGCGTTTTCTTTGAGGACATGTACTCGCTTAGAATCTATTTCATTGCTCAGGAGAAACTGTTCCGGGTAGCTATCTTTTAGAATTAATGATTTACCTCCCGGAGCAGCACACAAATCCAGCATTAGCGCATCCGGAACAAGTTTTATTTGCTTTAACGCATAGTCCAGAAACATGGAGCTGGCTTCCATTGGATAGTACAGTCCAGCATGATATAAGGGATCCTGGCTGAACTTTGGTCTGGATTCAAGATATCTGCCTAAATTATTCCAAGGTACTTTTTCAGAATACACCTCATCTTCGTCTTTCTTGATTTTTGTTGGGTTGAGTCGGATAGAGGTGCCGGCTTCCTGGTCTACAGACTGTTGAAATATGTCATAGTCTGAAAGTTGACTCCTAATGCGATTGATAAAATCTTCTGGTAATGGGAATTCGATGTTTTGGGACATTAGTCTTCAATAAAAACTTCTTCCAATTTTAAAATAAGATCAGGGAATAGTGGAGTGGAAATTATGTCGTTTCCAAGAAATTTGCCTTTGGAAGTATATTTACCGGAATCTGATAATTCGAAGATTTCAATGACGCTTTCTCCTGGATACACTACCCAGTATTCTTTTACTCCGTGCTCTTCGTATAACTCGTATTTGTTTCTCAGATCTTTGGATGAAGTGGAGGGGGAAAGTATCTCAATAATCAAGTCAGGAGCTCCTTTACAGCCTGCTACATCCAATTTCGATTTATCACAAACAATACAAATATCCGGCTGAACCACTGTGAAAGTTTGAGCATCACTGTCTGTTGGATTGTTAGGAAACCGAACATCGAAGGGAGCGGAGAAAATTTTACAGTCTTTTTTCCTAAAATAACTGCCTAAGTCCACAAAGAGATTGGAATGAATTTCCTGATGTCTAGTTCTGGGAGCAGGCGACATTTTGAAAATCTTTCCTTTAATCAATTCAACACGTTCTTCAAACTGCCATTTCAGATAATCAGCATAGCTATAGGTTGCTTCCGGTTCCAAAACCGCAAAATCATAAATATTGTCTTCTCGTTCCGGATAGTTCTTTGACATATTCAAAAATAACCAAATATCTCAGGAATTCAGGGCAAATAGACGTTCAGACTTGATACTGAAATTCACCTTCTCATCAACTTTGATCAGGTGCGAGAAATCTAGAGCCCAGAGCTTAACGCCTACAAAATCTATTTGAATTTTATGATAAGGACCGCTGAAAGTTCTATTGACAACTTTGCCAACAAACCTTTTTTCCCCGACTACAACATCTTCAATCCATAAACCGATATTTTTTGATTGAAACGATGTAGAGATGTCCAGTTTATTCAGATGTTCTATGTTCAATGTGTTATATATGCCGATTATTTCCGCAACGTGTGGGTTTTCTGGTTTACGATATACTTCCTGTGGAGTTCCTGATCGGATTACTTCCCCAGCCCTCATCACTATTACGTGATCGGCGATTTCCATCGCATCTCGTGCGTCATGGGTGATCATTACTATTGCTGTATGCGTAGTGTTAGCAATAATCTTCAGTTCTTCCAATAGAGTGAATTTGGTGTTGAGATCGAGGTTACTGAAAGGTTCATCCAATAACAATATGTCAGGTTCTGTTGCCATAGCTCTTGCGATAGCCACACGTTGTTTTTCACCACCCGATACCATGGAGATATCACGCTCCGCCAGGTGCTTGATTTTGCATAAATCTAATAGCACAGCTATACGCTCTTCCTGATAATCCTCCTGAAAGGAGAGCAATTCATATCGGATATTTTCTCTTACAGACATTTTATGCTTCAGTTGGAAGTCCTGATGAACCAACCTGATTTCTTCATAGCCTGGTACTAATCGCTTTTTTGGACCTTCCAGCGCTTCGCCATTGAATAATACTTCACCAGAGTCAACATCTACCAGACCAGCCAGACATCTGATCAAAGTGCTTTTACCTGAACCACTACGGCCTATTATCGCATGTATCTCACCACTTTCAATCTCAATGCTGATGTTCTTCAGTACCTTTTGCTGATCAAAGGACTTGTGGATGGATTTTGCAGTAAGAAGAGTCAAGGCTTAGCAGTTTGTTGTTTGAGTAATTCTTTGATTTCGCTCAGTTCGCTCTTCATATCGGCAATTTGATTATTGAGTCTTTCATGCTCCGAGTGAACAAATTTCTTGATGTGTTCCTCTTCTTCATTTAGCCCGGCTCGGTGCAGTTCATTCATAGTATTTACCACAATGGCAATGAAAATATTGAGTGTGGTATAGGTAGCAATTAGAATAAATATTACGAAGTAAATAGACGCGAAAGGCATTTCACCTATGATAGGTCTTGCAATGCCAGATGACCAGCTTTCCAGAGTCATTATTTGAAACAACGTGAAGAGTGACCCTGTCAGTGATCCGAAATACTCAGGGTGCGCTGTAGCGAATAGATTATTACCAATAACCGCGAAAATGTAAAAAATAATTGTCAGCAGAACGGCGATCCAGCCTATACTTGGAATGGCATGGAGCAATGATTCAATGATGATTTTGAGCTTCGGTATATTATTGAGCAATCGAAGTGTTCTTAAGATTCTCAATGCACGCAGTACAGTGAAAGACGCACCTATGCTCGGAATGACTGATACGAGGATTACCGCCGAATCAAACAGGTTCCATGCACTGCCGAAAAACCTCCAACCATAAGCGTACAATTTCAGGAAAATCTCAGCTACGAATATGAAAAGTATGATTTTGTCGATTTGGTCTATGTAGAAACCGAAGTGCTCCATGTAAACGGGCGATGTTTCTAATCCGATAAGTATGGAATTGAGAATAATAAGAAATATGATGAACCTTTGGGTGAACGGGTGCTCAACGAACCTTTTTATGGTGGATTGCTTCATGTTATAGGATAATGGACCACAAAAATATATCATGATAAACCCAGCAAAGTGCGTTTGGTTTATTTCTTATAAAGATTCAGGATTTATACGGATATCGAATACTGATTACCTATTATTGAGCGCTTCCAAATCCAGGTCACTTACACGCCCCCGGTGAATGATTAGCCGATATTTCAAGGTAATGGGTGAGTCTGTAGGAAAGGGAATTAATTTTTTTCCGGGATAAGGAAACACCGCGTTTTGCATACTCTTTTTCTCTCTGAGAATCCACGGTCCGGGAAACCCAGGGTTATCTGGGTGCTGTAGAATAGTGATTCCGGATAATTCATTTTCCAGCTCCAGCTGACCCGAAATATCTATCCAATTACCAGCATGAACAGGGAGGTTATCAGGAATTACCGTCCCTTTAGAGCCTGAAAATTTTGTGCCTTCAGGAAGTCTCATCCTCACAGAAAAACCACCATAACCTTTTTCGTTTTCAGCTCCACCGAGCATCATATCGTCATGGAGTGCAAGAAGTTGAATAGTTATCTGAATTAGTCGATAATCATCTTGTTTTGGATAAACTAAAATCTGAGTTTGTTCTTCTATCAAATTGATATTTTCCCCTGCCTGATTTTTGACCAAATCGGATTGCCAATATACTGTTGGGTAAATCCCTACAGGAGTGTCTTGACTAGCAGACTCAAAGGTGAAAAGGGTGTCTACTTTCCAGTTGATATCCTTCGTTTCCCAGCCATCCCCAATTCGTTTGCCACTTAAGTACAATTGATGCCACGCCCAGAAAATCCCACGTTGGTGTGGATGATCTGGAGGAAAATCCTCTGTCAACACACTGCCGTCTAGAGAATATAAAGGATGAATATAATTGGCTCTGGTGTATGCTCCGTTGAGGGATTTTGGTTTGGCTTGATATTGTAAAACTGAATCTTCACCCTCCATAATCAAGATGCCCTGATCATTTCTGATTACCCTCATTTGGGCCATAGAAATGAAGCTTGTAAAAACCAATAAAACTGTTGTGAAGCGTTTCATTTCGATAATCTATGAAATTACGAGGAATTCAGCAGATGTAATTGATTTATTAATCATACTGATAACTTTGCGGCCATGATTAGTATCAACAATCTATCGTATTACCTGGGAGATCGTCCACTGTATGACAATGCTTCATTATTTATTGGGCCAAAGGATCGGATTGGTCTGATTGGCTTGAATGGAACTGGTAAGTCCACATTGCTCAAAATGATAGTGGGCGATGTGCAGCCTACTGCTGGAGAAGTGAGCAAGAGTAAGGAAACTACCATTGGTTTCCTCAATCAGGACTTGCTCTCGTATCTCACGGATGACTCTATTCTTCATGTAGCGATGCAGGCTTTTGGGGAAGCTTTGAAAATAGAGATTCAGATAGAGGAGGTGCTACATCAAATGGAGACGGATTATCAGGAAGAATTGGTAAATAAGCTCTCAAAGCTCCAGGAACGATATGAGGCATTGGATGGCTATAGCATTCAGGCCAAAGCAGAGGAAATATTAGAGGGGATAGGTTTTAGAACCGAAGATTTGCACAGACCATTAAAGGAGTTTTCTGGTGGATGGAGAATGCGTGTGATGCTGGCAAAATTGCTTCTTGAGAAGCCTTCCCTGCTCATGCTCGATGAGCCTACCAACCACCTTGACCTACCATCTATTCAATGGCTGGAAAACTATTTGCAGACGTATGAAGGGGCATGTATCATAGTAAGTCACGATCGCCGTTTCCTCAATTCTGCGATTAATAAAATTGTAGAAGTCACAGGATATCAATTGAACCTGTACAATGGGAACTATGATTTCTGGGAAGAGGAGAAAGAATTGCGTAATGAAATTCAGCAAAACGCCTATGAGAATCAGCAGCAGAAGATAAAAGAAGCAGAGCGTTTTATAGAGCGATTCCGAGCCAAAGCAACTAAAGCCAAACAGGCACAGTCCAGAGTGAAAATGCTTGAGAAAATGGATCGCATTGATGCTGTGGTGGATGATACCGCTGAAGTAAATTTCAAATTTACTTTTAAGACTAAATCTGGTCGTCATGTGGCACGGCTCAATGATATCTCCAAAAGCTATGGTGATTTGGAAATACTCAAACATACCAATGCACACATAGAGCGTGGTGACAAGATTGCTTTTATTGGGGCCAATGGCAAAGGGAAATCAACAGCTCTTCGGATCGTGGCGGGCACTGAGCCGCATGAAGGAAAAGTAGAGACCGGGCATAATGTTTCCACTGCTTTTTATGCACAGCATCAGCTGGAAGCTCTGAATATAGAAAACGAAATACTGGATGAACTGAAGCAGGCAGGTTCTGGAAAAACAGATTTGGAGTTGCGTGGAGTATTAGGGTGTTTCTTGTTTACCAATGATGAAGTGTTCAAGAAAATCAAAGTGCTGAGTGGGGGAGAGAAGTCTCGAGTTGCTTTGGCGAAAACCTTGATTTCAGAATCCAACTTCCTTATGCTTGATGAACCAACTAATCACCTCGATATGCTCTCTGTGAGCATTTTGGTGCAAGCTCTTCAGCAGTTTGAAGGGACGTTTTTGCTCGTCTCTCACGACAGGGACTTTATCTCTAAAGTTGCCACTAAGATTTGGTGGATAGAAGACCAGGAGATTAAGGAATATCCTGGCACCTATGAAGAGTGGGAGTGGTGGTACAATAATAAGCGGGAAGCTGGGAATGGGAAGTTGGAAGACGGAAGCTCGAAGCAGGAAACAAAAGGCAAAAAAGAAAATACCAAGCCTAAGCTCAGAACTGATGATGCAGAGAAAAAGCTCAAAAAGGAAATAGCCGAAATAGAAGCTCAGATAGAAGCAGGAGAAGAGGAAGTTACCACTTTAGAGGCGGAATTGGCCAAGCCGGAGGTGTTTGAAGATGCAGATAAGATGGAAGCTGTCAACGAAAAGTATCAATCAAAGAAAACTGAGTTGGAAAAGCTTAATGATCGGTGGGAGGAATTGATTGAGGAGCTTGGGGAGTAGTTGATTAGTGAGGAGTGAATAGTGAATAGTGGATTAGTGATTTGTGAGTAGATAATTGGAGACCAGAGAGTAGTGAATAGTTGCAATTTTTTTAAAATTGTATGACGGTTGACCAACAAGCGGTTTGTGTTTTTTAAGTAGAAAAAACCAACCGAATGCAAGGTTCGGCTGGTTTGTTATCACTTTTCCGATCAAAAATTAAATCCGAAATGTAATCCCGGTTCGAATAGAAAAAAATTGTTCCATTTATCTTCTTCCACCTGAAAATCAGCAGGCATGTTGGTGTTGATCGGCCAGGCTGTACATGCTACAGACGGTTCAATGAGCATTTTATTTTTTAAAATAGTGAAGTGATATCCCAGTCGGCCTACTGTGAAAAGCTGAAACCCATTCTGGATTTTCTTTTCGTCTTTGGTTAAATATTGCTGTAAAAATGGTGTTACGTGGACAGTAGCATATAGTCGTTTCCAGATAAAATGCTGATATGCCAGGCCAATCCCATAATCCCGTACAATTCCCGGAAATTTTGCATCATCCGATTCAAACGAATTGCTGCTATATGGTATACCTAGAGGGGCATGATATTGCCAGGTGATTGCTTCTGCGATGATGGTGTTTTTTGAATTGATGCGATACCCGAAATTCAGCTGATAATATCTTGGTGGCGAGGGCAGAAAATTACCCAACATAAAAAAGGAACTACTCACAAAATACTGATGATCCTTATAATACTCGGAATTGAACTGTGCAGCGGTACTAAAACTCATCGTAACGATTAGTGCGAGGGTAATAATGATTTTTTGCATGGCTTCTTATTTTGAATTTTATTCAAAGTTCAGTGCCATAGAGGAGGATTTCATTGACTAAAGTCAAGAAAGTAAATCGCTTAAAAAAAACATAGAGCCCAATGAGTTATTCTTTTCAAATGAAGCAAAGCACTAGCTATTACTTTTTCAAGAAATGAGTTGGGATAAAATGAACGAAGAGATCACTTTGAAAGCATTGTGATCATTATCAAATGAAGCGAAGCTTCTCAGTCATTTAAGGCGATTCGTTTTCGGATGCGGCTGAGAGATTCAGGCTTGATGCCCAGATAGCTTGCCAGATGATACTGAGGTACACGATTGATCAAATCTGGTCGCTCTTGTAGTATTTTCAAATATCGCTGTTCTGGCTTCAAGGTGATAAATTCAGCCAATTGCTCCTGTCCCGCACCCATCATTTGTTCCGTTCCAGATCTACAGAATGACTCAAATCGAGGAAACTTTTTATACAGTTGTTGCTCTTTCTCTCCATTGAGAATGGCCACAGTAGTCAATTCTTCACAGATGAAGTTCCGTTTAGAAGGGCATTGGTTGACCAGGCTATTGAAATTTATCGCTGACTGTTCTTCGGTATAAAACGCCGTGGTTTTTTCTTCACCATCAATTAGCTCAAATTCTCGTAGACAACCCGCTATCACATAATATGCATTTCGGGCTACTTCTCCTTGTTTCATCAGGTAGGTACCTTTTTCATAAGTTTTGATAGGAAAGCTGTCTTCAATAGCGTGTTTCTCTTCTTCTGAAAGTGTTGTCATTTCTGACAACAAAGTGACCAATATATGTTCCATTTTATGAAAGCTTCTCAATTTGTGTTTCGATTGTTTAACAGCATATTAAAATAAACTGTTGCGTCGTATGATTTTAAGTTTGGAAATTGAAAAAGTTAATTTCTTATTTCCATGCCATTATTTCCAATACGACATTGGTTAATAAGATGCTCAGAAAAGGAGTAATATTTGAGTAAAAGAAAACAAACCCAATTTCTTAACACTCCAAAGTAGGGTAATTTTTCCTCTTACCGTTTCATACCCAAACAACAACTGTATGAAGAAGATACCATATTTATTATTTTTTGGAATTGCGATAGCATGTACAGAGCCAGAAATCATCGAACCCATAGAAACGGTAGAAGAAATAGAGACTGATACAACATCCAGTGAGGTAGACACTTCTCAAGTAAAAGAAACCAATATTTGGGAGTCATTTGGTGATTTGGATCTGGAAAATCTTTACAATTATGCCAATCAGGACATTCCAGACTATATCACTAAAGACAATACAATGGATAACCCAGTCTCAGACAAAGGAGCTACACTGGGACGGGTTCTGTTTTATGATAAGAATCTGTCAATTGACGGGACGGTTTCCTGCTCGAGCTGTCATCAGCAGGCTTTTGCCTTTTCTGACCCTGATGTAGCTTCCGAAGGGGTGAATGGAACTACAGGACGTCATAGTATGCGCTTGATCAATAGCCGATTTGCGGTTGAGGCCAAATTTTTCTGGGATGAGCGTGCTGAAACATTAGAAATTCAAACGACAATGCCGATACAGGATCATACCGAAATGGGTTTTAGCGGGGAAGAAGGTAATCCGACTTTGGATGGTTTGATTATTAAAATGGAAGGAATTGATTACTACCCTGCATTGTTTGCTTTTGCTGATGGAGATTCGTCGATTACGGAAGAGCGAATCCAAAAATCACTGGCTCAGTTTGTTCGAAGTATCCAGTCTTTTGATAGCAAATTTGATGAGGGTAGGGCGCAGGTAGATGCTGACACAGCGCCATTTCCGAATTATTCAGATCAGGAAAATCAAGGCAAGCAATTGTTTATGGCTGCTCCGGTTTTTGACAATCAGGGTGTGCGTACAGGTGGAGTTGGTTGTGCCGGTTGTCATGCTGCTCCGGAGTTTGATATAGATCCTAATACTCTGAACAATGGGCACGTGAGTTCCTTTACTGGAGCGCAAGATTTTACCGTAACCAGAGCTCCTTCTTTGAGAGATTTGATCAATCCTGCAGGAGAGTTTAATGGCCCGCTGATGCATGATGGAGCTTTGGCCGATCTGGATGCTGTCTTGGATCACTACAACGAAATAGATCCAGCAGGAATCGAAAACCTTGATAGAAGATTAACATTACCTCCAGGTCCGGGGATGCCTCCAGGTGGGGTTTTCAGTCTGGATATCACCAATGAGGAAAGAGAGGCGTTGAAAGCATTCCTGAGAACATTAACGGGATCGGATGTTTATACCAATCCTAAGTGGTCTAATCCATTTCAATAGATTTTTACCGGTTAGTTGATAGATGAAAGAGGCAGCCTTGGCTGTCTTTTTCTGTTATATTGATTGAGAACTTTAATGTGTTTTTTATCCTCCTTCAGCCTGACCATCATCATAGTTTTTGCTCCAGAATTTCTCTAGATTATACCTGTAGATTTAGTTCAACAATTTTAAACTTTATCATCATGGAAGCCTTTTATGATCATCCTCTGAATCTCGTTTTGGACATTGGAAATATGCTTTTTTCATTGTCGGTATTCCTATTTTTGATTTATACGGTACAAGCTCAAAGTTTCAAATCAAGGACGAGTAAGTACAAATTTGTGTCCCAACACGAGGGAAAAGCCATGCGCGGAGCAGCTATCTTACTTTCATTGGCAGTTGGTTTTTACACCTTCGTATTGTTGGGGCTGACTATCGGTGTTCATGAGAAGTTTGGATACATGTTCAATACGCTGGTGTCAGTTGTGATAGGGTATGGACTTGGATATGTGCTTTGGCAATACATGACTTATTACCATCCTTTTATTCTGGAAAAACGATTGAATGACATTCGTTTCGGTCCCATGCAATCTCCTGACGGCCATGAGATGGTGTTGCTCAACGAAGAGCAGGAAGACATTCATCTCACTAAAGAAATGATTGAGGAGGAAGATACCTTGTCTGTAGATTATGATGTGTGGCTGGATAAACTCACCAATTACAAGGTGATCGAAAAGTATGATACCAGATTCCATCCTGAAATCTGTGATAGTTGTAATTTCCGAACCTTATTGGAGAAAAACGAAGAAGTGGTGATTGCACCACAGGAACACAAGCGAGGACTTTTGCGAAAGCACTATGAATGCAGCTATTGCGGACATATGGAGCTCAAGGATATAGAAATTCCTAGCTGGGAAGAGGAGAAGCATGCTTCTCATCACGACCATCCGGAACATGATCATCAGCTTGTTTAGTATCCAGCGATGTTAAAAATCATTGTTCAGACATTTTGAATCCATTTATTTTGAATCAAATGTTTGTGTCATGCTAGAAAGAGGTTTTTTATCCAACAAGTCAGTATCAGAAGTAGATAAGAGTAAGACAGGGGTGATCAGCAAAATCATCCTGCTTCTGGGAATATCTGTGGCCATTGGAGCCATTGGGTTTTTATTGTACAATTTTGAAAACATCGATCAGGTAGTCTGGATGTGGGTGCCGATCATGGCAGGTGCTATTATTTTGATTGGATTGAGTCAGTTAATGAAAAGGATGTGAAATGTGATATCTCGAAATGATAGGCTCCTTAAATATGGTTTTGGTTTGCGGTGTAGATACTGAAAGCAATACCAATTTCAACAAAGGAGACTTTTAGGAAATGATCGATTTGGTTTGGAAAGCTAAACGGGAATGATCAAAATATTTTGAATTAAATTAGGCCAATGAATGATACAGATATCATCGTACAGAAAATTAACGAAGTAGCATCAAGAACTCATCCAGATTCGGAGATCATATTATTTGGGTCTCATGCTCGTGGTGATAATTCCGAATTCTCTGATTGGGATTTACTCATATTATTGAATGAGAATGAAGTTTCATTTGATCGTGAAAGGCAAATAATGGATGATTATTATGGACTTGAATTGGAAACGGGGGAGGTGTTGTCACCTTTGATCTATTCAAAGAAAGATTGGCAGACGAAATATGCCCAGATTCCACTTCATGAGTCTATTGAGAGTGAAGGTCTAAGAATTAAATGACAGGTTCCAAGAAAGACTTGATAAGCTATCGTATGGCACGTGCATATGAAACGCATCAGGATGCTCTGATTTTAATTGAGCATAAAAGATATAATTCGGCAATTAATAGGTTATACTATGCTGCGTTTTATGCAGTTTCGGCTTTGCTACTTGCTCATGACTTGAGTCCCACGACACATAATGGAACAAAGTCTAATTTTTCTAAATACTTTATCGCTTCAGAAAAAATAGCATTGGATTATGGAAAGGTGTATTCTCAACTTTTCACCTGGAGGCAAAAAGGTGATTATTCAGATCTGTTCGATTTTACAGAGGAAAAGGTAAAGCCTTATATGGAACCTGTAAAAGACTTGATTGATCTAATTGAATCAATGATTTCGAATTAACCCAAGTGCTTCAAAGCTTCCCTCTTGCTCAGGTTGGCCAATTCGGGTGTTTCCTTCACGTAGTTTATCACCCAATCGGGGTTTGATTTTCCGTATTGTCGCAGCATCCAGCCTATGGCTTTGTTGATGAAAAACTCTTTGGAGCCCAGTAAAGGCTTGATGGTATAGGTGAGCAGCGATGTGTCAAACTCTTCCTTGTATTTGAGCTGAAAAAGCAATGCGGATCGCTGTAGCCAAATGTCGCCAGAAGACAGCCACTTATCAACATACTGTTGTCGTAGTTCGGGGAATTTTTTGAAGTATGCACCTAACATCGTTGCAGCAATGAAATCTACAGTATCCCACCAGCTTTTATGGGTAATGGTGTATTCGAAGATTTCCATATCGGATTCTTCTATTTTGCGGACATAGCGCTTCATAAAGTCCAACGCAAACATTTGATAGTCCCTCTGTGGCATTTCCCAAAGAGCTTGAATGATTGGATGAAATTCAGCTTTATCAGGTAGGTAGTTTTTATCAAGAAAAGGCTTTGCGATCTCGCGTCTTAGAGTGGAATTGAAACCGAAAAATATGAATTTGTAACGCATATATGCAGACTGCTGCTTTGCGTATTCCTCATTTCTGTGAGCTTCAAATTCCTTTCTGAGTTCCCTGAGATATTCTTCCATGTTATCAAATTAACCCAAAGTCTGTTTCCAAATGATGTGTCGGAGGTAAAATCTGCTCACTCGTCTCGGAGTGATAAAACAGGATTGGCTCTGTGCTTGAACATCGAGCATAAGTATTGTATCCTCGCCATTCTGTTGTGTTAATTCACTAATTTTGGAATAGAAAAATTGGAAACATGAAACAGCTGACATTAAATATTGCCGATAATAAGTTTGATACTTTCATTGAGTTTATCAAGACCTTGGACTATGTGAAGGTGGAAGATTCAGAAGAAGTGATTGAAGCTTTGGAAGGACTTCAACAAAGTTTACATCAGGTGAAACAAATGCAAGAAGGCAAGCTTCCAAAGCAGCCAATTGAAGATTTTTTGAATGAGCTATAAGGTAATTCCTGCTTTTTGTTTGATCTAATATAAGGCCTATTGAAATCGCTAAATGGAATCTCTGATCACTACATAAGCCAAAATCATTATGGCTAGGAGATAAATGATTGATACTATATTCAAATAAATCCCATTTTTAGATTTTGAATTAACGAAAGTTGGAAATACGAACATGATATATATTGTTTTTTCAAAATCCTTCTTCGGGCCTCTTAATTGAAAGTCAATTAATGATCCATATTTGTTAAGGCTTTTGTCTTGAGTTTTCATGTATTCCCATTGAAATAATGATTTAACCCACCAAATAATTAGCGTAATTATTAGAAGTTCCAATTTGATTTTAGTTCACTGAATTCTATTTTGAATAACCTTTTGTTTTGATCGAATTCTGATTTTCACCTACTGCAACCTGCCCTCAAATTCCTCCAAAATCTGCACAAATCTTGGATCACCATTCGTCAATTCCACTAGTAGTTCAGCTGTGGCCTTTGCATCTTTCCATTGCTTTAGTTTCATCTCGGCTAGTAGCTTCATGTACTGTAGGTCTGGTTGATTTTGTCCACCACGATTCAGTCCTTTTTGAATGATAGAAATAGATTTCTGATGCTGATTAGCTTGCTGTAGCATAATTGAATAGTTGTAAAACGCCCTGTCAATGTAAGGCTCCTTATTACACGCCTGCTTCATGAACCCTTGTGCTTTCTGTGGTTGGCTTTGTTCATTGTAGAGCAGGCCCAGCATGTAGTATGGATAGCTGACCTGCGGTTCCTGATTGATCACTTTGAGGTAAAGGTTTTCTGCGCTGCTGGCATCTCCGGTTTGGTAGAGCAGCAAGGCCAGGTTCATGCGAATGGTGTTGTTGTAATTGTCTATTTCCAGTGCTTTCTCATAGGCTGCTATTGCCTTTGGAATGTCACCCTTTGCCTGTGAAAGCTCAGCGATACGTTGCTGCCCACCAGGGAAATCAGCAATCATGTCAAGCATTTCACGATTCTCCTCATTGGCTTTGGTAAAGTCTGGATTCTCAGGCTCTGCCTGTCCCCACAGGTTCAATTTCTCAGCTGCAGTGATCCTTACCATTCTTACGGGATCATCGAGCAATTTTCTAAGCAGTGGGGCACCAATTTCGGGAGATTGGTTCAAACCAATTACTTTCACCGCTTCATTTCGTACAAGTGCTGAAGTGTCCTTCAAATACTTCGCAATTTTGTCAAGATCATCAGGTGCCACCATCGATGTGAGATAGGACAGGGCAGAAGCTCTGGCTATATCCGGGTATTTCTGATTATCTAGTAGATAGAAAAGTTCATTCTTATCACCTGCAAACCCCTTCAGCAAGTGGTCTGAAAAATGATCTGCTCTTTTGTCTCCATACCATTCTTTTACTTTTTCAGACGCCCAGTGTGTAGATTGATCATCGTGACAGCCATTGCAAGCATTTGGCGTGCTGAATTGATCACTTTGGTCAGGTCTCGGTACTCTGAAACTATGATCTCTGCGAAAGTCATTGCCCATGTAGTATCTCCCGGTCATGTGACAGTTGATGCATTGGGAGGCTTCCGTGTCCATTTCATGGAAGTGATGTTGCTTGGAATCGTATTGTGGTTTGTGACACTGCATACAGAGCTGATTGCCTTCCATTTTTCGTTTCGTGCTGTGCATGTCATGGCAGTCTTTGCATGATACTCCCTCATGGTACATTTTGCTCTGCATGAATGATCCATATACATAGTCCTCATCCAGAATCTGACCATCGGTTTCATAAGTAGGAGAGGTGATCAACTGCGGCTCGTAATGATCCAGAAAGTGTCCGTCATAATTGAAAAATGAGGTAATCTGTGTGCGTCTGGAATGACACCTTGCACATTTCTGAACCAACTCTTTTTGTTGCTCCAATCCTGACATATACATCTCAGGAGGGGTACCTTTGAGCTCTTTTTCGTAATGACGTACATGAGCGCAGGCCGGACCATGGCAAGACTCACAGCCTACGGTTATTTCTGAATAGGTAGTATTATAGGAATCGTTAGAAGGATTGAAGTTTTTGTGGACATTGGTAGAATGACAATCTGCACAAGCTGTATTCCATTTCATTGCATTTCCTGTCCAGTGGAGCCATTCTCCAGGTTCGATTTCAAGGTTTGGTTGCAGATCAAACCACTGATCCTTTTCAGAATCCCAGGCAGTTTGCAGGCATTGATATGAACCATCCGGAAATTCCGCAATGTATTGCTGAAGTGGTGTTACACCAAAAGTGTAGATGATTTTGAAGTCCTGTATTTCTCCCGTTTTACCAGCTGTTTTCACATAGTAATTTCCAGAGTCAGCAAAGAATGTGCTTTTTACTCCATTGAACTCTACCTCGGTATTAAAGTTGGCAAGTACTGTCTGCTGATTAGCTTCTTGCATAGCCAGCTGATGGTGAGATCCCATCCAGCTCTGATATTCTTTCTCATGACACTCTTTACAAGATTCACTTCCTACAAATGAAGATTGTGCTAACATTGGAATCTTATGGTCAGCATTCAACTCCACTTTTTTGGCAGAAGGATTACAATTGATCAGGATCAATAGGATAAGCAAACAGAAAACTTGAAGTATTTGGGTGTGAAATTTCATTAAAAGCTAAGCTAGGGCAAAAACTGATTTTAATGATATTAAAATCAGTTCTAAAACCTTTGAATTTGTTCAATAGACCTGGGTTTCTCAAATCTATTGTAATAATTGATACATAATAAACTGATCATTGTCAGGTGCGAATCATGATATATGATCAATTGTACAAATGTTAGTTTGTCTCCTAACCTAAGTCATAATTCATATCTGAATGAATTTATACCTATGGGATACCTAACGACCTTCTGCATGATTTTTTTTGGAAGGTGGACCCAAATAACAAGTATTATGGAATTAACAAAAACTAAAATTTCTGAACTCACCGTTCGCTTTGCTGGCGATTCCGGTGACGGAATGCAGCTTGTTGGTAAGAAGTTTTCGGACGCACTGGCAAGCACAGGGATTGACTTGATTACGTTCCCGGATTTCCCTTCTGAAATTCGCGCCCCTGAAGGTACATTGTATGGTGTAAGTGCTTATCAATTGAGATTAGGTAGCAAGGATATTTCTACTCATGGAGATGAGATTGATTTGCTTGTCGCAATGAATGCTTCATCTTTGAAAGTGAACCTTCCCAATTTGAAAAAAGGAGGAATCATTATAGCTAATCTTGATGGATTTGATAAGCGAAATCTCAAGCTAGCTGAATATGAGCAAAGTCCTATTGATACTGATGAACTGGCAGATTTCAAGGTTATTGCCTTGGATATGGTGGGTGAAGCTCGTGCTAAGCTAAAAGAACATGGTTTTCCTCCAAAGACCTTGAAAAAGTCCAAAAACTTCCTCGCTCTTGGAATTGTCTATTGGTTGATAGATCTCAATATGAGTTCTACTGTCAACTGGCTGGAAAAGAAATTCAGAAAGAATGAAGAAGCACTAAAAGCCAATACAAGCGTATTGCAACTGGGATGGGAATATGCGGAGCAACAAAATATTGTTGAAACGCAATTTGAAGTTGGTAACAAACATTTCGAACCCGGAAACTACCGAAATATCGCAGGAAACCAGGCAGTAGCTATTGGATTGGTTGCAGCTTCACGTAAAGCTGAGCTGCCACTTTTTCTGGGTTCATACCCAATCACACCAGCTACTGAGATTCTTCAGTATATTTCCAGTTACAAAAAATATGGCGTAAAACACCTTCAGGCTGAAGATGAGATAGCTGGTATTACCAGTGCTATTGGTGCTTCTTATGGTGGCTATCTTTCTGTTACCACCACTTCTGGTCCGGGTTTGTCTTTGAAAACTGAGGCGTTAGGTTTGGCGGTGATGACTGAGCTTCCGCTGATCGTAGTAGATGTGATGAGAGCAGGGCCAAGTACTGGTATGCCTACAAAACCTGAGCAATCAGATTTGAATCAGGCATTGTTTGGAAGACACGGAGAAGCTCCTATGCCTGTCATTGCAGCATCTTCACCGTCGGATTGCTTTGACATGACCATTGAGGCCGCTCGACTGGCATTGAAATACATGACTCCAGTTTTACTCCTGACCGATGGATACATTGGCCAAAGTACTGAGCCATGGAAAATTCCTAGTCCAGCAGAATTGCCAAGTTTGGTGAAAAATCTGGAAGTGGATAAAGAAAACTTCCAGCCATATATGCGTGATCCTGAGACTTTGGTGAGACCATGGGTATTCCCGGGTATGAAGGGTCTGGAGCACAGAATTGGTGGTTTGGAGAAACAGGACGGATCTGGTAAAGTGAGCTATGATGCAGCCAACCACCAGAAAATGACTGATATCAGACAGAGAAAAATCCAGGGAATTCAGAATGACATTCCTGATGCAACAGTCACTGGGCCAGAGTCAGGAGAATTGTTGATTGTAGGTTGGGGAAGTACCAAAGGTGCAATCACCACGGCCATGGATCGGTTGACTGAAGAAGGGTATGATGTGGCACATCTGCATCTGAAGCATATGAATCCATTCCCTAAAAATCTTGGAAATGTATTGGCAAACTATAGAAATATCTTGTTGCCAGAGATGAATACAGGTCAGTTGAAAATGGTGCTTCAGGCGCAATATCTCAGGGATATCATCGGGTTCAACAAAGTACAGGGACAGCCATTTAAGGCTTCTGAAATCGAAAATAAAGTAAAAGAAATCCTAGTAGGAGAGGAGGTAATGTCATGAGCACTATAATTGATCAATTCACACAAATGGATACCAATGGTGGTTCTCAGTTGACTGCCAAGGATTTTAAACCGGACAATGATGTGAGGTGGTGTTTGGGATGTGGAGCATATTCTGTGCTCTACCCGGTTCAGAAATTCATGCCTGACCTGGGTGTGCCAAAAGAAAAAATTGCTTTCGTATCGGGCATTGGTTGCTCTGGCCGATTCCCATATTACATGGAGACTTATGGCTTTCATGGTATTCACGGACGACCAATAGCGATAGCCTCAGGATTGAAAGTTTCCAGACCGGATCTATCCGTATGGGTAGTGACTGGTGATGGTGACAATATGAGTATCGGTGGAAATCACTTCATACATGGTTGCAGGAGAAATGTGGATTTGAATGTGTTGATGTTCAACAACGAGATTTACAGTTTGACAAAAGGGCAGTATTCCCCGACCTCCAAGCAGGGTCAGGTGACTAAGACCTCTCCACTTGGAGTGTTAGAGACACCATTTAATCCTGTTCATATGGCGATTGCCAGTGGGGCGCCTTTTGTAGCTCGTGGGTATGATAAGGACAGATTCCATATTCAGTATTTGATCGAAAGAGCGGCTCGTCACAAAGGATTCTCATTCGTGGAATTGTTGACTAACTGCTTGATTTTCAATGACGAAGCTTTCGACGATTTCACAAAGAAAGACGTGAGAGACGACAATACAGTCAATCTGGAACACGGCAAGCCTTTGGTGTTTGGTAAAGAACATGACAAAGGAATCATTCTCGATGGATTCAAACTCAAAGCGGTGACTTTGGGCGATGAGTATTCGATTAATGATTTGCTGGTGCATGATGAGACTGACAGCACTTTGGCTTATATTCTTGCTGGTATGGATGATGATCCAGAATTACCTCATCCAGTTGGAGTGTTCTTAGCATTGGATAAGAAGCCTTATGATGAAAGAGTAACAGATCAGATAGCCTACGCTAAAGAAGTACAAGGTGAAGGTACACTGGAAGAACTACTACTCGGTGATGATCACTGGGAAGTAAATTAGCATTACAAGTTCGTTTTGTGAGTTGTAGGTTTTCTATGGCTCATGAGATTTTCTTGAACATTTCATTCTCTCCATTTAGGACATTTTTTTGAATGGAATGTTCAAGTCTAATTCATAACACTTGTTTATTGACCTTCTCTCGTTTCGGGAGAAGGTTTTATATTTTTTGTATTCGTAGGGTTTAGTCATTAGTTTACAATTACCTACAACTAATTACCCAGCTATGACACGAGAATTCTTTTCTCCATTAAAACTACGCGTACCGTTTCTTATAACTTTACTATTGATTCTGCTTATTCTTGGTAGCGGATTAGTATTGACCATTTTTTATCCCAATGATACTGTTTGTTTTAGTGGTTTATGTGTTTCTAAACCACCCATTCCAGGCAGCCCATTAGGTGAACTCAATAGTTTTTTTAGTAATCTTCTCAAAGTCTCTGGCAGACCGGCGAGATGGTATTGTGGAAGCTGGACTGGTTTCGAAGGCTGGACTTTTGTGATCGCTGATATCATCACTTTTCTTTCATATTTTGGTATTCCATCTTATTTGATATTCGTGCTTCAAAGAAGGAAATCAAAATATATTCCTTTTCGAGTTTTGCTGTGGCTGTTTTCTTTTTTCATTCTTTTCTGTGGAATCACACATCTACTAGATGCCATCATTTTTTGGTACCCTGTTTACAATTTGCTCATACTTGTCAAAGTTTTTACAGCTGCTATAAGTTTCAGTACATTGGTGGCTGCTGTGATAGAATCAGGTAGATTATTGTCATTAAAAGGCCCTGAAGAATTGAAGCGCTTAGTGGAGGTTCGGACCCAGGAACTAAATGAGGTCAATAAACAGCTGGCGCTGGAAATAGAAACCCGTAAGAAGTATGAGCTTGAGTTGAAAAATCAACTGGACTTGAACAAACAGATGTTTGTAGAAACTCACCATCGAATTAAAAATAATCTTCAGGTGATCTTAAATATGCTGGATTTGAGGCTAAGATCTTTGCCTCCAGAAACCAGTCGATCCATTAAGCCAGTGGCAATGCGAATTTTGTCCATCTCAAAACTGCATGATAAACTTCTTCAATCTGATGTCGGAGAAAAAGTAAATATTAAGCATTTCGTTTATGAAATTATCAATTCCTTGAGTTCTGTTATCGATGATGATTTGGATGTAAATACCAGAATTGATATCAATGAAAAAATCACTTTTCTTCCAGACAATGCATTGAATTTTGGTTTGGTGATCTCCGAAATTTACATGAACAGTGCCAAGCATGCTTTTAAAATAGGGAGGGAAAATCATTTTTTTATTCAGATTTCTGAAGATGGTGGATTAATAGAGATTGGAGATAATGGCTCAGGTTTCGATATCAGATCGATCAATCAGGGTAGCTTTGGTATGATGCTCATAGATACATTTGTAAATGCCATGAATGGTGAATTGGAAATATTAAGTGATGAGCAAGGTACCAGGTTCATTATCAAGGAGAAAGTATAATGAGCTTCTAGATAGAAAACAGATTTTCAAAATTTCACCTGATACTTCTGGAAATGTTGTGGTGTATATCATGAAATCTGGTTTAACCCGGATTATGTATTAGAACTTCGTTATGAGAACCTAAGTGACAATAAATCAGGGAGTTTGATCATTCGAAGCATAGCACGGCTATGGTGAGAATGAAAAAGTCCTATATTTCACTGATTTGCAGTCAGTTAGGGTCGTAATAGATTTTCTAATGCATATTCCGGGTTTAATTGTTGATCCTCCATTCTCAAAAGTCATATCTTTAGGAAGTGATTTCAATGAGAAATTTTTTCATAATTCTGATCTCTATCCTGATTGAGTTAATGGTGAATAACCAGACGATAGGACAAAATCTATCCACCGAAGGAAAAGATTTCTGGTTTGGTTTTATGAATAATTGGGACAGAGATCCTGCAGATGTACCAATAAGCCTTGAAGTTTATGTAAGTGCGGTTGATACTACTCAGGGTGTATTATCAATACCCAACTTAAGCGGTTTTCAACCTGTAAACTTTGAGGTAGTACCTGGATTAGCAACCCGCATCAGCTTGAATACCCAGGAAGCCATGGCCGGTGATGAGAGTGGAATCGGTAACAAAGGCATTCATCTAACGGCCGAAAAAGAAATCAGTGTTTTTGCTATTAATAAGCGAGAGTTCAGTGCGGATGAAACAGGTATTCTACCGACTTACTCATTAAGCAATGAATACATCGTGATGTCTCATTGGGAAACTGGGAATAAGCAAGATGATAATTTTTCCGATTCAGAATTACTCATAGTCGCTACTGAGGATCAGACCATTGTAGATATCATTCCTTCTGTTTTGACTGAAAATGATCATCAGCCAGGTGAGACATTAAGTGTAACTCTAAATCAAGGTGAAACATACCAACTTATGGCACGAGGTGACCTCACAGGTACCAAAGTCACAGCAAGAATAAGCGGGAATAATAGCTGTACTAGTATTGCTGTATTTGGAGGTAACCAATGTACAATGGTCGGTCTCTGTGAAGTGCAAAGCGGTATGGATCATCTGTTTGCACAGATGTATCCAATCAAAACCTGGGGTAAAGAATATATCACAGTGAGCTATGAACCGAGAGAAGGAGGTGATGAGGTGAAAGTACTGGCAGCAGAAGACAATACTGCAGTCAATCTTGCAGGGGAAACGGTCAATCTGGATGCAAATGAATGGATACAAAGACGTTTGGATAACGAAAATATCATTACTTCTGATAAGCCAATTACAGTAGGGCAGTTTAGTCGCACTCAAGGATGTGATGGAACCACTGCAGACCCGTTTTTTGTGGTTTTGAGTCCGAATGAGCAGTTGCTCACTGAAATTACGTTTAATGCACCAGATATCGTTTCTACGACTATTTTTTCATTAAATGTCATTGCACCAACAGTTGGTTTAGAAGACCTGTTGTTAGATGATCAGGTTATTCAGAATTATTTTGAAGTTGTACCGGGGAATTCTGTTTACAGTTTTGCCCGAATATCCATCGACGGAGGTAATCACACCCTTAAATCTCCGCATGGTTTTATTGCCTATGTATATGGTTACGGAGATAATGAATCATTTGGCTATTCAGCAGGTGCCAATCTTTCCAACCTGAGTCTGGGTGTGGAAATCAGGAATTCTGATGGTATACAGATTCCTTTCAACAAGCTTTGTAAAAATGATTTGATCTCATTCAAGCCTGTAACAGATGAACCTTATAATCAGTATGATTGGGATTTTGGGGATGGCACTAAAACAACCTCATTCACCCAGGACCCTGTATTCCATCAATATAAAGAGGAAGGAAAATACACTTTGAAACTTACTGGGTTTTCAGAAGAGACAAGCTGTGAAGGTGGTGGAGAACAAACGGAGGTGCAAAACCTGACGGTGATTAATCCAATTCTTCCTGTTTTTGGTCCACGTTCAGTTTGTCCGGATACAGAGGACGTGCTTTACTACACAGAAAACCCAGAGGATTTTTCAACTGACTGGTTGGTGGAAGGAGGAACAATTATAGAATCACATCGGGATAGTATTCGTGTAAATTGGGGATCTGCCAATTCGGACGCAGCTATTCATTTACTAGCCACCAATACAGCAGCATTTGGTTGTACAGGTGATTCGGTGAGGTTTCCCGTAAAAGTCAATGTGCGGTTAGAGCCTGAGGCACCTCTGGGAGCAGATTCTATATGTCTGGCAAGTCCTGATGATCATCAATATTCTGCTTATTATTTTCAGGGGTCGGTTTATGACTGGCAGGTTGAAGGAGGAGAAATCATAGAAGGTCAGGGGGAGCAAAGTGTCATGGTGAATTGGTTAGATAGAAATGAGGGTAAAATATGGTTTCATCAATCTGTGCCCGGGGATGAAATCTGTGATGGAACGTCAGACACACTCATCGTTATTATGGAAGGTACTCCTGATTCCATAATTTCTCTTTTTCCAGAGAAGAGACAATTTCAGGTCGGAGAACCTTTTACCCTAAAAATTGAAGCTGATACACTTTTTGAATTTGTTTCATGGGTCATGGATGGTGAAAATATGGTTGATTCCGCGAGATTAGACGAAGAATTTCATTTTCAATATGCTTGCCCAGGTACACATGAATTGCAGATCACAGCTTATCATGAGTATGGCTCTTGTACCAATCGGGCTTTTTTGTCTTCTGAGTTCACAATCATTCCTCCAAAACCAGAGATCATTCAAGTGACCAGCGACACCAGCGAAGCGCTCAAAATGGATATTTCTTGGGTGATGAGTGATGATGATTATGGTGATTTCGAGCGGTTGATTTACCGGAAAAGCGATGAGGGTATTAAAACTCATGATGTAGAAGAAACGCAAGAAGAATTCAATGAATATGGAACCAATACTAGTTTCAATTATGAATACTATTTCTCTATATCTGATGTTGGATGCGATCAAGAAACAATTTCAGTTTCGCATTATAATATGGTTTTGGATGCCTCCGCTGAGGAGAATTCCAACCTAATAAAATTAGAGTGGAGCCCATATTTAGGATGGGAAAATGGTGTGCTTACCTATGAAATATATCAATCAATCGATGGATATTCACTGGCGTATGTTGGAAATACGGATATGACCAATTTTACAGTTCTTCAAGAGCCGATAGGTATTGATTATTGTTTTCGAGTAATGGCAATAGAAAAAATGGGGAATGAAGCCTACTCCTGGTCCAATGAGAGCTGTGTTTCTTTTGTTCCAGAACTATATGCATACAATGTTTTTACACCAAATGGTGATGAGCAGAATCAGACTTTCGTGATTGATAATGTGGAAGCATACCGCAAGAGTAAATTGTTGATCATTGATCGGAATGGTCAGACTGTTTATGAACAGCTGAACTATCAGAATGATTGGGACGGTGATGAACTTCCTTCAGGAATATATTATTTCGTGTTAGAACTCAATGAACCACGCGCAGATCGGCAAACGATTAATGGTTATGTTCAGATCATTAGATAGTGGTTTAAGTTCAATCATTGCTTTTCATTAGTTAAATGATTTGTTCATTTTCATCTGATTTAATGCCTTAAATTGCCGTATTGGCTGATTATGAATCCAAAAATGAGAATGTCACCCAAATCATACGAATTCATAAAATATCTAACATACAAAATCATATATTCTTGTATGAGGATAATTCCGTAAAAATGTAAGCAATGAATTGTTCACAATCGAAAATGAAAACATACTCATTAAAAGTTCAGAAAATACTTCAGATTTTCACTTTATTTCTTTCGGCCGGTTTGATTGCAGGCTGTACCCAGTCTTCTCAAAAATTGCCTGAAAATCAGGTAACATTAGCTGCCATGCGTCAGGCCAATGATTACTTTATGAACAAATGGCCAGATACTGGAGCTCCAATAGTAGGACGCAAAACCTGGCCAAGCCACATTTGGACGCGCGGTGTTTATTATGAAGGATTGATGGCCCTCAATTCTATTGACCCACAAGAGAAATATGTGGAATATGCTGTTTCTTGGGCAGAAGCTCATGATTGGAGTTTTCGATATGGCATCATGACTAGAAATGCCGATAATCAATGTGCGGGTCAGACCTACATTGATCTTTATGAGTTGGGTCATCCAGACGCTGTGATTGATAGCACTAAAGCATCTATTGATAGTATGATGGTGACTGATAAAATTGATGATTGGGATTGGATAGATGCCATCCAAATGGCTATGCCCGTGTTTTCCAAACTAGGGAGAATATATGGAAATACAGCTTACTATGAAAGAATGTATGACATGTATGCGGAATCCAAATACAACACCGGAGGGGGCTTATACAACGCTAAAGATGGTCTGTGGTGGAGAGATGCTGATTACGTGCCGCCTTATACTGAGCCAAATGGTGAGGATTGTTATTGGTCCAGAGGAAACGGTTGGGTTGTTGCGGCATTGGTAAAAGTTCTGGAAGATATACCGGAGGATGAGCCACATAGAGCAGAATATGAATCGGATCTTAAGGCAATGCTTGCTGCATTGATAAAGGTTCAGAGAGAAGATGGTTTTTGGAATGCAAGTCTCCATGATCCAAACAATTATGGTGGCCCGGAGGCTACTGGAACCTCTTTATTCGTCTATGGAATGGCCTGGGGATTGAGAAATGATCTTATTGATTCTGCAACGTATTATCAGCCTATGACCAAAGCATGGAATGCATTATTAGAGAAATCTTTACATCCAAATGGTTTTCTGGGATATGTGCAAAGTACTGGGAAAGAGCCATCTACTGGTCAGCCTTTAACTTATGATAAAGTCCCTGACTTTGAAGATTATGGTTTAGGGTGTTTTCTCTTGGGAGGTAGTGAAGTGTATAAATTGAATCAAAAATGAATCGAGAAAAAGTAATAGGTTTTATCCTGTATTTCACCTTTCTGGCATTTGAGGTATATGCTCAGCCACGTCAGGATGAGATCATTAATTTTGATTGGAAATTCATTCAAGAGGATATTGAGGGTGCCCAGATGGTGAGTTTTGATGATGAAAATTGGGAAACTGTTCACCTACCTCATGATGCTTCTATTTATGGTGCTTTCATAGAGGATAGCCTCAATAGTGATCGTAAAAATGGGTTCAGGCCTCGACTGAAAGGCTGGTATCGCAAAAAATTGGAAATCGGCCAATTAGAATCTGGGAAAAGGTATTTTCTAGAATTTGAAGGTGTTTACCGGGATGCGAAAGTCTTTGTGAATGCGCAGCAAGTAGCTCATCAACTTAATGGTTATCAGGAGTTTGAAGTGGAGATTACCGATGTAATCAAATCTGGAAACAATTTGATTGCAGTTTCTTATGACAATACCGACATGGAGAGCTCGCGTTGGTACAATGGTGAGGGAATATATCGTGATGTTTGGTTGAAAACACGAAACGATGTTTACATCATCAAGGATGGAACTTACATCACAGCATCTAATATTCAGGAAGTGTCAGCAGATGTGAATGTGCAGATAGAAGTACTGAATGATACAGATGATGATAAAAAGCCAGTAAGGCTGGTTACAACATTGTTTAATCCGCAATGTGAAGAAATTCAGAGCACAACAAGTGTAGTTCCTGTAGGTTCAGGAGAGGTTTTTACATATAAGCAGCAATTCAAGTTAGATAACCCTCAGCTGTGGTCAGTAGAGAATCCAAATTTGTACATCGCAAAAACTTCGGTATTTGCAGATGACGAATTGCAGGATGAATTCGAGACATTATTCGGAGTAAGAACTGTGGAGTTTGATCCGAATAGTGGGATGACACTAAATGGAGAAAAAATCCTTCTCAAAGGTGTAAATATTCACCACGATTTAGGGCCTCTCGGAGCTGCTGCTTTTCATAGAGGGTTCGAGAGAAGATTAGAAGGTCTCAAAAAGCTGGGCTGTAATGCGATTCGCTTGGCTCATAATCCACACGATAAGTCGATTCTGGACTGGTGTGATAAAAATGGTATGCTCGTTTTTGACGAAGCTTTCGATAAGTGGACCAATCAGTTTTTTGGTGCGGACAACTCATTTGCTGAAAACTGGGAAGAGAGTTTAGAAGCTTTTATTAGGAGGGATCGCAATCATCCTTCCGTATTCATTTGGAGTGTTGGTAACGAAACACTTCAGCAAAAAGGTTCAAGCCGTGATTTTGGGGTTGGGCAGCTCAAAAAGATGATGAGTCTAGTCAATCAAATCGACCCGTCCAGAAAGATTACTTGTGGATTGCATCCGGCACGTGAAAGCGGAAAGTACAAAACAGAAGACTACTATACTTCCGGGCCGCCGGAAATGTCTTTTTACATGGATGTGGTGAGTACCAACTACAGAGAAGAATTCTGGCCAATGGATCATGCCAAGTATCCTCAGCTCAATTTTATTCTGAGCGAGTCTCAAGTTGGAAATTTAGGCAATGAGTGGTTCAACTTCAACCATGATTATGGTGTGGGAATCTTCTATTGGGGAGGTACCGATTATATTGGTGAATCATTTGGGTGGCCTGCAAAAGGATGGCCGAATGGTATCATTGACTGGAATGACCATTGGAAACCATTCAGCTATTATATCCAAAGTCTGTACAGCGAAGAACCAATGGTTTACATAGCTGGATATGATCCGAGTAAGGAAACAAAGAAATTCTGGAATGAAGTCAATCTGCGTTTTCAGCCGATGTTTTCTCATTGGAATTGGACCGACAGGGACTCTGTGATGATCATTACTCCAACGAATACTCAGGAAGTAGACCTATATCTCAATGGAGAATACTTTGGCACTAAAAAGGTGCCGGAAGAGTATTATACCAAGGATATAAAAGCATATACATACGAAGAGTATGATCCGGAAAACCCCGTACATACAGGTCCTAAAATCCAGAAAAATCTGGAATGGGTTGTTCCATATCAAGCTGGTCAAATTGAAGTAAGAGGTAAAATCGAAGGGGAAGTAGTAGCGACTTATGAATTGCAAACTGCTGGAGACCCCTACAAGATAGAGTTAATCCCTGATCGTGATGTCATCAATAGCGATGGGCTAGATCTTTCTTATGTCACAGTAAAAGTTGTAGATAAAAATGGATTGATCATTCCTGATGCGGATAATCTTATCAACTTTAAAGTGTCAGGGGCTGGGACCAATGCTGGAGTAGGTAGCGCCAATGTGATAAGTCACGAGCCATTTCAAGCTAATACCAAAAAAGTATTTCAAGGAAAGGCACTCCTAGTTCTTAGAGCGGGAAGAGAAGAAGGTGTGATTAATGTGAAGGCTACAGCCAAAGGACTCAAATCTGCAAAAATCAAGGTGACTGTAAAAGAATGAAACCTGACTAAAAACAGATGAAAAGAAAGTGTTTTTCCGTAGTATTTTCAGTGCTGATTTATTTCATTTTTAGTTACCATCCTGGATTTGCTCAGCAGCCAGACGGTTCTCTATTTTTTAGTTTCGGAGATCGCATTGATGAAGGTATTCCAGTGAATGGTCAAACTATTTGGCCTTACACCCAGAATGGTATAAAATACGGCATCACAGGAAATGTTGAAACTAACAAGAAATGTATAACGGCAAAGGAACCTTTCGTTTTTTGGGCAGAGTTACCTGAGGGAAATTATCGGGTTGAGGTTACGCTTGGGGGAGATAAAGCTTCTAAAAACACTACCATTAAGTCAGAGTCACGGAGATTAATGGCATACAATTTACAAGTGCCAGCCAGAGCTGGTCGAACGGTAGAGTTTCTAGTTAATGTCAGATCTGCCAAAATCAACAAGGAGGATAGCATCAGACTAAAGTCCAGAGAGTTCAAATATTTGAATTGGGATGGAAACCTCTCTATCGAATTTGGAGGGGATAACCCTTCTGTACAATCAGTCATGATTACTCCAGATAGTGATGTTCCGACCATATTTCTTGCTGGAAATTCCACTGTAGTGGATCAGGAAAACGAACCCTGGGCATCCTGGGGGCAGATGTTTCCAGTTTTTCTGAAACCAGAAATTGTAGTTGCCAATTTTGCAGAATCAGGGGAAACGCTTAAGTCATTTGTTTCGGAAAAAAGATTTGATAAAGTGGCTTCACTTATCAAGCCGGGTGATTTTATTTTCATGGAGTTTGCTCACAATGATCAGAAGCCTGGTGGGGGACATGTTGAACCGTATTCAACTTATGATGAGTATTTGATGAAATTCGTCAAATTAGCACGAGAAAACGACGCTACACCGGTTTTCGTCACTTCTACTAATAGACGAGCATTTGATGACGAGGGTGAAATTATCAATACATTGGAGGACTACCCTGATGCCATGAGAAAATTGGCGAGAAAAGAGGGTGTGTTGTTAATTGATCTAAATTCCATGAGTAAGTCATTATATGAAGCATTGGGTGTTGAAGGGTCGAAAAAAGCTTTTGTTCATTATGATGCAGGTACATTTCCCGGGCAGGAGAAACCACTGGCTGATAACACCCACTTCAGTACTTACGGAGCATGGCAATTGGCCAAGTGTATCATTGAAGGAATAAGAACTTCAGATTCTGAATTAAAGAATTATCTCAAAGATGATTGTGAACCATACGATCCGAAACAACCTGATCCCTTCTCTTCCTGGAAATGGCCAATGTCCAGAAATGGTTCTTTACAAAAACCTGATGGGAACTAAATGAAAATAGGATGAAACGAGTTGCATTTAAAATGAAGTTGAAACCTGGGGTAATTGAAGAATACACCAGAAGACATAATGAGATATGGCCCGAATTGACAGAATTACTAAAAGAGAATGGAGTATCTGAGTATTCTATTTTCTTTGATGAAGAGACGAATTCCCTATTAGCTTACCAAATCAACAGCAGTGATGGGGGAAGTCAGTCTTTAGGGGCGGAACCAATAGTTCAGAAATGGTGGGATTATATGTCAGATCTAATGGAGGTTAATCCAGACAACTCACCAGTTTCAAAAGAGCTTCCGGAAGTCTTTTTTCTTCAATGAGTAAACAATAATATTTGGTTCATTGATCTGAGTTTTAATCTCAGTTGTTTTTCAGGTAATCAGACAAATCACACTTCTTTAGTTTGTTGATTCTTTTCGCCACAATTTCAGCATTGATGATTGCTCCCTTTTCATTGGTGTGTGTGTGATCAGTTAGAAACAGGCTGTCCGTCACATATTGCTGTCCCAGAGATTCATACTTTTTAGCAACTAAATGATTCAGGTCTATAAAGTAAGCGTCTTCCATTTCAGCAGCTTCCTTGGCCCACTGAGCATAGCCTTCTTTTGTTGATCGTTGTACTTTTTTACCATCCCATTTGTTTCGCGGTACGGGTGAGCAAACAATAGGATTGGCTCCTTTTGCTTTGGTATCTACAATGTATTTTCTGATGTACCAGCCGTATGATTTGACGATTTCTCTTTTGCCAGTCAACATATTGTCAATTTGTTCTGCTCCTTCACCATTTCCCCTGATAGTGCCTCGTGCTCTGAAATCATCGTTGATAGGCCCGCCATCATTATGACCGAATTGGATAATAACATAGTCCCCAGGCTCTATTTGATCATGTACTTTGTCCCATCTTCCTTCTGAAATAAATGTCCGACTACTTCTACCTCCTAAAGCGTGATTTTCAACAGATATTTTATCACTGTCCATGTAGTTGGCTAAAAAATCACCCCATCCCCAGAGACCATTCTCGCCATTTCCACTTCCATTTTTCACTGTGGAATCCCCAACCAGATATACCGTAGGTTTCTCTTGTTGGAAACTAAAAGATATGATTGCTAAAAAAGTGACTATTGAAATTTTAAAAATAGTTTTCATGATCAGTATATTGATTTTACTCTTTTCAATTAAATGCTTAGCCTAAAACTATTGGCGAAAGTAGTTCCATGTTCCATTTTGCATTGGTGATTTTTTCATACTAATTGTATGAGATACTCTTAAACTTCAAGTTACAATGCTAAAATACATTTTCTGACTGAACGTAGGTAGATCGCTTGACTCGAAAGAGGTGTTTACTACAATCATATATTTATATATTCCTCTGAAAATGACCTACCTAATTTATTGAACTTGTACCTAAAAGGGACTGTCATAATTTCTATTTTAGCCTAGTTTTTAGAATGATCACAGAAATGTGATTTTGACAATAGATCTATCATCGAATGAAACTCAACATATTATTTCCGATTGTCATTTTGATCAGTCTTGGCTGTACTAATGACTCACAGGAAGGCAGCGCCCCATCAGCAATTAATCTGACAACATGTGACCTTGATAATCCGGTAGGGGTTTCCGCCTCTCCATATTTCGGGTGGTATATGCAAGATCCTGATGATGATGAATTACAATCGGCATATCAGATAGTGGTTGCGAGGAGTATAAGTGAGCTGAAAAGTGAATCGAATCTGGTTTGGAATAGTGGCAAAGTAGAAAGTAGTCTGCAAAACCACATTCAGTATGGTGGCAAGAAGTTAAAGTCAGGCACCCGGTATTTCTGGAAAGTCAAAATCTGGGACAAAAGTGGACAGGAAGGAACATATTCTGATGCTTCACATTTTGATTTCGGTTTGCTTTCGAATGATGATTGGACCGGTTCCAAGTGGATAAAGAGAAATAATGACGATAACGAGGACTATACTTATTTCAGAAAAAGAATTGAGTTGGATGATCAGGATGTAAAACGCGCTATTGTCTATGTTTCAGCTGTTCATGATTTTGAATTGTACATAGATGGGCAAATAATTGGCAAAGGACCCGGATATCATTATCCTCAATATCAATATTATCAGGCATACGATATTTCAGATTTATTAAAGTCTGAGGATGATCATCAATTAGCTAGTTTGGTTCATTGGTATGGTGGAGGGCAAGGCCGTCCGAAAAGTAGCCGGGGATTTATTCTAAAACTGGAAGTTGAATATGCTAATGGAAGTATCCAAGCCATAGGAACAGATAATACCTGGAAGCAAAAACAGGCAACTCATTTTATTGTCAACCAGCCGTATAGAAATGGAGAAGGTGTCGGTTTTGTAGATAAGATCGATTCGAGAGAATACGATGAAAATTGGAATCTATCCAATTATAATGATAGCTCTTGGGATGCGGCAGTGGAAATTGGCAGTCATCCTGTAGACCCGTTTACAGGCGTAATGCAGTCAAACCTAACACGCCTCAAAGAATCCAAAATTGAACCTAAAAGTGTAATGGAATTGGAGGAAGGTCATTATGTAGTTGATTTGGGTAAAGTTTATGCTGGGGTACCAGAAATTCAGTTCGTTGGTGGGAATAGTGGCGAGCAGGTGGATGTTTTGGCCGGGTATACTCTGAATAGCGATGGTAGTGTTTCGACCGAATCAGATCAGAATACGGACATGCGATATTCGTTTATTTTGAATGGTACGCAAGCCACCTTCAAACCAATGGTTTACCTTGGGATGCGATATTTAGAGATTGAAAACTCCCCAAATAAGCTGAGTTCTGAAAATGTAAAATTCATAGTAAGAAGATATGAACTGGACGAAACACGCTCATCATTTTCCTCTTCTAATGAAATGCTCAACCAGGTTTGGAGTTTAATGAAACACTCTATTTTGATGGGGACTCAGGAAAGTTTTGTGGATACTCCAACCAGGGAAAAGGGTGGATTTCTTGGTGATTCCTGGTCCATTGGAGCTACGGCAATGAGTACTACGGGTGATCGCACTATGAATTTAAGAATTTTGAATGAGTTTTTAGATTCACAGGACCAGTACTGGCCTGATGGTCGCATGAATGCGGTCTATCCTAATGTGGATGGAGGAAGAGATATTCCGGATTACACTCAGATGTTTCCATTTTGGGCGTGGGATTATTACATGTTCAGTGGAGATAGGAAATTTTTATCTGATAATTTTAATCGGATTGAAAAAGTAGCCCAATATGTAGCAAACCACATCAGCGAGCAAACTGGTTTGGTCGAAAACCTGACTGGAGGAGGTGGGCCGTACCTTTATGGAATTGTAGATTGGCCGGCCCAGATGAGATATGGTTATGATATGAATGTATCTGCCAGGACAATCCAAAATGCTTATGCCTATCGTGATTTCGAAATCATGTCGTTGATTGCTGCGGAATTAGATAATGATAAATTGAAAAAGCATTATCGGGAATTAGCAGATGCTTTGAAAGCTAAGATCAATGCCCAATTGATTAATGATGAAGGCCTGTACGTAGATGGTTTGAGGTCTGATCAATCTACAAGTGATCATGCATCTCAACATGCGAATATGCTGCCATTGGCTTTAGGAATTGTACCGGAAGAAAACCGAAATCACGTAATTGATTTTGTCATAGAAAAAAATATGAGTGTGGGTATGGTGACATTGCGCTGGCTGCCAGAGGCAATTGGTCAGGCTGAGGAAGGCGAGCATTTAATGGATTTATATACCAATCCAGAATGGGATGGCTGGGCAAAAATAGTCGCGCTTGGAGGTACATTTACATGGGAAACATGGGATGCCATTACTTCCGGAGAAAGTCTTTCACATCCGTGGGGAGCGGTGGGCGCATTGGGCATTCAGAAGTATATTTTAGGTGTAAGTATCTTGAAACCGCAACATGAATTGATTCAAATCAAGCCGCTCGACTTTGGAGAGAATTTGGATCATGCTCAGGGAATTATACCAACAGATCGAGGCGATGTGAGTGTAAGTTGGCAAAAAACTAAGGACAAATATAGTTTGGAGATAACCATTCCTGATAATATGTCCGCACAGATTTACCTTCCTTCTTTTGGTGCCGAAACTACATCGGTGACCATTGACGGAAGTGAAAAGCAAGGAACCCTAAATGAAGGCTTTCTTAGTTTAGGAATGATGGGATCTGGACGACATACAATTGTATACGAACTAGGTAAATAGCCTAATGAAGGTAGTTGGTTTGGAATCTGATACTGATGATGAATCATACGAGTACAAAATGTCGTGTTCTAATCAAAAACGCTTCTTCTGCTTCATTACATTCTTAACCATTTTACCAAATGCTTTGTCCTTCCTGCGTCTTTCTGCAACGGATGATTCATAATGTTCCTGTTCGCGAGTCATTTTGAGATAATTCTCGTAAGTGGACGAGTCGATAATGTCATTTTTCACAGCTTCCAGCACAGCACAACCCACTTCTGATGTATGAGAACAATCCTTGAATTTACAATCTTGAGCCAGTTCAATGATATGATCGAAAGTGGATTCTAACCCATCGTGAGCATCTGCGGTACCCACTTCTCGCATTCCTGGATTATCGATGATGATGCCACCTTCAGGTAGTAGGTGTAATTCTCTGTGTGTGGTTACGTGCTTGCCACGCTGTATTTGCTGACTGATTTCACCGGTTTTTATCTGATCGTTTCCTGTCAAAGAATTAAGTAAAGAAGACTTGCCAACACCAGAGGATCCAAGCAGGCAATATGTTTTCCCAGATTCCATAAGTTCTTTAATCTGATCAATTCCTTCCTTTGTTTCATTGCTGATTTCGATAATCGGCAGATTGTTGATTCTCTCCTTCAGGTTTTGAAGTAATAACGAGAGCTCTTCGGAACTTATTAAATCTATTTTACTTAAAACTAAAATGGGTTTTACTCCTCCAGAATGACAGATCGTAATATATCGCTCAAATCGATTGATGTTAAAATCCCGATTAGCAGACTGCACAATGAAAGCATAATCAATATTGGTTGCGATGATTTGCTTTTCGCCCTTTTTACCAACAGCTTGGCGTTCAATTAGGGAATACCTTGGTAAAATACCGTGGATAATTGCTTTGTCATCATCAAATGGGGAGAACGCCACCCAATCCCCAACTGCTGGGAAATCAGCTCTGGATTGTGCAGTGAATCTCAAATTACCGATCACTTCAGCTTCAAGTTCCTGTTCTGGAGTTTTGACAATGTATCGTTCCTTATGCTCGGCTATGATCCTGCCAAGTGAAAAACCTTCCCAGCCATTCTCTTTTTGAATGTTTATTAGTTCGGGGTAATATCCAAGGTCATCTGGGGTCATGATGTTTATTTAAAGTTGTATCAGTCAGTTGTCTAATTCGTTAATTATCGGATGGTTTAGGTCATCGATTTTATTGAGAAGTATATTTATCCCATCTTTAGTCGGAAAGAACCTAACCTGCACATTTTTCTCAAACTTAATCCTAACAGGAATACGCTTTGCCAAGTACCAACTACTAGAGTAATTTAAGTATGAAATAGAAATAATTTCATTTAGATAATGAGTTCTTTTCTTCCAAAAATTCTTAGATATCAGAGTATCATCTTGAATTGATATCTGCGATAACCAACGAAATGAAGCCATCAAAATAATAATGGAATTGAACACCAAAGCAAGGAATACCTTGGTGTTTATATGTTCATTCATTCCGAACAAAAGCAGATTGACTGATAATATTTGGATAATGATGAATACCTTAAATAGTATATCCCGTCTTGAGATTCTTATGTTACTTTCTTGTGTCACTTAGAATTGATTAACCTGACTTCTTCTTAATCAATATTCTCTTCAGGTGCTACTTTCTTACCTTCCCGAATCATGTCTTGAACGATTTCCTTTGTTTCTTTTGATATTGGTTTAGATTTTGCAGCGTCCTCATTTTTTGGAACACTAAAAATAGAATATAAAGGTAGGTGATCAGAACCTATATCCTCCAAAGTCTTAATGGAGTGAATTTTGATCGATTCAGAATGAAATAGTAAATCGATGGGAAATCTAAATATTCTTGGTCTGACAGGGAAAGACCCATGAAAGCCACGACCGATTCTCGCATCAATAAGATCGGTAATTTTAGTGAATAATTTTGAGGATCGAGACCAGCATACGTTATTGAAGTCACCACTCACTATCACTGGTAATTGACTACTGCGAATTCTTTTTGCCACGGCCATCAATTCTGCATCTTTTTGTTTTGATGTAGGTTTTTCAGTGGGACTCGGGGGAGGAGGGTGAACTCCCCAAAACAGAAAATCATTGCCTTGGTCATCTCTGAGTTCTATTTCTACAGATGGGTGTTCGGCCGAGATTAATTCATGTCCCGTACAATTTTTCACCTCTAGTCGAGTGTAAAAGTGTAGTCCATATCTATTTTCCTTAGCTGCTTTGTGGGAAAATGCATAGTCCCGTTCAATTTCAGAAAGTGCATTTTCCCAACTTTTATTCGATTCCAAAGTCAGGATGATATCTGGATTGACTTTCCTGATGCGTTGAATGAGGCGGTAATAGTCTGTATTCTTTTGCAATACATTCACGCTGAGTAGAGAGATCGCATTTGATGATTTCGGATTCTGCTTTCGGCCAATTGGAAAGTATGGAAGTACAACTTTCAATTGATAAACAATTGCCGCAAACAACCCAATTTTTGTAGAGGTCTCTAAAATGAAATGGGTACCTGAGAATATCGAAAGTAGAATAAGCAGAATTATTAATATTCCCAGAACTTGTAACCGGATAAAATCCATAATTCGAAAAGTCCAATGCTGAATATCAAATGCTGGTAAGAAACTCAGTACACTCACCAACCACGATATTCCTAAAAGTATGCTTAGCCAATAATCCATGAATTCAATTCTAATTAATGAGGAAGGTAGTCTATATCATCCTTATTCGTATATCAACCCTCAAAACGTTAATATTATTCAAATATGAGGAACTAGATTAGACCAAGGAATCATATTTCATCTAAATCCCATAAATGGGTTTTATTCCCTGACTGTCTGTGTCCAATGACATTAGGTTTGCGGAGAAAACTCCTTTAACAACCTTGATAACTCAGCCACGAGTTGGATTATTAATTGTGAATCCGAATATCGATGGAAATCCGAAATCAGGATAAGTCTTCAAGTAGTAATATTGTGTGTACATTTTACATATAAACCTTGCCTTGAAGTGTATCACTCTCATAATTTTATGCTTTGATTATACAAGGTGTTTTCCATAATCTCATAGCCAAAAACTTAATGTTACAATTCAAATTCCCTTTTCTTGCTTTTATCACCATGCTTTCTGCACTTTACGCGGGAGCGATCAATGAAGTGAATTTACTCCCATCGGATTCATCAAGGGTGAAAGCAAATCCAGTACTAAAAGGTTATTATGCAGATCCGGAAATTTTATTCTCCCGAAAGGATGGTAAATATTATCTCTATCCGACCACTGATGGCTTTGACAATTGGTCAGGAACTTATTTTGAGACATTTTCTTCCAATGATCTGATCAATTGGAAACCGGAAGGTAAAATACTCGATCTCGAAAATGATGTTGAGTGGACGAGTACCAATGCCTGGGCTCCGGCTATTCTGGAGAAAGAAATTAACAACGAGTACAAATACTTCTACTATTTCACGGCGGGTAAGAAAATAGGAGTCGCAACTTCCGATAGCCCGACTGGGCCATTTAAAGATTCGGGAAAACCACTGATTAATTTTAAGCCTGCCGGCATTAATCGAGGAATAGAGATAGACCCGGATGTATTTACTGATCCTAAAACAGGCAAAGACTATTTGTATTGGGGGAATGGGTACATGGCTGTAGCACCCCTGAATGAAGATTTAATTTCTATTGACACCTCAAGTATTCAGGTACTTAAGATTGGAGGAACCTTCAGAGAAGGTACGGAAGTGTTTTATCGAAATGGGAAATACTACTTCATGTGGTCGGAAAATGATACACGCTCACCTGATTATCGAGTAAGATATGCCACCTCAGATTCTCCGCTTGGCCAGTTAAATACCCCTGAGAATAATCTGGTTATTCAGAAAGATACCACTTTAGGAGTTTTTGGAACTGGTCACAATTCTGTGATCAATGCACAAGGGACCGATGACTGGTTCATTGTCTATCACCGTTTCAAGAGGCCGGAAGGCATCACGATGGGAAGAAGTGCTGGCTATCATCGGGAGGTTTGCATTGATAAGCTTGAGTTTAATGATGATGGGTCAATCAAGCCGGTAAAGCCAACTTTGGAAGGAGCAGGAATAGAAAATGAAGTGTTCAAATTGCAAAATCCAGATTATCAACTAAGCCCAAATACAGGGATGACGAAGCAGCATTGGAAAGATGCCGCCAGATATCTTCTACAGGGCGCATTTAGTTACGTAGATCGCTTAGAAGATCCGATGAAGTTTCCAAAATTGCCTGGAAAGAGCTATCCTCACAACAAAGGTCGAGTACCCACAGAGAAACTGGAAGGGCTCTGCAGGACATTGTTTGTAGCTGCTCCGCTATTGATGGAAGATCCCGATCTGGAGCTCAATGGAGTGAAAGTTGCGGATTATTATCGATACCAGATTACTCAATTGGTAAATCCTGAAAGTGGATCATATATTGTTCCCAGATCTCCAAATGGAGGCCCAAGTCAAAATTTGGTGGAGTTTGGTGCGCTTGCTATTTCACTTTCAGTTGCTCCTCATGTCCTTTGGGAGCCGCTCTCAAATGAGCATAAGGAAAAACTGGCATCCGTGATGCTCAGCTATGGGGATGGCCCCACGGTAGATTCTAACTGGAAATTCTTTAACATTTTCGTGCTGAGTTTTTTCAAAGACCAGGGCTATCAGGTAAATGATGAGTTGTTGGTGAAATATTTGAAAAAATCACTGACCCATTACCGTGGACAGGGCTGGTACAATGATTCACCGGCTTATGATTATTATAGCATGTGGGCTTTTCAGATGTATGGCATGGTATGGTCCGAGCTTTACGGAAAGAAATACTTTCCTGAGATTGCCGACCAATTTATAGCTAATTTCAAAGACCTACAGAACAACTATCCATACCTCTTCAATGCTGATGGTGAGATGATCATGTATGGCAGGAGTATTAGTTATCGCTTTGGAAGTATAGTGCCATTTCCGCTGATGGGTTTTCTGAAAGATGAAGGAATGGACATCAATTATGGATGGATGCGAAGCATTAGCTCCAGTGTATTGCTACAGTTTTTGCAGCACCCTGAGTTTTTGGAAGACGGAGTACCCACACTTGGTTTTTATGGGCATTTTGAGCCTGCAACACAGAATTATAGCTGCAGAGGTAGCGTATATTGGATGGGGAAAGCTTTCCTGGGATTATTGGTGCCTGATGATAATCCATTCTGGGCTGCTACGGAAAATACTGGTGGTTGGGATGAGCTAGAGAAAGATAAGGTTTATAATAAGTTTCAAGAAGCATCCGAGATATTAATTACGGATTATCCGTCCATTGGGGCATCCGAAATCCGGGCATGGTGTCATGAGCGAGTGGCAGATGACTGGCAGAAATTCAGATCTTCAGAAAATTATAACAAACTGTCTTATAACAGTAATTTTCATTGGCAGGCTGATGGCCAAAATGGGGAAGTAGCTATGAATTATGCCTTCTTGAATCAGAAAAAGGAATGGGAAGTTTTCCGATTGTATGATTTTCAAAAATTTGAAAATGGAGGCTATCATCGAAATGCCGTATTGGAAACCAATGAGCACATTAAAATGCAATTGGTAGATATTCCGATTGCAAATGGAATACTAAGAGTGGATAAGCAGGTGAGTACAGCAGCAGTTGAAATGAGACTTGGCCATTATGCTTTGCCAGATATTGGAAAGGGAATTACCACCGAAACCAAAGAAGTGAATGGAAAATCAGTAACGATCATTGATAATGGAGAGTATCAATTAGCTGTGGTCAATGTGAGCGGTTGGCAAGGACAGGAGGTCGTCAGTACCACCGGACTTCACCCAGAGTATGATGAAAGTGTAGTCATCAATGCAACTTCGCATTTTGATCCAAACCAGAAAGACGATCTTTATATCGCATTGTTGCTATGGAAGCCATCAGGCGAGTCGTTTACAGACGAGGAACTGGGATTTGTGAAGAAGGTAAAAAATAAAGGTGATGAAATCAGAATCAACTGTAATCAAGGATGCAGCATACCAGTGAAGTTTGAATAAATGACGTCAAATCAAAGTTTAATTTTCGCAATTGTTTTCCTCTTTTTTATTGGTTGTAGCATTGATAAGTCTTCGGAGGATATTCCAGTTTACGAAGGCTATGAACTGATATGGCAAGATGAATTCAATGAGGAGGGAAGCCCATCATTGGAAAACTGGAATTATGAAATTGGCTATATCCGCAACAACGAAGCGCAGTATTACACAAACAGTGATGAAAATAGCTATGTGAAGGATGGGATACTTGTGATTACAGGACGCAAAAATCACTTGGACAAACCTTACACTTCTGCTTCTTTGAACACCCGTGGCAAACATCATTTTACTTACGGACGATTCGAAATCCGGGCCAGAATTCCTTATTCGGACGGCTGCTGGCCCGCCATCTGGACAGTGGGGAATCGATACAGCTGGCCGATAGGAGGTGAAATTGATCTGATGGAGTTTTATGATCGTAGCATTTTGGCCAACGTGGCGTGGAGCTCTGATCAACCTTATCGACCAATTTGGGATTCGAAGAAAATACCCGTGCAGAAATGGATGGATGACAATCCTGCATGGCTGGATGAATTTCATATTTGGCGGATGGACTGGGATGAACAGTTTATCCGGTTATATCTGGATGATGAATTACTGAATGAAACCAATCTTGAGGAGACTTACAATCAAGGTTGGAAAGGTAATACAGACAATCCTTTTCGATTTCAGGATGCAAGCTTTGGTCAATATTTCATTTTGAATCTTGCCTTAGGAGGTAATCAGGGTGGAGAAATCGATGATTCTGCTTTTCCAGTTAAGTATGAGATAGACTATATTCGGGCTTACCAGAAGGTAAAAGAGGATGGAACCCCATAAACATTAATTAGTCACAAATTTTCCAGTTTTCACTGTATCATTTTGAATAATGGCCTGTTTATTTAAGTATAAAGCCAATTTGAACCTGATTTTTATGTGTCGATTTCTTCAGCTTACCTTATCTCTTCTTTTTTCTTGTCAATTTTTAACAATCCAGGCACAATCGCCTAATCGCTTATTAAAAGCAAACGATCAAAACTATTCCCTTTACCTCACAGGTGGAGATGGTAATAATAGCCATGTAGACATTTCGGGGTTGAACTTAAATTCTTTGCCCTACACTATAGAAATGTTGATAAAGTCTGATGCTCAACAGACGGCAAACGCAGGATTGATTTTTAACCGACCAGGCAATGTTGGATTGCAATATACCAGTGGATGGCAATCAACTTCACAGTCGTTGCGGTACATGGCAAATGGTGGGGATACGTATGGTCAGGGTACTGAAACTGCCGATATACAGGAAGGGAAATGGCATCATATTGCTGTGGTGATGACCAGCACAAGCAGAACCTTATATATTGATGGAATTGGTAAAACAGAAAATGCGACTTTCACAGGTGAAAATTTTAGCTCTGGGAAAACTTATCTCGGTTGGGATTCAGATGTCAGTAACCGGGCTTTTAAAGGCTGGATAGATGAGGTGAGAATTTGGTCTGAAGCGAGGACTGAAACACAACTTATGTCAAATGCCAGCTCCGTGTTAGATCCGTCTGAGGAATCTAATCTAATAGCTTATTGGAATTTTGATGATCAGGCACAGAATGCCACAGATTTGGCAGGTGAAAATCATGGGGCGATCAATGGGGGAACATATGATCTTTCTGATTGGAATGCTCCAATGGAATATATGAATTCTACGGTTGTTCGGTCTTCTGAATTTGCGGATTTGGGTAAGGAAGCCACAGTCGGAATCCTGAAGATTAATACTAAAAATCAGAGCACACCCTTATCTCTGACTTCACTCAGACTTACTACCGCGGGAACGACAGATGTTGGGGACATAGAGGATATAGTCATTGGTTGGTCTGCCGATGAGTCTTCAGGCAATATGATCGAGTGGGCTTCTTTAGGAGGTAGCCCGGGTGATGATGAAATTACGTTTTCAGGAAATGTTGCCCTTAGAGAAGGAGAAAATTATTTCTTCATTCGGTATCAGATTAGCAAAGAGGCTGCAGTGGAAAATGAACTAGATGTTTCTGTTGTTAGTTTTGATTTGACTCAGGAATCAATCACGGAAACCCATATCCCAGAGATCACCTCTCCAGACGGTAAAGTAATCGTAAATCCATCGGCATTCTCTCAGCTGATCCGTCAACCACAAGATACGGTGACCACACTTGCAGAAACTACGAATGGTGGGGCTAATTTTGTTTCGTTTCAGCAGGATGCCCTGATGACTTATAATGGATATCAATATGTAACATACTGGAATGATGAGCAGAATAATGGCCAGATAAAGGTCGCTATTGCCCGGAAGAAGCTCCCCTATGGCTATTGGGAAATTATGGAACTCGACGATCACGTGATTTCACCTGCGCGTCAGGCAGATAACCATTATAACATTTCTATGGGTATTTGCCCAAATGATGGCACCATTCACATCACTTATGATCATCACAATGATGTTTTTCATTATCAACGTTCTGTTGTTGGGTTAGCCAATAGACCCGAAGATTTTGCATGGGCGGATGAATCTTTCGGTGAGAAAATTGATTATTTGAGCAACAGCGATAGCACTATTTCTAATGTTACATATCCGAGATTTGTGCGCAAACCTAACGGAGACATGCTGTTGGAGATGAGGATAGGGTGGAGTGGTGATGGTAATTCTTATTTGTGGGAATATTCTGGTAGTGATCAGAATTGGGATTATATCGGTGAGTATGTAAATGGGACTTCCGTCAACGAAAACGCTTATATTAATGGTATTCATTATGATCCTAATGGGAGACTGCATGTGTCTTGGGTTTGGAGGCAAACACCAGACGCACAGACCAATCATGACATCAGCTATGCCTATAGTGATGACGATGGACGAACCTGGTACAATAATGCCGGACAGCACGTAGCTAATACCCGAAGGTCAGATTCCAATCCTGTGCCACTGACCAGAGATACTGACGGGCTGGTAGTAGTGCCGATATCAACATATCGTGGCTTGATCAATCAGGAATCACAAGCGGTGGACAGCAAGGGTAAGATCCATATTCTTCAGTCTTATATCAATGAAAGCAAACCAAATGCGTCCAATTTTTGGGATGCCAGGGTGAATGACGGAGAGTTAAGACATATCTATAAAGACAAAAACGGTGACTGGAAAAGCGACTTAATCGCCATGACAGATGGAGGTAACCGAAGTGAAATTGCCGTGGACAGCATGGACAATCTATATGTAGTGGCCTGGGATTATCGTGTATATTTTGCATCGGCCGCAGGAGAATGGAAAGATTGGATTCCGTTGGATATTGCAGGTCAGGGAATGGCTCAAAATGAACCAATCATTGATCGTCAGATGCTAATGGAGCATAATGTGCTTTCGTTTGCTTATGCTCACGCTGATAATGATGGTAAGGTAATGGTCTCATATCATGCTGAAACCAATGATCCTTCTCTGAGAAATATCAGGATAAATGGCAACCTCATTCAAGGTTTTGATCCTATGGACCTGGATCAATATTTCGTGTTACCTTCCGGAGAGTCAAACGTTCCGTCTATTGAACCGATTCCATTTCAAAATGAAGTGGACGTCACTATGACTGATATTACCGAAGTGCCAGGGACTGTAGAGATTACAGCTACAACATCTGATGGTCTCAGTAAGATCTATCAGTTGAACATATTGACGACTACTACCGATGATGCTTCATTGATTGATTTGACAATAGACGGAGAAACTATCAAAGATTTTGAACCTGGGATTCTGAATTATACTATTATTCTTCCAGAATCTACTGTAGACATTCCCTTAGTGGATGCAGTTGTGAAAAATTCAAAAGCTACCTCTCAGATTTTTCAGTCGGCAGAACTTCCAGGTGGTGCTTTGGTCATTGTAACAGCAGAAGATGGACAAACTAAATCCAACTACAATGTTTATTTTGAGCTGGAAGAGGAACAGCAAGAAATACTACAAGTCTCTGATAATCAATTATTAGTATACCCCAATCCTGTACTAGATCATCTGATCATAGAAGGAGTGCGAGGTTTGAAAGAAATGAACGTCTACACGATGGGTGGGCAAAAAGTCAAAAGATTTGAGCTTAACGAGGAACAAACTAAAAGAGTGAATTTTGAAAACCTACCTAAGGGATTGTTGATTTTGGAAATTATCAATAATGAGGGAGATGTTGAGCAATTGAAAGTACTGAAAAAATAGAACCATTTGCCTTAAAATGTAAAATTCAACTGTTAATGTATTATGCACACTTAATAGCTCTTTTATAGAGTACTAACTTGATAATAATTGAAATTAAAACCTCAATGAAAAAAACACATTCGATTTTATTTCTATTACTGCTTATTTGTTTGTCCTCATTCGCTCAATATAAAGGTCCTGCAGACTCGGTTTATCTTTTTGCATATTCGAGGCACGAGGGCAGAAGTGGCTTGTTGCTTGCATGGAGCCGCGATCAGGTAGATTGGTTCAGTATAGGGCCGCATCAGCGTTTTTTATTTAGTGATTTTGGTCGCTGGGGATCTCAGAAGCGAATGCATGATCCATTTTTGTTTCAGGATGAATCTGGCCTGTGGCATTGTGTCTGGGCTCTTAATCCTAATGTAAAACAGCTCGCACATGCATCGTCATACGACCTCATTCATTGGGAACCGCAGGTATACCCGGAAGTGATAAATGACGGAAGCATCAAAGACCCGGAGATAATACCTTCAAAAGACGGCTTTTTGATTAGCTGGATAGACGGTGCTGAAAGCAACCCAAAAGTCTTGCAAGTACAAACTGATGATTTTAAGCATTATGGTCTGGCGGATGAAATAGATGGTTCGGAAAGACTTAATTCGAGAACTGAAATAGAATTGAACGGAGAGGTTTATCGTGGTATGACCAATAAGGTTTCATGGGCATTGGTTGAAGACTTGATCCAGCAGGCAGAATGGGAGCAATTTCATGAAGCTCAGCGCAGAGAGGTCATGAGGGATGACCCTGCCAAGTTTGCCAATTTAGATCCTGTAGAAGTAAAGGTGAAGCTAAGACCAGAGCACCAAAAACCAATTAGTGATGAGTTGATCGGTGTGTTTTTCGAAGATATTAATTATGCTGCTGATGGTGGTTTATATGCGGAATTAATTCAGAATCGTGATTTTGAGTATGATCCGATTGATAAGGAGTGGAGAGATAAGGAATGGAATCCTCATTGGTCATGGTCTTTCAATGGTGAGAAATACGGATTTGAAGTAGATACTCTGGATCCTATTCATCCAAACAATCCGCACTATGCCGTGCTGGGTGGAAAAGCGACAAGCAAAGGTTTAGTAAATGAAGGGTGGGATGGAATAGTGCTTAAGAAAGGTGAAAAATACGATTTCTCAGTTTTTGCCAAATCACTTGATGAGAAAAATAAATCCATTTTAGTAAAACTGACCAGCAAAGATGGGTCAGGTAATTATGGCCAGGCAACGATTAAAAAGATTGGTACAGAGTGGAAGAACTTTTCATCAGTGATCAAAGCCACCGATGATCTGGTAGATGGACGTTTAGAAATCCTGCCACAACAGAGTGGTAAGTTGGCGCTTGATATGATTTCTCTATTTCCGCAGAATACTTTCAAGGGACACAAGAATGGTTTGAGAGCAGATTTGGCCCAGGTAGTGGCAGATTTGAGCCCGAAATTTGTTCGTTTCCCAGGTGGATGCGTGGCGCATGGAGATGGACTGGACAATATCTATAAATGGAAAAATAGCGTGGGACCTCTGGAAGCCCGCGTGCCGATGGCCAATATCTGGAACTATCATCAAACACTCGGATTAGGATATTTTGAGTACTTCCAATATTGTGAAGATATCGGCGCCCAACCACTTCCTGTACTTGCTGCGGGTGTCCCTTGTCAGAATTCTCACATGGGTGGTCACGGACAGTGCGGAGGTATTCCATTGGACGAGATGGATGAATATGTGCAGGATATTCTGGATTTGATCGAATGGGCCAACGGTGACAAAAACACCGAATGGGGAAAAGTGAGAGCAGAAGCTGGCCACCCAAAACCATTCAATTTGAAATACCTTGGGATCGGAAATGAAGATCTCATTACAGATATTTTCGAAGAACGATTTGAAATGATCTACAATGCCGTCACTGAGAAATATCCTGACATTGTAGTGATTGGGACGGTAGGGCCTTTTTATCGTGGTTCAGATTATGAATACGGTTGGGAGTTTGCCAAAAAACTCAATGTTCCAATGGTTGATGAGCATTATTATCAGCCTCCGGGATGGTTTATCAATAATCAGGATTATTACGATAAATATGATCGAAATGGACCAAAGGTGTATTTAGGAGAATATGCTGCTCATGTACATGGACGTAGAATGAACATCGAAACTTCACTCTCAGAGGCGATTTACCTAATCAATGTGGAGCGCAATGCGGACGTAGTTTCTATGACTTCTTTTGCGCCACTATTGGCGAAAGATGGTCATCACAACTGGACTCCAGATCTGATTTACTTCAACAACACAGAGATCCGTCCGACCATTGATTATTATGTTCAGAAGCTATTCGGTCAAAATTCAGGTAATGTCTATGTGCCAAGTGCAGTGGCGATATCCAGCAACTCTGAAGATGTGAAAAAGCGATTTGCGATTTCGGTGGTAAAAGATGATCAAAGTGGAGACTATATCGTAAAAATGGCCAACCTACTACCGACTGAGATCAACGCCTCACTGGATTTGTCCAGTTTGGGTATTTCTGATCAGCAGGCCATGATGTCCGTTATTTCCGGCCAGCCAAATGATGAAGATGTCAAACCTGAAGAGGTGAAAATTAAGGTTTCTAAGCAATTGAATCAAACACTTAAGCCTTATTCATTTAACGTGTTTAGAGTGAAGGGAGAATAAATTCTCGAATGAGAATTTAACCAAACAAAAAATCCACTTAGATTAATTCCAGGTGGATTTTTTGATTTTATTGGTCTTATTTCTTTACCAGTACAATACTTTTTTCTTTGTTCCTGAGCTTGACATAAGACCCAATCTTATCGGTCTTGATCTTGCGTGGAATGATATAATTTCCGTTTTTCTTGATATCAGTTAAATCAAGATATGCTTTGGGCGTAAATTCGTCTTTGGGATTGAATACTAAAGTGATTGTTCGATCTTCGGTATTGTAGTTTGCCTCTTTGATTTGTCCACTGTACAAATTGATCCATAACTTTTCTGGAGCAATGTATAGTCTTGATTTTGAGGAGGATGTTAATTCAAACTTCACATTCCCATCAATTTCAGTAGCATTACCACCAAATCCGATCCATCCGAACTGTTCATCATTTATCAGGTATGAAGAATTGTTGATTGCATAACCAAAGAAGCCAGATCCATAATCACCCGAAAGAGGATCAATTTTCAGTGTGGAAGGATAAGAATGAAATGCTGCTGGTCCAAAGCCATCATCGGTAATATTAGCAATACCTCCTATCATACCTGCATGACCTACTCGTAGAAGATATAAATCATCTGGATTATCTCTGTAATCACGGAGTACAGGAATAGCATTTAAGGGCGATCCGTAATGATGAAGTTGTCTCTCTATTCTTTGGATTATCCCTCCATACAGAAAGTCCCAATATCGACGTGCACTTCCATTGTATCCCCAATGCGGAACTGTTGGCATATACGCCAGAATGGCATTTAGAGTAACTTCTGCTTTTTCATCATAGCCGAAATATTTGGACCACATATATACTTCTTCCTGTCCGGTAGAGTCCCACGGCATTTCACTGCCAAATGGATAACCCAATGATTTCCAGTGATCGGCGCGTTTTTTCATTGCAGCTTCCATTTCGTCCGCCAATGCAGTGAGTCCTTCTTTTTTCAGATCTTTTAGCACCATTACGAATATCGTTCCTTCCATTTGGCCGAATTGTGAGTAGTAGGAAGCATGCTCCACCATAGCCATTGCCGTGTGAAAGGCGTGCTCCAGGTACCATTTCCAGGACCTGTTTTTCACCAAATCTGTGCGATATCTGGCAAGACGATACATCACCCAATGTGAAGCTGTGACATGTGGGTAGTTGTAGGATCTTTCTGTGAGTTCAGAATGTTCTTTATTCCAGGCAGCCCAGGTATTATAATTGATGTCTGATCTGTACGTACCTGCTGGAAAACTGTCTGGTTCAAAGTAAAACAGACTTTTTCTGACACCATACTTCTCTGGTCCTTCACTGTATTGAATACCTCCCCAGAGTGTTTCGTCTATGAAACGTGTAAGTTTCTTAATTTCCGCAGCATCCGGTTGGACCAATTGTTTCATAATGGCCGAAAGGTACGGACCTGATCCGCCTTCATCACCAAGGCCAACAATCCACGCTCTACTGTCTTGAGTGACGATTTCTTTGTTTTCATAATCATAATTCATCACAGAAGGACTTCTGCCAAAAATGTCATCATCATTCTGATACCATTGTTTAGTGGTCAGGAAATTACCCAACCTGTCAATAGTTTCTGATTCGGGATTGATCACTTTATAATTGATCGTTTGGGTGATGCCATCAGCGTAGGTAATGGTCAGTCGAGATCTGCCATAAATTTCACCTCTTATGGAGAGCTTTCTCCATCCATTTGCCAGAAGTTCTGGCTCATTCCATTCCAATTTTTCAGCCGGCTCTGCAGTGATGTTGGTGATTTCTGACGGGTAGTTTAGCATCAACTTGCCTTCAATATCTGTTGGAAGTACATAGCCAGGTAAGCCAACTGCTACAGGCTTTCGTTTTTCGATAAGTTTAGATTCGATTTCTTTTACTGAATTAGCTGTGGTGAATCTCCAGGAATAGGTGGCCACTTCTCCAGGAACCAAGACCTTTGATGTGGGAGTGTTCCAGGGTTTGGCATTGTTCCATTCTTCCTCAGCATGTGCTTTACTGTGCACCATCCATTCATGAAAACCTTCAAATGGAATCCATCTGGGAGTTGGGTCATCATTGAGTGGATTATAGGCTTCAAAACCAGTGTTTTTTTCAGGTAAAACCAATAAGACGGGCCCGTGTCCATGCAATCTCACCACCTGAAGATATCCTGCATCTTTACCAATATACGGATCATAGAATACATTTTGGGCATGTGCATCATCCAGTGATTTTCCGTCAAGAATGTTGTTAAAAATCATTGGAAGCCCTAAAGAACCAATCTCTACCTTTTCATTCCTTATGTTTTTAATTCTGAATTTAAGGATGAGATCGTCTTTATCTGTTTCCCAGGTCCTCAGAATCTTGACTGGGAAGTTTGCACCCATTGTGGGTGTAATGTCTGCACCCATAAGTACATTGTCACGAGCTTCAATTACAACTAATTTTTGCCTTTGCTTAGCTGACGAAAAGGATTTCCATTCATTGTCGATTTTCAATGTCAGATTGATGTCACCAAGGTGATAGCAGCCATCGATATCACGAAATTCCAGTCTGTCAGAAGGTGTGAAATCAAACCTCTCAGCATTTTTTGGTTCCAGCCTTTTGATTGTTTGGGAATAGTTGAATATTTCAATCTTCCATTGATCAGTCTCATAATTCTCACTGCCCAATTCTGGATGGAGTGTATTAGGCTGTTGCGCCATTTTGTTCCATGGATTCTGCCCCCATAGATGGGTAGCTACAAAAAGTCCTGTGATTATCAGTGAAATACGTTTCATGGATGTTGTTTGAAGGTGTTTACCAAAGTGTCATACTTATTACATTGTATAAAAGACACAGAAAATGATATTACTACCGTATTTTTAAGGTTTATCTAATTGATACGTATTTAATTATGAGTATGAAATTCTCTTTTTTTATTACCTTATCATTTGTCACTTTCTCAAATTTCGTTTTTGGACAATCCACTGGAGCTAGTGAGCTTTATGAGCCGATAGAGCAATATAGTGCGGACTACTGGGCATTGCAGCGCAAATACACATTGAAATACTCTGATGAGTATTATTCAAGATTCACTGACTTATTTCAGAGCTGGCAGAATCAACTATCTCAGATCGATTTTGATGGCCTATCACAGCAAGGAAAAGCTGATTTTGTGTTGCTGAATAATCACTTAGAAAAAGAAAACTATTTCTTACAAATCGATTACGAACAGTTCAAAAGAGTTAAACATTCGCTGGATGGTTTGGAGCCACTTTTTGATTTTGTGAGGAAAAGAAGAAGAGGATCAGTCCCTGAGTACGAGCAGCTTGCGAAGCAGATGAGTCAAATTACCGTGGGTTTTTCTGATAAGAAAGAAGAAATGAAAGCACTTCCTTACAATGATTGGATGGATGCGGATAAAGCCCGGCTGGCAATAGAATCCTTAGCTGAAAACGTAAAGGAAGCGTTCGATTTTTACAATGCCTATGATCCAATGTTTACCTGGTGGATGGAAAAACCGCATCAGCAGTTGCAAGAAACCTTGAAAGATTACGCAGGTTTTTTAGGTGAGAACTATGATGATGGGATGGGATCAGCTGAGTTTTTAGAAGAGGGATATTCTACCAAAGCAGCAAAAGACGATGGAAGTGGGATTGTTGGTAAGCCTATAGGAGAGGAAGCGATTATTAAGAGTTTGGAATATTCATTTATTCCATACAAACCAGATGAACTAATTAAAGCTGCAGAAGAACAATTCCAATATTGTGAGGCTGAAATGCTCAAAGCATCACGAGAACTTGGATATGGAACTGATTGGAAGGCTGCTCTGGAACACGTAAAGAATACCTATGTACCTCCGGGACAACAGCCTGCAATAATCGATTCTCTGGCATGGGAAGCAGTACATTTTATAGAAGAACGCGACTTGATCACCATTCCAGAGTTTGCAAAGGAGACATGGAGAATGAAAATGATGTCACCAGAAAGGCAACTGGTAAGTCCGTTTTTCCTTGGTGGAGAAACGATCATCATTTCTTACCCGACCAATACCATGACTCACGACCAGAAAATGATGAGCATGCGTGGTAATAATCCCAATTTCTCTACAGCCACCGTACATCACGAATTGATACCGGGCCATCACATGCAGATGTTTATGGCGAGCCGATACAAGCCTTATCGTAATCTGTTTTACAATCCATTCTGGATGGAGGGCTGGGCACTTTATTGGGAAATCAATCTTTGGAATCTTGACTTCCCGGATACACCGGAGGAAAGAATAGGGATGCTATTTTGGAGAATGCACAGATGTGCTCGCATCATTTTTTCACTTAGCTATCACATGAACAAAATGACTCCTCAGGAATGTATTGATATGCTGGTAAACAGAGTGGGTCATGAATATGCAAACGCTGAGGCCGAAGTGAGGCGGTCATTCACAGGTGGTTATGGTCCGCTTTACCAGTTGGCATACATGACCGGAGGGTTGCAGTTTTACGCCTTGAAGAAAGAAATGCTGGCTGAGGGCTGGACAGAAAAGCAATTTCATGATGCGGTGATGAGAGAAGGAAACATTCCAATAGAAATTCTCAGGGCTATTTTGAAAAAAGAGGAAATCAAAAAGAATTTCAAGACCAAGTGGAGGTTTTCGATGGATTTTGAGTGAGAATAAATGATGTTAATTTCTAAGTGATTTTTATATATCATATGAAACAAAACATTTGGAAACACAAAAAGTGTGTATCATGGTATATAAAATTTTAAACGAATACAGCACTGGTCTCATCAAAGGGATAAAAGTTGTACACGTCATCGATTTTTTAACAACCCAATGGAAAAAATTAGAAAGCATATGAAATCAGTTTTGTTGTGTTCTTTGTTACTCACAGTTGCGTTGATAGTTTTCTCTTGTCAATCTGAAAAAGAACGAATAAACAAAGCCCCTAAACCAGTTCAACAATTTGATCTGAAAGAGGTAAAACTTCTCGATGGACCCTTCAAGAACGCCACGGATCTGAACCAGAAAATGCTGCTTGAGACTTTTGAGCCGGATCGATTGCTAGCTCGATTCCGAATTGAAGCTGATTTAAAACCAAAAGCCGATCCTTATGAAGGATGGGAGGCAGAAACCATAGCAGGACATAGTCTGGGGCACTATTTGAAAGCTTGTGCTTTGATGTATAGCACCACAGGCAATGAGGATTACAAAAATAGAGTGGATTATATCGTATCTGAATTGGGTGATTGTCAGGCGGCTGACGCGGATGGATACATCGGTGCTTTTAAAAATGGAAAGAAAGTCTTTACTGAGGAAGTTGCTCAAGGAAGTATTCGATCCCAAGGTTTTGACTTGAATGGATTGTGGGCGCCTTTTTACACTCAGCATAAGATACTGGCCGGACTTCTGGCAGCAAAGCAGCATTGCGAAAATGAACAGGCGATTGAAGTTGCTACGAAATTTTCGGATTGGATTTACACGGTGGTAGATGATTTGAATGAAGAACAAATTCAGAACATGCTACACTGTGAGCATGGAGGGATCAATGAAGCCTTTGCAGAGCTGTTTGCACTGACTAATGATGATAAGTATCTGAAGCTTTCAAGAACATTCTATCACAAGGCTATTTTGGATTCTTTAGCTAATGAAGTGGATATCTTACCCGGAAAGCATGCCAATACTCAAATTCCAAAATTGATTGGATTGTCAAAGCTGTATGAATTAGAAGGCGTTTCTTCCGATTCTGTTGCCGCATTATTTTTTTGGGATCGGGTAGTTCATCACCATTCCTATGTCACAGGTGGCAATGGTAATCATGAGTATTTTGGCAAACCTGATCAACTATCGAATCGCTTAAGTGCCAATACCACAGAGACCTGCAATGTCTATAACATGCTCAAGCTTTCTCGTCATCTGTTCGAATGGCAACCGACAGCAGAGGTAGCGGATTTTTACGAAAGAGCACTATTCAATCATATTCTTGCCAGCCAGCATCCGGAAACCGGACGAGTCATTTATAATCTCTCTCTCGAGATGGGTGGATACAAGGTTTATCAAGATCCATATTGGTTTACCTGCTGTGTGGGAAGTGGCATGGAAACTCACTCCAAGTATGGAGCGAATATCTATTATCACAACAATGATGAGCTATATGTCTCTCAGTTCGTTGCCTCTGAGGTGAAATGGGAGGCAAAAGGAGTGAAGCTCATTCAGCAAACCAATTACCCTGAAGAACAAGGGACTACTTTGATAATTGAAACCGACGAGCCAAAATCATTTGATTTGAAAATCAGATATCCGAAATGGGCTAAAGAAGGTATCAAGGTGCGTGTAAATGGGGAAGTGAAGAAAGTGGATCAACAAGCTGGTAGTTTTATCTCCATCAATCGTGAATGGGAAAACGGAGATAGAATTATTGTGAATATTCCTTTTACCTTGAGAGTGGAGACTATGCCCGATAATGATAGTCGCGTAGCATTTATGTTCGGACCACTGGTTTTGGCTGGAGATCTGGGTGAAGTTGACAGTCCAGAGGCTGGCTTACCAGACTTTGTTCCTGTGATCATGACTGAAACCAGAGATTTGAATGACTGGGTTCACCGAATAGAAGGTCAGGTGAATACCTTCGAGACAGTTGAGGTTGGCAGTCCGAATGATATCTTACTCAAGCCTTTTTACAAAATTCATGATAGGAGGTATTCTGTCTATTTCGACATGTTCAACGAGGAGCAATGGCAGGCTTATCAAGCAGAATATAAATCGAAGCTGGAAGCAAAAAAGGAACTGGAAAGACGGACGATTGACTATTTCGAAATGGGAGAGATGCAGCCAGAGCGTGATCATCAGCTCACAGGAGATAGTATATATGTAGATGAAATGAAAGGAAAGAAAGCCAGGGTAGCAAGTAGGGGTGGACAGTTTGGATTTTTAATGAAAGTAGATCCCAAAGAGCAAATCACTTTGGTAGCAGAGTACTGGGGTGGTTATACCGGTTCCAAAACGTTTGATATATTCATCGAAGGTCAGAAAATCGCCACTGAAAACATCACGGATAAACAGCCCGGTGAATTTATTGATGTGCCTTACCAGATTCCAGTTGAGCTAACATCAGGTAAGTCAAGTATTCGAGTTGATTTTATCCCTCATGTAGGTCACCGGGCAGGGCCTGTGTTTTCGGTAAGGACGGTTAGGTAAATGAAAGAAGGATTTTCATCCATATCGAAAAGGTTCTTTATCAACTTATTGTTGATGATTCCTTATTTGTTGATGGGACAAGTACCCACTTTGATTCAATCAAAACAAGTCTTTGAAGAGGCAAAAAAAGGCAACCTGGAAGCACAATTTGAATTGTTCCAAATCACTAAAAACTATGATTTTCAGATTGCTGATTCTGTTTTGTATGTTATTGAGGAAGAAGTAAATGAATCTAATCTAGACAATGAAGCGTCTGCCAAGTTGTATCAGGCTAAAGCTGAGATGGCTTTCAACCATAATGAATATGATCAGATGCGACAATTCATCCAGCAGTGTTTAGAACTGACGGAAGATTCGTTTTTATTAATTAAGACCTATAGAGACTTTGGTTTAATGGAATATAATCTGAGCAATTATGAAAGGTCCATACCACTGTTGAATAAGTCCTTAGCCATTTCAAAGAATAGAGCGGATTCTGTAAACTTGACAAGACTTTATGGCTCCATTGCGGAGAACTATATACACGGCTGGAGTTTGGACAGTGCGCGTTTATATATTGATAGTGCACAGCTTACAATACCTCATCATCATGATGATTTTCAAGATTTATTGAATGAGATCAGATTGATCCAGAATTGGCATATTTATAAATCGTCGAATCTTCAAGGTGCACTGGATAGTACATTACTTCTAAGCGATGAATGTGTGGATCTTGGCCAAGAAAATTTGGCAATAAGATGCGAGGCGTTGGTAGCGCAGGTATATTATCATTTGGGAAATTATGAAGAGGCGGAAAAAAGCTACGACAAGATGTTGGCATTTTCCCGGGCTAATTTTAACCGGGTTCAAGAATTAAAGCAGCTGGATAATTTGGCCTATGCTTTCAGAATGAAAGGCGACTTCTCCAAATCAATTGAGCTTTCTAAGCTGAGATTAACTGTAGCTGATTCCTTAGATAGCGAATGGCATAAGGGATATTCTTATATCAGATTGTATCAAGTCTATCTAGACAATAATCAGACGGATTTGCAGATTGAAATGATCGATAAGGCGATGGCCATTTTTCGCCGATTGGAGAATAAAAACGGTATAGCAGAAGCTTATAATAGTTATGGTAATACCTATGAGTCCACAGGAGATTTTGTGGAAGCACTCTCAGCCTATCAGCAATGTTTTGAAATTAAAAAATCAAATCCCAAATCACATTGGGTGATTCCACTTTATAATATTGGCAACATTCTCGTCAAGCTCACGAGATACGAAGAGAGCATAGGTTATTTCCAGCAATCATTAGAAATCTGTGAAGAGCAATTCATCATAGGTATGAAGATTCGTAATCTGGCCGGAATTGCCGAAGTACGTTTAAACCTAAAAGATTACAGTGAAGCTCAAAAGTTGATAGGAGAAGCCTTACCTCTTGTGATCAAAACCCAATATCAGCGAATGAAACGAGATGTTTTTGAACTGGCATCAAAAATCTATGCTGCTTCTGGAAAATACCAAAAGGCACTGCATTTTCATCAGCTATTCAAAATACAGAACGACAGTCTATTTAATGAAGCAAGTGATAGAAGATATGCTGCGATGGAAATTCAGTTTCAAACTCTGGAAAAAGAACAAGAAAATGAACTCTTGAGAAAAGATGTGCAGCTGAAAGATGCCGGATTGAAAAACCAGCGTCAGTGGACGCTAATTGCAATTGTAATTTTGATTTTCACGATGATAGCTGGAGGGTTGATTTATAGAAACAACAGGATGCTTAATCAGAAAAATCTCCAGATTGAGTCACAGGGAAAATCAATTCAAAAACGCAATCATCAGATCGAAACTCTGCTAAAGGAGGTTCATCATCGGGTAAAAAACAACCTTCAGGTGATTACTAGTTTACTCGAAATAGATGATCTTGGAGATGATCCGGTTGCAGCTGCCATCATTTTGGAGGACAGTAAGTCACGGGTTGCTACTATGTCACTCATACATCAAAAACTTTACATGCATGATGATCTCGACTTGATTCCTTTAGAAGAGTACATCATCGATTTGGTATCCAGTGTTTCGGAGATTCATCTGCTGGATGAAGAACCCGAGCTTCATGTTGGTTGTGGAAACCTGGCCTTTGATGTGGACACCATGGTGCCTCTTGGATTAGCAATCAATGAGCTCGTAACCAATTGTTTTAAATATGCATTTATCGGGAATAACCTTTATTTGAAAATCACTTGTCAGCAGACCGGGGAAGGAAAATATCAAATACAGGTCAGAGATAAAGGAGATAATCTTCCGAAACCACTAGCAGAGCTGATTCAAACCGGTTATGGTTTAAAATTAGCCTATCGTTTGTCCAATCAGCTACTTGGCGAATTATCCCATCATTATACAGAAGGGAATGTTTTTACCATAGATTTTTATGATTCGGAAGCCAGACGAAAAGTGGAGTAAGTGTTTTGGTTGATTAGTGAGTAGTGAAAACATGCTCAATGGTGTTTGCTTACTGCGTATTTGATCGATAATCGGTATTGGGTGAATCAGTGATGGTTGTATCCGTGTATCCGTGTGTCGGTGATCGGTTGTCGGTTTTATTAGTAGAACATCTGAGTATAAAAGTTTTTTTATTAACCAATAACCAATAACCAATAACCAATAACCAATAACTCGTTCCCCAGTAACCAGTAACTAACGAAAAATCATTCATCGGGAAAAGGACCCTGGGGTCTATTTTTAATTGCAAAACAGGAATCCAATTTTGCTAACATGTTGGCTGGAAACCTGTTAGAAAATTTTTGTGTGTTTCTTGTTTGTTGTCTGCTCTCTAATGTAACTGGGGCACAGACCTATGAAAATGATCCGGAAGAACTGGATGGTCCTTGGAATTTTTATTGGATGGAGCTCTACAGTGAGAATCCGGCATTGATAGAGCAGGCACCAGATACAGCTATAGTTCATCCTGGTAGATGGAATGGATACGTATTAAATGGTCAGACTATTGAGGGATTTGGGTTTGCTACTTACGTGACCTATCTGCAAGTATCTGAACAACAACGGGCAGGATTCAGGTTGAAGGGATTTTATAGCGCTTATAATTTTTATGTCAATGGCGTACTCATTGGTAGCAATGGAACAGTTGGTAAATCGGGCCAAACTTCGTCATTACAGTGGATTCCACAGGTTTTGGAAGCCGTATTAGTACCAGGAGAGAACACCATTATTTTAGAGGTTTCGAATTATCAGCACGCTAGTGCAGGTTTCTTTCACCCTATCAAGATAGGTGAGGTAAAGAAGTTGAGAGAAGAACTCATGCGCGATAACTTGATAGATGGTTTTACGGCTGGTGCTTTCATGATGATTGGCGTATTCTTCCTCGGTATGTTCGTTACCTGGAAGCGCGATCGCAATTATTTGATTTATGTGGTACTAACATTGGGCTATGCTATTAGGATATTGTCTAATGGAACACATATCATTAAAGGACTGTTTCCATCATGGCCCTGGCAATTGACCGTAGGAATCGAATACTTCTCATTTTATGCTGTATGGTGGTCTTCATTGGCACTGATTGCATTCATATTACCCAGAAGGTTTTACCGGTTTTTTAATTTGGCTTTTACTATACTCATGCTGGCAGTGATTGTGCTGCCTTTGCATTGGTATACGCATGCGCTTTTACCCTCCGTAATCATTGGCTTTAGCTGCTATTTGATATCACTTGGTTTTTTGATTATTCAAAGAAATAAATTTAGCAATCGAACATTTTTGGCCGTTTTGGTTTTCTTATTGCTTGCGCTAAGTGGGTGGGTTTTGGAGTTTATGATTTATGCCAAATCGTTCGACGGATTTTTGGCATTACCCAATTTGTTTAGACTGATGGCAGTATTATCTCTTGCATTTCTGGTATCAGACAGGTATGCTACTGCCTATGATGAGGTAGAGTCGCTCAAAGAAGCAGCAGAATCACAAAAACACTTGATCGAGCAGCAATATCAGCAGATGGCAGATCAGCAAGCCTTATTGAAAACACGCAATAAAGAAATAGAAACGCTCCTAAAGGAGGTACACCATCGTGTAAAAAACAACCTACAATTGATTACGAGTCTCTTAGATATAGAGGACCTTTATGAGTCTCCACAGAAGGCAGCTGCCATACTGGAAGATAGTAAATCACGAGTAGCTACCATGTCTCTGATTCATCAGAATTTGTACATGAATGACAATCTGACCACCATTTCTCTACAGGAATATGCAGAAGACTTACTTGCTAATTTGGAGGAAATTCATTCGGTTTCAAGTGCACCAGATTTGAGCGTAGATTGTGCAAAATATGAGTTTGATGTAGATACTATGGTGCCTTTAGGTCTTGCGATAAATGAATTGGTAACAAATAGCTTTAAATATGCACCGAATGACAAGCCTTTGTTTTTAAGTATTTCCGGTCAACAAATTAGGCAGGGTAGATACCAAGTGACGATCAGAGACCATGGTGATGACTTGCCTAGGCCTTTTCATGAACTGGTTCAGTCTGGTTATGGTCTGCGTTTGGCGTATAGATTGTGCCAGCAGTTGCTTGGCGAATTATCCCATCGTTATGAAGAAGGAAATGTTTTTACCATAGATTTTTATGATTCGGAAGCCAGACGAAAAGTGGAGTAGGTGTGTCGGTGATCGGTAGGTCGGTAATTGGCTTTTTAGTGATTAGTTAATTAGTGAGTAGTGAAAATTTGCCTATCGGTATTTGCCTACAGCGTTTTTGATCTGTATTCGGTATTCGGTATTCGGTAATCGGTGGTCGGTGTTTGGTAATATTTTTTAGTTATGTGAATCGGAAGAAATAAAAAAGATAGTTTTCCCAATAACCCAATAACCCAATAACCCAATAATTCGTACCCCACCAACCAGCTACGCTTTAGTGAATAGTAATCGGTTTTTTAGTAATTAGTTGCCTATTGGTTTTTGCCCATTGCATATTTGATTTATACTTAACCCAAAAACCTAATAATTCGTACCATGTCAACTGTCAACCAATCACCAATTCTGCATGACCCAGGTCAATAATGCATTGTTACTTGGAGGAAGTTCTAGTTTGGCACAGATTCTATGGCGATGGTTTTTGATCGTGCTGACTGATAAGTGGATCTCATCGGCAATTTGTTTCGTAGTTTTATTCTCAGCGATCAGAGAGACGATTTTCCGCTCTGCCTCTGTGAGCAATTCCTTTTTATTAGAGTTTGAATTTTGTTGCCGAAATTTGAAATTCATTACAGCTATTTCGATAGTTGGTTTGATTTCGCTTTTAGAAAATGGCTTAACCAAATAAGCAAAAGGTTTTGCATTCATCGCTTTTTGCAGAGTGTCATCATCTCCAAAAGCGGTTAGGAAAAGGAATGGAATCGGATAATGATCGTTGATGAATTGGGCTACATCGATTCCCGTTTTGTTTCCACTCAGGTTGATATCCAAGATAGCAAATTCAGGTTTTTCACGATTGATTCTGTCCACAGCCTGAGAATAATTAATAGCCGGGAGCAATGGTTGATACCCATATTTGATGAGTAATCTGCTGAGGTTGTCCGCGATCACCAGCTCATCTTCAACAATGAGAATTTTCATAATATATCGGTTGAGTAAATATATTGAGGCCTAAAATAAGGAATTAGGATCATTTAGATAAACTTGGTTTTCTGAAAATGTCTAAATCGAAATTAGATTTTAAAAGCTTTTGAGTCAATAATGATTCGATGATAGAAGTTTCTGGTTTTTGACCGATCGTGAGTCATTTTTCTCTGGTCGGCAATGATTTCCACCTGGTAGCGAGCAATTCTCTATTGGTTGGGAATGATTTTCTTACGGTTGCCAACGATTCTCTATTAGTCGTGAATGATTTTCTTATGGTTGTGGACGATTTTCTTTAGGTCGGATATATTATTATACCAGTCGGATATGGTTTTTTACTGGTGTCAACCTATTCAAGGGAATGTCAACTTTTCCTCCACCTGGTTGCTACGTACCCAAAGGTCCGAGGCTGAGTTCCCTCAAGGCAATAGCTACGTTCCTGTGAGCCTGAGGCTGAGTTCCCTGAAAGCGATCCCTACGTACCGGTGAGCCCGAGGGAACGTAGCTATTTTGCTCCGCCTACTCGGCAGTTTCTAAAAACGAAGGAAATACCCAAATAACCCAATAACTCGTACCCCACCAACCAGCTACGCTTTAGTGAATGGTAATCGGTTTTTTAGTGATTAGTTAATTAGTGTGTAGTGAAAATTTGCCTATTGGTATTTGCCTATTGCGTATTTGATCGGTGATCGGTGTTTGGTAATATTTTTTAGTTATGTGATACGGAAGAAAACAAAAAAGATAGTTTTCCCAATAACCCGTGCCTCAGCAACCAGCTACGCTTTGGTGAATAGTAGGTAGTGAAAAGTGAATAGTAAATGGTTTTTTACTGATTAGTTAATTAGTGAGTAGTGAAAATTTGCCTATTGGTATTTGCCTACTGCGTATTTGATTTTTACTTAACCCAATAACTCGTATCCTGTCAACAGTCAACAGTCAACAGTCAACGGTCAACACCCCTCAACAAACAAAAAAATTCATCGGGAAAAACCCGCCATTCATCGGATAGGACCCTGGGGTCTATTGCGGCGATTTTAGAATAGAATGATTTTTAAGGTTGAATTCAATCAATCCATGAAATGAAGCACACTCTATCACTGTTTTTTTTACTCGCTACACTGGCTTCCTTTGCTCAGAGCATCTCTGTGCAGGGAGTACTGCGCGACCCGAAAGGCCGTACAGTGGAGGACGGCACCTATCAGGTGACCTTTGCCCTCTACGATCAGCTTACCGGAGGCTCTGCTCTATATGCAGAGACTCATCCAAATGTGGAAACATCTCAGGGACTCTTTGCAGCCAGACTTGGTTCTGTTTGGGGAAGAGATACGTTAAGCTATCTGGCTTTCGATACCACATATTATTTAGGAATCTCCATAGAAGGCACTGCCGAGTTGGAACCCCGCACGGAGCTAACCCTCAATCCTTATGTGAAGAGCGTAAGAGGTGGCGACAACCAGTTTCCCTCTACCGGAAATGTAAATATCAAAACCGACTTCACCATCGATTTGGGCAATGTCTATCTCGGTGAAGGGGATGTGCTGCTCGCGAAGGGTGGTCTTACGCTCGATTCTGGTATGATCACCATCAGTCTGGGCGATATCATGCTCACCGATGCTGGCGGAGCGATTCGCTTTGCGGATGGCACCATTCTCAATTCTGCCGAAGGTGGTACGGCTTCCAGTGCCGCCAATATCGATACACTGTCAGTACGAGCAGATGCAGACATGGACAGCACCGGGGGCATCGAGTTTCAGATAGGCATACAGCCTGTCATGACCATGCGTAATGATGGCTTGGTGACCATGGAGGCAGGCATGAAGCTCGACTCTGGCAAGATCATGTACAAAGGCAACTGTGATATTGCCCTCGGACATTACAATCCTGCTGATTCTTCATTTACCACGCAAGTGACCATGGCTGCCGACAGCACGGTGACTTTTGCGCGGATTCCACAGAGTCTGGACACAGCTCAGGCTGATGACGATGTGTTTACGCTAGGTTATCTCAAAAATGTGGTGGAAGAGAAGCTGACTCAAGATGTACGACAAACTACATCTCTGAATATAGGTGATACTTATGGTGGTGGTACTGTGTTTGCCGTTGAAGAAGATTACGTATATATAGCTTATCAATATTCCGGGACTCGATATTTGTCTGCCAGTAATATCGATGCGGTTACAGGAACATCACCAGATTTTGGAACAGGATATCAAAATACCGAGCTTATCCTGGCCTTAATAGGTTCATCCAATTCATCTTATCTTACTTATTATCTGAGAAACGGTAATTATGGAGGTTTCAATGACTGGTACATTCCTTCGAGAGCAGAGTTGCTTAGGGTTTATCAGGAACTTCCAGCATTTGCGAATGCTTCTTCATCATTTACAGGGACTAGTACCAGTGGTTATACAGGAAATGGTACGGGTGCATGTGGAACAAGCGGAAATACATGGGTAGATGTACATAATTCCTCTTCTACTAGCTGCTATTCCCCAACCACTAATTCCATGAACTGGGTGTTTGTACGCAGGGAACCAGTAGGTTACCTGTATGACACCTCCGACCCGGACGACTATGTAACAGCCGGTGTACTGCAAAACAACCGCTCCGCTTTTACTGCGGATACTGCACCGCGGATCGGAGATGTGATGGGTGAGGGAAATGACCAGGGAACTGTCTTCGCTGTGATAGGCAATCAAATCTACCTGGCCAAATACATCAGCAGTTATTACTATCTAGGTAACAGTGGTAACAGCTTTACCACCTGGAATTCTTCAGAGGAATTTGGCACTGGATACAACAACACCCAAAGTCTATTCAACGCCAGTACCACCACTTTATCAAGTTACTTGGAGTACCTAATCACCAATAATTATGAAAACTGGTACATCCCATCTCATGACGAACTGAAAATGGTGCTGGACAGCATACCGAGTATAGCTCCTACATACACTTACTTGTGGACCAGTAGCAAGGGAAGTTGCTATAACGACGATGGACAGTATATTTATACCAATGGTTCAGGTGGATATAGTAGCGTTAATTGCCGGGATGCAAATAGTTATTCACATAGAGTTATACTGATCCGCAGTATATCTCGCGAGAGCAACGCTACTTATGATGCTGATAATAGCAACCTGGTGACTTGGGCATTCCTCAATCAGAAAATAGCCGACCTGGAGCTAAAGATCGATGCGGCAGCTTATAACCTATCCCAACAGACTTATCTCAATAACTACCAGATCGGTGATCAGGTAGAAGGAGGAACAGTCTTCGCCATAGATGGAGGATATGCTTATATAGCTTATGAGTATAATATCAATAATCAATACCGTTATTACGATTACACATCAAGTGCATCAGGAACGGCCATCGGTACAGGTTATGACAATACCCAATACATTTTAAATGCGGCTTCTACCACCAGTACTTCTTATATAGAAGGAATTCTGAGAAGCACGGTAAATGGTTATAGCGACTGGTTTATGCCATCTCGAGATGAGTTACAGGCAGTTTTTGACAATACCAGTGTAGCGACTAATACTTATGATTATTACTGGTCAAGTACTTATTCTGGTTGCTGTGGTGATTATGAAATGAATGCTCCGGGTTACTCACAGGGTGACTCTTATTACAATGATTATTATTATCTCATCCTCGTCCGCAGAGTACCAACCAACTAAACCGCCCAAACCATGAAAAAGACAGATAAAAACATTACAAAATATACTTTTCCTCAGAGCACTAATTCTTTCAAACTTATGAAGCATTTATTTACCCTTCTGATATTCCTAACCGGGCTGGCAGCCACTGCACAGACCATTGCCGTGCAGGGCGTATTGCGCGATCCAAAAGGCCGCACGGTCGATGATGGCTACTACGAAGTAGTGTTCTCCATCTATGATCAGCAGGCCGATGGAACGGCACTCTGGAGCGAAACACATCCAAGCCTGGAAACACACAATGGCCTCTTTGTGGCCAAACTCGGTACTTACGAGGTGCTGGACATTGCCTTTGATACTACTTATTACCTGGGTATCGCCATAGAGGGTCGTGCAGAGATCAGCCCGCGTATGCAGCTGTCATTGGCGCCTTACGCCCTGGGGGTGTTTGGTGCGGAAAATTACTTCCCCGGTGTTGGGGATGTACGCATCAAGGACAGCCTGATGATCAAAGAAGGTAGCCTCAGCATGGCTGAAGGAAGCTTGCGACTGGGCAAAGGAGACATGAAGCTGGACTCGGGCAACCTGACCCTCAATGGTGGTGATATTGTGTTGGACAAAGAAGGTGCAGGAATATCCTTCGCTGATGGTACTAAGCTGACGACAGCTTTTGGTGGTACAGCGGCCAACCTGAGTAACAACAATAGTGTAATCATCGCCGCTGATACGGATGAAGATGGCGTAGGAAGTATAGACCTCAACATTGGGGACTCTACCCACATGCGAATAGATAATGCAGGCCGGGTGAATGTAAGGAAAGATGTATTGCTGGACAGTGGCCAGCTGATGGCCAAGACAGGCAATGACCTGGGCTTTGGCCACTGGAATCCTGCCGACTCTACCTACAGCGAAGTGATGAACATGAATGCGAATGGTACGGTCGTTTTCTCTGGAAATGTAAAAGCTGCTGGTACCGCCACATCAGATGAAGATTTGGTGAATCTTGGAACTTTGAATAGCTACTTAGCACCGAATATTCCGGATACAGCAGATGTGGAAATAGACGTGCCTATCGGATCAACTTATGGCGGAGGTACCGTATTTGCCAAGTACAATGGATATCACTACATAGCATATGAATACACGACAGCTAACCTTAGGATTTCAGCACATTACTCCACTTGGACTGCAACTGCCGCTTTTGGTCAAGGCCAGTCAGGTACACAACAAGTATTTGATGGTGCCAATGCTGAAGATTATTCCTTAACAGTGGAAAACATCGTGAAAAATGAAAGGCCACAGGGATATGACGATTGGTTTATTCCGTCCCGAGATGAACTACAAAGTGTTTTTGACAACACCAGTGTAGGAAGTAGTCAATACTATTGGACCATAACTAATACGGGTATGTCCACATACTACTCATTATTGCTTCATAGAGATGGGTATACCTCAAGTGGCAGGGTCTATGATCAATATTACCGGACTATTTTGGTTCGTAAAGTGATCCCAACAGAGGAAATTATTCAATATGATGACAACTCTACTTTGACAGTCGGAGCTTTGCAGAATTATTTACCGGTATTAAACGAAGAACCTGTACAACCGATAGGATCAGATTTCGGAGGTGGTAAGGTATTCGCCAATGATGATGATTATGTCTATGTGGCTTATCCATTTTTTACCAGCTCTTACCAATTAAATAACAATAATACCAGTTTCACTTCATCAACTGATTTTGGTTCGGGATATGATAACACTCAAACCATCTTTGGAAATTCGCCAGATGGAAATTCTTCCACTTGGGAGTATTACATTCAAAATTATGCGCCTGGAGGTTACACAGACTGGTACATACCCTCACAGGGGGAATACGATAGTATTTTCATCAATTATCCCCAAATCATGGGATCATATACCGGATATAATCTTTGGACGAGTAGTTCATATTCTAGCGGGTCAACCTATTCCCGATATGCCTATTTTGGTTCCAGCTCCAGTTACAATTCTTATTCCAGCTACGCAAGTCAAAGCAATTATTATCGAACTATCCTGATTCGACGCATCCCACGAGTGTCTGGATACACCGCAGACGACAATGATTTCGTGACCGTAGGTTTCTTGCTGGATAAAATTGCGGAGCTGGAAGCGAGGTTAGACTTGTTCACGGCAGAAGTCGGTGATCAGCGAGGTGGCGGAACCGTATTTGCCATCAGTGGCGGAACCGTCTATGTGGCGTATGAGTACGGGGGAACGAGTTTGAGATATGCCTCCTATGGAGGCGCTACGAGTACCTCATTCGGCAGTGGATATTCCAATACTCAAAATATATTGAATTATAGCTCTACTACTACTGGTACTTCATATTTTGAAGGGGTATTAAGAACAACCATCAACGGATATGATGATTGGTTTATCCCATCCAAAAGTGAACTACAGTCAATTTTTGACAATACCAGCGTAGCAACCACTTCGAGTTATTATTGGACAAGTAGTGTTGATTTTAGCTGTAGCAGCAGTGGAAATTATTACCATGAGCTAACGCCGAGCGGCAGTACTAATTGTCAATCATATAGTTCATCAGGAAACTATGTCATCTTGGTAAGAAAATTCACATTAGGTCAGGAATAAACTAAACCCATGACAAGCATGAAACTTTTTAAAACGAAAAGCATTCAGCGGTGGGTTGGGAGTTTGGCCTTACTTACCGCCCTTGCCATCCCTGCCCAGGCGCAGCAGGATTGCGAGGAGGAGTTTAACTATACTGTGGAGCGGGCAGAAGCCGGTGGAGGATCTTCCTTCAGCTTTAGTCGTGACTATCGGGTCAATGTGATCATCGGTCAGCCGGTGATCGGCGAGACAGGTTATGAGCTGGAACAGAACATTGTCACTTACGGACAGCTCGGCTATTACGATCATGAACCTACCGGGCCATTTACCACCGCCTCAGAAGGCGAATACCTGGACCGCATTGAGGTGAATTGGGAAGTGATCGACGATCAGCTAGCTGCACCCGTCACGGATGCACTTACCAGAATCTATCGGAATGGAAGTCTGATGGCCACTGTGCCTTTGTCACAGACTACTTTTCAGGATTGGAACGTATTCCCTGGAGAGTATTACACTTACGAAATTGTGACAAGTAATGAGTATGGTGAGAGCCACGCTCAGGAAGTGATAGGTTTCCTCAATCCTAATGGTCGTATAACAGGAAACGTATCTACTCAGAGTGGATCACCAGTGGCGGATGTGAAAGTCACTTTAACGCCAAATCTTGGTCGTACTCTGGAGCTAGATGGTGTAGATGACTATGTATTCTTCACCGATGAAGTATTAGAGTTGGACAGCATATACACCATAGAGGGTTGGTTCCGAAATCTGGAAGCCAAAGAACAAACGATCTTCTCTGCATTGGATAGTGCGACTACCACCAGCATTGTGAAAATCTCATTGACTGAAGATGGCAAGCTGCGCTACTATCACGATGGAAATGGTGATGGTACAGCCACAGTGCTCACTTCTAAGGATAGCTACAATGCTGATAATTTCGAACGCAAGTGGCATCACTTTGCTGCTGTTTACGGCAAGGAGACTACTTATTTGTATGTGAATGGTCAGCGCGTTGCAGAGGTTGCTACGCCAGATGATGACGTGACTAAGACCTGCCAGATCGAATTGGGTAAAGACGGTAAGAACCTATTCAGCGGCTACTTCCAGGGACATTTGGACGAGTTTCGTGTTTGGAACGTGGCTCGTACCCGAGAGGAAATTAGAAAGTATGATGACATTACCCTGATTGGTATTGAGGCAGGATTGCGGAGCTACTGGAAATTCGATGAGCGTTTCGGAGATAAAGTATATGACTATAGCGTGCACGCCAATGTAGAGGACAGGGTACACGGGTATATTTGTGATGTATCGCGAGTAGAATTTTTATCACCTGTGCAGGCAGGTGCATACACCGATGAAGGCGGTGACTACATCGTAGCGGGAGTCTATTATGGCAGTGGCCAGACATTCCAGGTGACCGCACAGAAAAACACGTCTATTGGATTTTCATTGGATTTTGATGGAGCAGATGATTTTATCAGTGCACAGAATGAGCGACTACCTCTTGGAAGTGACTTTACCATAGAAGGTTGGTTCAAAGTGGGTGACCATCCGTCCAATGATATGGTGATGTTTGAAGCCACTAACCCAGAAACGGGTAATGTATATGCTCAGCTGAAAATGAACGCTCAAGGCAATGTACTTGCTACCTATGGGCCTGATGGATTGCCCGTGGAGATGGTTTCAGATGCTACATACGATGATGAATTTTGGTATCATGTGGCTTTCGTGAGTAGTAATGGAGATTTAAGATTGTATATCGACGGGCAAGAAGCGGTAAATCCATTTGGTGCACCATTATCCTTGAACACTCCGGTTCCTTCCAGATTTGCTTTCGGTCGAAGCAATCCAAATATAAATGAAACAGGCGACAGCTATTTTGACGGCCGATTGGATGAATTTCGGATTTTCAATTATGGCAAAACGCAGAATCAAATCAACGCCACGATGAATCAGGTGTTGCCATTAGATGAGTTAGGCGTAGCGCAGATAGAGGGTTTGATCGGCTATTGGAACTTTGGCAATGGTCAGGGTACCTTCATTTCTGATCTGTCTCCAAACCAGCTCAACGCAACGTTCGAAAATCCTCAGTTGATCGAGACCTCTGGAGACCCGGTGGTAGCCAACTGGGATGGCACTGACATTCCTTTAGATGTGGAATTTTTCTCACACGACTTTAATCCAAATGCCAGAAACGTATCACTCGATCCATCCGTAACGGCGGTTGACCGGGTAGACTTTCAGGACATTTCCCAATTGGGTGTGAGTGGTTTCATTCGCTATACGGGCACGGATTGTTTTGCCGAGGGAGTGGAAGTGATGGTAAATGGAAATTCTACTTTGCCAAAAACTTATACGGATGAGTATGGTAAGTTCAAAGTGGAATTCGAGCCAGGTAGCAGAGGCCAGATACTGACGTTTGAAAACGGGGATCATACCTTTGTTCCGGGATTCATCGAGTTACCAACATTGGTACGTCCATTGGCAGGGATCAACATTGAGGATAATGTGGCACGAACGCTCAAAGGAAAAGTAATTGGGGGAGTATGTGATTATCCAATCAGTGGACCGGGCATTGGAAACGCACGAGTAATCATGTCCACACAGCCATATTGTTATTCGGATACGGCGATTGTTAACAATGAGACTGGAGAATTTGAATTTCAAAATGCACCACCGCAGAGTTATGTATTGTATGTAGAGCATGAGAATCCAGAGATTCAGTCTTATTTTGATTTGCAGGGAGCCAAAGAAGTGTCATTGGTGAATGGCGATTTGGAAAATATTTTCTTCCGCTACCGAGCACCTGTAATGGTGGAGATGGAAGCTTTTACAAACAATAGCTGTGGGCTACCGGTGATTGATCAAAATGAACGTGTGAGTCTGGACATCTTCGTTTTTGAGGATTACTTCGGTCAGCGATGCAGCACTCCATCAGGTAAGCTGAGGATATTTGACGATATCAGCGACAGAGATGCGCAGGAAGTGGATTTTAGCAATGGATATGCAGCTTACGAACTCCGAGGAGGAACACCAAATGTTTTGAGTGGAGGAAGTACACCTTTCCAGAAGAAAATTCAGGTGGTGGCATTTGACAATGAATTGGGTGACCTTGCGGAAGATACACAGTATGCGTATGTGACTGGGGTGTTGCCAGGAAACATGGATTTTGCGACCACTTCGCCACAAATGCCGATGATGATCCTCAGAGCGCCTCCGGGTGACAACTCTGTTTCGTACATCGAAAAAGGAGAGACCTTCTCCAATACGATCAGTTTTGCTTTGGCATCAGATCTGAGCCAGGGCGCATTTGGAACAGCCCAGTTGGGTAATACGGTGCGTACTGCAGTAGGTGTGGGAGCAGCAAAGATTACCGAAGTGGAAGTGACCAATGAATACACGGCGGAAGTTGGGTACTCCACCACATTGAATACGGATTATGAAATGACCCAGACTTTCACCACCAATGAGCGAATCAGTACTACGGCTACAAATGGTGATGTGTACATTGGTGGGGCATTGAATGTATTGTATGGTGCAGCCACGACGATGGAGATTAATGCTTCTACCTGTGAAGTGGTTTTGGATAAAGAAATCATCATGGCGCCTGATGGGTTTGCAACGACTTTTATTTATTCTGAAGATCACATATTGGGAACCATCATTCCAGAGTTAGAAGCTTTGGGTGACAAAACGGAAGCCAATAGCTGGAAAGGAATGATCATGATGAACCATGCTTTGAAAGAAAGAGCTGAGTTTGTAGAAAATATCACCTTCGATGCAGGTATCGAGTATAATAAAGAGTTTACCGAGTCGGTCAGCAACAACTTCAGTTTCCAAAAGGAAATTGGATTGAATGCAACTATCGCTCAGGAAACTGGTGTGACTGTGGATGATAGTGGTATCACGGTTGGCACCAACACCACCATGCAGGTAACCATGGGTATGGGCGGTGCATCTGCCGGAGAACTGACCAGAACAGTTGGTTATACACTTTCTGATGATGACTTTGGTGACAACTTTACGGTGAACATCAAGAAAGATCCGGTATACGGTACACCAGTTTTTGAATTGGTAAGTGGGGCATCCAGTTGTCCCTACGAAGGAGATATTTACAATTATGGCAAAGGCCTGGGTGATGTGCCTACTTCGTCTTTGATCAATGACCTGGGTTCTGAATTGTTCAATAAGCAAATCAGCCAGTTGGCAGAAGCAGGCGGTTCTGAGTTGGTAGATCCTTTGGTAGATGCTGTAGACGAAGTGTTGGGAATTATTGGTATGGATGGCTTAGGTGATGCGGTTTCTGACTACACAGATGTGGATGCTGCAGTGGAGGCAATCACTGATGAGCTTGGCTTAAACAATGAAGAAAAACTTCGCGAGTCCAACAGGGTCATTGACTTTTACCTTGCTGCTTTTGATTTGGTAATGCCAGAAACCAGAACGCTGAAAAGAGAAGGTGTGCAGATGACACTGGATCAAAATGTGGCCGTGGATATTCCTGAAGATCAACCAGCGGTGTTCACTTTAAACCTCGGTAATACCAGCCAAACCGGTGAGCAGCAGGATTATTATCTGACTATGTTGCCAGAGTCCAATCCTGATGGAGCTGTTTTGAAAGTGAATGGTGTACCATTGACAGGAAATGAAGATATCGTCTACGTGATAGATGCCGGCAAGCAGGTGGAAGTAACACTTACCGTTGAAAAGGGGCCTCTTGCTTTCAATTATGAGAATATTACTTTGTTTTTCTATACCAGCTGTGAAACAGAATGGGCAAGGGCTCGCGGATTCAATTATCCCGAGGCACCATTCGCCCAGCGAGTAGATATTTCTGTCAACTTCATAGAGGTATGTAGCCCTATCAATATCGCTGATCCAGGTGAGGATTGGGTAATCTCCGCCATAGATGGCGACAGAATGACCCTGACCATCAATGATTATGATTTGCAAAGACCGGAATTGACGGATGTGAAATTCCAATACCGCAAAGACTTTGAGGGAGAGCCTTGGATCAATGCGGTAGAATTCCTCAAAGCAGATCTAGATCCTGGTTTCACCATCTTTAGTTGGGATGTGGAATTGTTGGATGATGAGCCATATGAAATCCGTGCGGTATCTTTCTGCGAAGGGGATATTCCTTCCCGAATTTCGGATGTGCTTCCTGGTTTGATCGACCGTACTCCTCCGGCTGTACTTGGTACACCAATGCCAGCGGATCAGGTACTCGGCCCTGATGATGAAATCAGTATTGAATTCACGGAGGCTATTAGCTGTGATGAAATCATCAGCTTGCCGATAGATGTGAGTTTGGTGCAGGGAAGCACCAATCATGTAGCCCTAAGCAACACCGAAACTGGTCTTTATATGGATGCGACTGTCACTTGTGAAGGCAATAAACTGATCATTGTTCCAGACATTCAGAACAAGTTTATCGAAGGACAGGTGATTCGGGTAGATGTGCTCGGAATGACAGATGAATTGGGTAACCAACAGACTGAGACTATCACATGGGAATTCCTCGTGCAGCGAAATCCTTTGGCTTGGCTGGGTGGAGATATCCAGTATATAGGGTATGAAGGAGATAGTCCGCAGTTTGTGAGACAATTAAAGAACAACGGAGCATTTGCTGTGAATGTCAATATGAGTGGTGAATTGGATGTGCAAACATTGAATGAAACACCACTACCTAGTTGGTTGACAGCTACTCCAAGAAGCTTTACACTTCAGCCGGGTGCTACTCAGGATGTAACCTTTACAGTGAGTGATCAGATTGGTGGAGGTGAGTACATAGATATGGTGACAGCTGCTACCTCATTTGGTGCCCCAGAATTGCGCTTCGATGTGCGAGTGCTCTGTCAGGAACCTACCTGGGCTGTGAACGAAAAGCAGTTTGAGTATTCTACTACGTTGACGGGTCAGCTGGATATTAGAGGTGAGTTAAGCGAAGATGAGTTTGATATCGTGGCAGCTTTTGTAGATGATGAGTTGAGAGGAGTAGGCAATGTTGTTTATGCGCCAGAACTTGCTGCCATTCCGGGTGAGCATCCTTATTTGGTATTCATGACCATCTATAGCAACAGCACTAGCGATGAGCAAGTAGAATTCAAAGTTTGGGATGCCAGCAGATGTCAGTTGTATGGTCAGGTAGCAGAGAATTATCAGATTGGCGCGACCAGCATCAGCATTGGGTCACCAACTAATCCGGCTACTATCACCGTGACCAATAATGTGGTACAGGAGATTGCTCTCGGAGAAGGGTGGAACTGGCTTTCATTCAATCTGAACATGGAGTCTTCGGCTGTAAACGATGTGCTGGGGACATTGGAAAATACAGATCGGGGAGCATTGATCAAATCTCAATTCCAATACAGTCAGTACGTACCAAGTCTTGGATGGGTAGGGCCATTGGCCAAAGTTGATAGCACGAGAGCTTATCGAGTGAAGTTGACTGCAGATGACGTGCTGGAAGTAAAAGGTATGCCGATAGATTTTGAGACTACTTTGGTAGAACTGGATTCTGGATGGAACTGGGTGAGTTTCTTACCTACTGTAGGTATGGAGATCAATGAAGCACTGAACAGTCTGTCTGCCACAGCGGATTTTATCATCAAAGGTCAGAAGGAGTTTGCACAATATGTGGACTTCCAGGGTTGGATTGGTAGTTTGGATTTCCTTAGACCGAATCAAGGGTATCTTGTTTACACAGATAGAAGCCAGACATTGAAATACCCAGTGACCAATGATAATGCAAGAATTGAAGTACCTGCTGAGGAATCAATCATTCTTCCAAATGGCTGGACATTGAATCCATCAACATTTGAGTTCAATTCCAACTATATCATCAGAGTAGAAGGAGCAGGAGTACAGGATGGTGATGTGATTGGGTTGTTTGATGATGACCTGCTAGTGGGAGTTGGAAAAGCACAGTATCTCGATTTTATGGGTGCTTATTACTTCTTCGTGACAGCATATAGCAATGACATGGCTACTCACGAATTGATACCGGTAGTAGCAAGAGAAGGAAGCGAAATTACATTTGAAAATCAGCTACTGACCAATCAAGCGGAAGGAGTATATGGAACTATCAGTGAACCTGTGGTGCTGAGAACTGAAAGCATATTAGGTGTGGAAACACCGAAGATTAGTTTCGAATTGTACCCGAACCCTAGTGAAAGCACTACTACACTCAGAATGAATCTGGTGAAAACAGGTGATGTGACATTGACTATTCAGAACCTGATGGGTCAAACATTGAAAGTGACCAATCTTGGGGTAATGACAACAGGAGAACATGAAGTGCAAATCGACCGATCTGTAAAAGGAGGTAAGCTCAGCGCTGGAATCTACTTTGTCAGAATCGAAGTGGATGGAGAGCTGTTCACTGAGAAATTAATTTGGAAATGAGAACGCTGAACGCTGAACGCAAAACGCTATTCGTTGATATGATCATGCATGCCACTAGACTTAGGTTTAGTGGTATCCTAAATCTCAATAAGATTATGGTAGTTATGCTACTGTTGTTCGCTTCAATTAATGCGAATGCACAGGTAGCATTGAGGGATATTCCTGACCAGACGATAGGGCTTGGTGGTGATTTCCAATCCATCAATCTGGCTGCATATAATCTGGGAGATGATGTGAATTGGGAAGTGACATTTCCAGTGCTTGACAACAGTAATGCTGCTCCGGAATGGAGTATCCGAGCTACCGACTATCAGTTTGAGATGAATGTGACGGCTGTGGTGAAGAGTAGAGGTGAGATGGCCACAGGTGACAAGCACATTCTGGCGGTCATCGATGATAGAGGAAAGGTGAGAGGAGTAGCTCAGGCAATAGATATTATTGGTAACTGGGTGTATTTCCTCACTGTATATGGAAATAACTCTGGCACAGAACTCCAATTCATATTCTTCGATCAGGCATATAAAGAACAGCTGAAAGGACAGAAATTTGATTTCGATCCTAATGCAGTGATCGGGCAGCCCGATGAACCGCTCGAAGTGCATGCTCAGGTGGTTGGCCTAAATATTACCACTGACCAAATTCTGGAAATCGATTTGACTGATCGGGAATATGTAGGCACTGAGAAGATCGTAGTAAATGCATATGGTAAAAACAACCCCTCGGATATCCAACGAGATACTGTTGGGTTAACAGTAATCAGTGATTACGAGCCACTGCTAAAACCTATTTCTAATCAGGTGGTGGCTTTTGGCGAAGATTTCACTGCGATTACGCTGAGCGATTATACAGAGCTGGATGATGCTGATAATGTGGTGTATTCAGCAAGCATCGGAGCTAATCTGGAGGTAGTAATTGATCAGACTACTACTATTGCTTCCATCACTTATCCAGATGGTTGGGCTGGCTCAGAGGTAGTGACCTTTACGGTTACAGATGAGACCGCTCAGCAGTTTTCGGCAAGTACAGATGTGAGTTTTACAGTTCGTCCAGAGGAATTAGCTCCAGTTTTGACAGGACTGGAAGATAAGGTTATTGGAGTAGGGGGGATTCCTTCATCGATTGATTTGAATGCTTATTTGACAACTAATAACCCTGAAGGAATCATTTGGAGCTATGATATTGTCAGTGATGAAAATTCAGGAGATCCACAGTGGAATCTAAATGCGCAGGATTTTGAGCTGAGTATGACTATGACCTGCGCTGTAAGTTCGTATGGAAAACAAACTTTGGGAACGGAACATATTTTAGCGGCATTTACACAAATGGACAGCACATTGGTAGGCAAAGCCAATGCTATTGAAGTCAATGGACAATACTACTTTTTTCTTACATTATATGGTAATACGTCAAATAGCGAATTGTTTTTTAGGTTTTATGATGCCAATTATGACAAAGTCATTAATGTAGTGGAAACAGAGACTTTCGTTTCCAATGCCATATTAGGAGACCCCATTGACCCAATCCTTCTAAATGCTGGCTATATAGCACCTTCTATTAAGAATGGAATTGTAAACTTTGAAATGTTGGACTATGAGTGGGTAGGAAAAGAACAGTTTATATTCATTGCTACAGACACTACCACTACCAGTAATCTATCTGATAGAGATACTTTACAAATCGAGGTAGTGGATATGAAATCTCCGACTTTGACAGAAATACCCGTTCAGGAAATATTCGAAGGAGAGTTATTCGGACCGGTCAGTCTGGAGCCGTTTTTAGGAGGAGTAGCTGTAGAAGATGTTACTTTTTCTATATCAGGAGCGGATACATTGCAGCCTGTATTGATTAACAATCGTGTAAATGTGACCGTGCCGGATAGCGATTACTTCGGGGCAAGCCAACTGACCGTCACAGCTACTCATAATGATTTTGCAAACCTTTTTGCTACGCGAATTGTCACATTCGAAGTGCAAAATATCAATGATGCACCTTTCATTGTTGGTGAAGATCCAGATACCATCGTGAAAGTCGGCAATCTCTATCGATTTGAGATCAATGGTCAAGACATAGATAATAGCGATCTACAATTAACCGTATCCGGAAACCCTGAGTGGTTACAGTTTGTGGAAAATAATGGATTTGGGTTGTTATTTGGTACCCCTGGCCTGGAAGATGTAGGGACCAACTCGATACACCTGGAGCTGACTGATGGTCAGGAAACAGTCACTATAGACTATGAATTGGAGGTAACCAATAGCTATGCATATCTGATAGATGCTGATAAGCAGACGACAGATGAAAGCGTGGATTTTGAGGCTTTTGATTTGACTTCCATTACAGAAAAAACGGACGATTATACAATAAGCTACACCGTTTCCGGGGGTGATAAATTATCCGCCGAAATCTCTGGAACACAACTTCTGGTAACTGTTCCGGATGATGACTGGTATGGTTCAGAAGCATTTACAGTTACTATGAAAGGATCATTTTTACAGGAAGAAGAGGAAGTTCTTGGGGAAAAACTTGTTGTTTTTGAGGTGTTGAATGTGAATGATGTTCCAAGTGGACTGGAATTGAGTGCATCAACTGTAGATGAAAATGATGCAATAGGAACTTTAGTCGGTTCGCTCAAGGCAATTGATTCAGATCCGGAAGACTCTCATAGTTTCGAGTTAATGACAGATACTGACATATTTACAATTTCTGATAATGAGTTATTTACAAAGGCAGTTTTGAACTTTGAGGAGTCGCCTTCTCGTACATTGGATGTTAAAGTGATTGACGACCATGGAGCCTCATCTATTCAGCAGATCACCATAGAGGTCCAGGATACCAACGACACACCAACAGGCATATCTCTTTCTCCAGCTAATGTTTTGGAAAACCAACCTTATGGCACATTGATAGGCTACCTATCTACACAAGATGAAGACGCGGTTGATTTTTATAATTATAAGCTAGTAGTAGGAGAGGGAAGCGGTGATAATTCCATGGTCATCATATCTGATAATCAATTACTACTGAAAGAATCTGTTGATTTTGAAGCATTACAACAGCTTAGTGTCCGTGTACGTGTGACTGATGGAGGAGGCAAACGATTTGATCAGGTGCTAATTGTAGAAATTCTAGACACATTCGATTCAGATGTCATATTATCATCGTACAGCTTTGGAGAAAACTTGTCAGTAGGTGATACAATCTCTCAGTTGGGTATTGAAGGCAAAGCTGGCGTTTTTAGTTATTCTTTCAGAGTTGGGACCAATGATAACCGGTTCTTTGAAATCAAAGGTGATTATCTCACTTTGAAACAGGCCGTAGATTATGAGTCACAGAATCAGTTGAAGATTAAGGTAAGGGCCACAAACGAAGAGAATAAGAATGTGGAGAATGAACTTTTGATTGCGTTGGTGGATGAGAATGATATACCTACTGGAGTGCAGATTGACGTTTCGGTAATTAAAGAGAACGAGCCTGTGGGAACTATTGTGGGCTATTTGACAGCATCCGATCAAGATGCTTCAGATTCTCATGTTTTTAGATTGGTGGAAGGTGATGAGTTTTTTACAATTTCCGGAAATGCGCTTGAGATTTCACAGGCATTGAATTATGAGAAATCATCACAAATTCCAATTCAGGTAGAAGTAACGGATGAGGCTGGTGAAAACACAACGCAGGAATTGATGATCGACATTCTGAATGAAAATGATGCTCCTGAAGATGTCACTCTTGATAATTATCTGGTAAATGAGAATGTGGTATTAGGTCGCTCAATTGCCTCAATTTCGGCTGTAGATGAAGATACAAGTGATACACATACTTATCAATTGATTCCTGGCGAGGGTAGCGAGGATAATCCTTTTGTGATCGTTTCCGGTGATCAACTGATATTGCAACAATCATTGGATTATGAAATGAAAGATTACCTTTCAATCAGACTTCAGGTAACTGACCAGTCAATGGCAAAGTTTTCGAAAAACATCATATTGAATGTTGGAGATGTTTTGGATTCAGATATTCTACTTTCAACATATGCATTTCCTGAGAATCTAGCTAAAAATGAAAAAATCGCTGAGTTTTCTATAGAGGGAAAAGCGGGAAGTTATTCCTATTCGTTTGCAAGTGGTAATAACGATAATTCGGTTTTTAACATTTCAGAACAATTCCTTTTGCTCAAAGAGACGGTAGATTTTGAAGCCAGAAATAGTTTTCAGATTGATGTAAGAGCTACTGATCAAACCGGATCTGTAGAAAGAAGGTTGAATTTGACGCTGGAAGATGTGAATGAGACTCCAACAGCTATCACATTAACTAGCAATACAATCAATGAAAATATAGTGGGTGGAGCTATTATCGGAGAGCTCGTGGTTACAGATCAGGATTCGGAAGATCAGTTTGATTTGGAAGTAGTGGTTGGATCCAAAAATGAAAACTTGTTTAATGTAGATGAACAAGGATATCTCCGGTCTTCAGATGCATTCAATTTCGAACAGCAGAAAAAATATGACGTGACCATTCTTGTTATTGATCAGGGAGGTAATTCTTTTGAAGAGACCCTTGATGTTTTTGTAACCGATCAAAATGACGCACCAGAGGTCAACCAACAAATCAGCGACTTGGAGTTGATCAGCAACTCAACGGTAAATATCCCAATTAGCGAAGATTGGATTACCGATGAAGATCAGTCTGACTCTCTGATTTACACTGTTTTGCGTGGAGATGGTTCGGCTGTTCCATGGCTTACAGTGTCAGAGAATCTGAATTTACTATTTACCCCCTCACAATTGGCCGGTACCACAGTAAGTTATCAGTTGATTGCTACCGATCTGGCCGGTAAAAGCGTGAAGTCCTTTTTTGATGTCAAATATATTTTGCCATTAGATGTAATTACACCCTCACTTACAGTTTACCCTAATCCTGCGAGTGATTATATTAGGTGGGATGTTATCATGTACCAGTCAGAGGTGACAATTTATGATTTGAATGGGAAAGTGATTCTTTCAAAAAAGACAGATATCAATGAAATGGATGTGAGCAAATTAATCAGGGGTGTCTATCTGGTTGAAATCCAATCAGAAAATGTAACTTATTTATCAAAGCTGTTCATCGAATAACATTTCAACGGAATGTATATATCACAAAACAAGAAAAGCGCCCAAAACGGCGCTTTTCTCATTCTACAGTAACCCAAAAGTGGAATTTATTTTTAGCCTTCAACGGCTTCATTAAAATCACTAATAGCTTGTGGTATCACAATGTTCATCAAAAGACCCATTTGAGTATTTGGAGCTAGTAACATTCCCCATTGGTAAGATTCGAATTGTAATATGATGGCTACAGATCCGTTTTCTAAAACCAAGCTGTAATAAGATCCAAGACCAGGGAAACCGGCTTTGCTGAGTGCTGTTTTTAGTTGATCAGTCATTCTTTCGAAAAGAGCTGCCGCTTTAGGCTGCGAATTGTGGCCGGCTATAACTTGCCCATCATTCGTCATCCATATATCGCAAGCTACCAATGAATCTCCCAATTGGTCTTTTAGGTTGTCAACCGCGGCGTTCAGTTTTTTGACATTCATATGTTTATTATTTGTGATTTGAATATTAGATTTTTCTTCTGTTCTTTCAATTTGTGGAGTTGGTGATTCCTCCGATGATTCACTCGATGAGTTTTTGTGAAACAGCCACCTGATGGAGTCATAATCCTGATGGAATTCTTCGTCGACTTCCACATTGAGTTCTATTCTCATTTCTGTCTGTTCCATACCAACAATCTTTCTGATTGCAGTAATTCCACTCTTTTTCTCAAATTTTGCTTTTGAAACTATCCCTTCCTTGATGTGTATCTCTGCTGAGTCATTTTCACAACATGTCAACTTTAAGGTGCTTTTAAGTAGTGATGCTAAACATAAAATATCATCCAGAAATGATGTGGAAGTACTGAATGAAGATTCCCAATTGATAAGCAATGCTTGTCCATTCTTCCATTCTTTCATGGAAAGAATTTGGGATTTGGATGCATCTTTTCCGTTTACTCTAATCTTGATTAACTCTCCATTATCGAAAAACAAGGAAGCGATGGAGTGATCGCTGTAGATCATTACAATGCCGGTAGATTCTACCTGAGAAAGAATGGCGTCTAGAGATACGTTCTCCAAGTCACCAATGATCTGGTTGTAGCTGGTTGAGTTCATAAAAATTGACTTTTATCACGTACAAGATATGTCAATTTTTGAAAATAAGTAAATATTATTTTGAAATATGCATAAACCTGAATGATCGTTTGGTGAACGGGGTGTTTTCCCGATTAATCTGATTTTTGTCGGTTTTCTCTTTGAACCCACTTGTGGGGGGGTGTCCTCCGCCCTCCAGGTAGCGTGAAGATATATTGCAAAGCAAACTCTATCTACTACCTCGATGGCTCTGTCTTGAGGTAGTTTATTTATATTGGCCGGAGTTATTCATTTTTACCAAAAACGAAGGAGAATAATCTTTATAGGCGAATCAAATTTTTAGGTGACCAATAAACGTTATATAAAAATCATCAGTGAAGCTGGTATTAGGAGCATATTTCTTGCTCTGATCTTATTTTTTACATCTTTTTCAGAAGTAGTAGCTGTAGAGCTCAATATTCCTCAGGTCATTCGTTTTCGAAATTATGATAATAGTAGTGGACTGCCCGGAGAAACAGTTCGTACAATTTATCAAGACTCAAAAGGATTGATTTGGTTGGGAGTGGAGTATCAGGGCCTTGTTGGTTTTGATGGCAATCATTTTGATTTGTTCAGCTTCAGTGAAACAGATTCCACATCGCTTTCCAGCAACATTGTAGAGTGTATCATAGAGGATGCAAATGGTGATTTGTGGATCGGAACAGATCACGGTCTCAACAAGAAAAGTGGGGCTATTCATGCTTATTCTTCTTCACAATTCGAACATTTTTATCAGTCTGAGGACGAATTCTCCATACCTGGAAACAATGTTTTTTGCCTTTTTTTAAATGATGCCAACCAGTTGATGGTAGGCACGGATCACGGTCTTTCAGTTCATTTGGGCAATGATCAATTTCAGACCATCTCATTGAATCCAAAATCGGAGCCTCAGGTTCTTACAATTTTTCAACTCAATAGTGGTAATCTGTTAATAGGAACGGATCAAGGATTATTTATGGTAAACAGTACCTTTTCTTCTGTCAGGCATTTATTAGTTACCGAATTCAAAGAGGCAGATATCAACTCGGTAAGAACTATATACAGGGACAGTGAAAATCGATTTTGGCTTGGTACGGATCGTGGTTTATTTGTGTATCAGCTGGAAAATGATCGATTTTATGTAATCAATGAATTATTGGAGCGTCAATTCAGGTATGTTGGGATATTCAATATTCTGGAAGATAATTTGGGTCGGGTTTGGGTGGGCTCTACTTCCAATGGTCTCTATATTTTTACTAAATCGGGTGAAAAATACACCTACATTAGTTCTGAAAATTTAGCGGAAAGTGGGTTTCGGGCTTATCAAATCAGGACCCTATTTCAGGACTCTCAAGGAATCGTTTGGGTTGGGACTAAAAATACCGGAATATATCTCCATGACAATCGAATGCTCACCTTTGGATATTTGGGGATCAATAGTGGCAGTGTTCGTTTGAGTGAAAATGATATTTCCGCTATTTATCAGGATAGCCAGGATAATTTATATATTGGAACTCGCCAGGGAGGACTCAATATCATCGATCATGCCACCATGGAGGTTACCTATTTGCAAAATGCAGGAGACGATATAGGTATGAATGCCAATCGTATTGAAGCAATTACTGAAGATAAGGATGGCAAAATATGGTTGGGAACTAGTCTGGGACTAAGCAGGTATACAGCTGCCGACCAATCGTTTCAGCATTTTTATATAGATCCTGTGAGGTCATTTTTAATAGATCGCCGTGGGCAATATTGGGTCGGAACCAAATATGGATTATACAATTTGAATCTATCAACGAGCAATTTCGATGCCTTCTCGCCAGACCGATACGGAGTGACTATCAAAGACAGCTATACGGGGTTGTATGAAAGTGAAGATGGGGATTTATGGATTCTTACCAATAATTCGGGGCTTCTCAGATATCAAGTGAGCACTGATTCCCTGATTCACTACCATCGCGATCATAACAATCCGAATTTAAGGTTACCTACCAATCAGATTCGTTCTATCAAAGAAGATAGTTACGGGCATATCTGGCTGGGATTTCGTCTAAATGGCCTGTATCGAATTAGTAGTGAGAATGGTAAGCCGGAAATGACTTCTGCATCATTGAAAAATATCAGTATTTTCAGTATTGAGGAAGGTGCTCCCGGTGAGTTGTGGCTAGGATCAAATCAAGGTATCTATAAGTACGAAACCCAGACAGGACAGCTAGAAAATTATAGTACCAAATATGGTGTGCAAGGCGAGGTTTTTACCAATTCGGCATTTTTCAAATCAAAAGATGGAACGATCTATTTAGGTGGCAATAATGGGTTGAATTATTTCAATCCAAATAAAGTTGCCAAGCAGTATTTTCTGCCAACAATCAGTTTTAAGTCTATCACTTCGCTGACCAGTTCGGTAGACGAACCAGCAGAATCAGGTATTTATCAATTTGAATATGGATCTAATGTAAGGTTTGAATTTTTCCTCACGGATTATTCATCCCCCTCAAAAAATAAGTTTGAATATAAACTCAATGAAAATGATTGGATTTCATCAGGGAATCAAGGGCAGGTCGCTTTTGCGAATATGGAACCAGGTAATTATGTGATCACTGTTCGTGGATTGAATTCTGATCAGATATACAGTGAAAACATGGCAGAAATTAACTTCAAGGTCATGAATCCCTGGTGGTTAACCAAATTGGCCAAGTGGATCTATTTCGTTTTGATCTTAATCATTGTCTTTGTGGCTTATCGAATGCTTGTTTTTAGGATGAGGAAACATCATGAATTGCAGGTGCTTCAGCTGGAAAAGCAACAAGCCGATAGTCTCATGCAGCATAAACTACAGTTTTTTACCAATATTTCTCATGAATTAAGAACACCTCTTACGGTAATGCTGCCTTCAGCAGAGGCACTGGTAACTCAGGAAAAAGGGAAAAACTCATCGAGACACGCTCATGCGTTGCTTCGAAATATAAAAGTGCTACTTTCATTAATTGAAGAGTTATTAGAGTTCAGAAAAATAGAGCAGGGACACACAAAACTGAACCTTCAAAACACTTTGATAGTGAGCGTGTGCCAGGCTATCTATCATGAATTTGCACCATTAGCCCATCAGAAGGGACTTGCATATACCTATTCGTTTCCGGAATTTGAATTTACAGTCAGTATCGATGTGAAGATTTTGGATAAGGTGTTGAGAAATTTACTTTCTAATGCTTTTAAATACACAGAAGAGGGAAATGTCGCCCTGAAAGTAGAAGTAAATCAAATAGAGCAAGAGCTTGTTTTGACGGTGAGCGACACAGGAATCGGAATGCCAAAAGAGGCTATTCCTCATATATTTGATCGCTTTTACAGATCCGAATCCCAAAGAAAAATATTGAAAGGTGCTGGCATTGGTTTGGATTTGGTACAAAGTCTCGTGAACCTTCATAATGGTACTGTGGAGGTAGAGAGCAAAGAGGGTGCAGGATCTAAATTTTGGGTGACAATACCAATTGAAATAATTGAAAAGCATGAGCTTCAGCTTGTAGATAATAATGATGAAATTTCTGATAATCTGGCAGAAGAGGTTAAGTCAGATACTGAAGTTGATACCAGAATCAGGATTCTGGTGGTTGAAGATGAACCTGAAATTCAATCTTTGTTGAAAAATCTTTTCGAGGATGATTTCGATGTATTGGTAGCTTCAAATGGAGTGGAAGGTTTGGATATGGCAGAAATGACTCCTCAACCCAATATTATTATTAGTGACATCATGATGCCACTGATGAATGGCACTGACCTATGTCAAAAAATAAAGTCAAACTATCGGACAAGCCATATTCCTGTCATTCTACTTACTGCAAAATCAGCTACCTCGGATCAAATACTTGGCTTACAAGTCGGTGCTGATGATTATGTGACTAAACCTTTTTATTCTAATGTGCTCAAAGCCAAAGTAGAAAATATATTAGAAAGACAGCACCGGCTCAAATCTTATTTCGAAAAGGAATTTCAGATTAAACCAAATGATCCTCCTGTTTTCAATAAAGAAATGGAACTATTGAGTTCATGTAGAGAAGTCATTCAGAAAAATATAGATAATCCCGACTTTAGTGTAGAAGATTTAGCAGAAAAAATAGGGTTGAGCAGAGCGCAACTTTTTAGAAAACTGAAGTTTTTAGTTGACCAAACTCCATTAGAATTGATTCATTCCATCAGGATGCAACACGCAGTGAAACTGTTGGTCTCTAATAATTATTCAGCCTCAGAAGTGGCATATATGACCGGCTTTTCATCGCCAAGTTCTTTCAGCACTGCCTTCAAAAAACATTATCATATCACACCGAAAGCTTACGTATTAAGGTATTCTCAGCAGCAATCTAATAAGTGAAAGCAATGGGTAGTTTATCTGTCAGTTAGCTTAGACTTGTTTAATACAACCAATCAGTAGTATGCCCATAAATAGGTGGGTGATTGCCCTCTTGCAACATTTGATGAATTTTTTGCGACGATTTAGAAATTCCCAAAATCCGTCTCAGATCTAAATTGTGGCATATTACAAACCTTGAAGAGACAAATGCATCAATTTTTATTATCTGATGAAATCTACTTACGGGGTTCGTGATCACCTAAAAATCAAAGATCTAAACTTATAATTTCCCTAGACTAATCTTCCGGTTCCACATAAGTGGAGCCGGTTAGTTTTTCAACCTTTTAAAAACAACTATATTCTTATGAAGAGACAACTACGTTTTTCAGGCTTAAAATCACTGATTCTGGGCCTTTGTATTTTTTGGACTTATACCAGTTCGATGGCTCAATCTTTTACTGGGTCAACTACTTACGATTTTCGCGATGGCTCTATCATTACCAATCAAACTAGCGGTGATGGTAAACTAACATTGGGAGGAGCTTACATCCATCATGGTACGACTTACGGATTAGACCTAAAAGTAGGTCAAACTATAAGCATCAATGTAGATGGAAGCTGCACAGTAAGATTTTTGGGTTCAGCATATTCTGGTCTTAAAATGGAAGGAACTGCCGCTTCGGCTGGAGATTTGGGTACACAAAACACTCAGGTAGTGAGTGATCGGGTAGATACTTACGATTTTGTGTATTCAGGTGCCGCATCTACGCTCACTTTCACTACGGTGACAGGAACAGGTGGTGATACTTATCTGCCAGAAGTCACTGTTATCCCTCTACAGGCAGGAAAGGACTTTAGCACGGCTGATAAAAATGTTCCATATTTTTTCGATTTGAGAGATGGTAGCATTGTGGCCGCTTCCGGGGCTAGTACCATAGAGGCGGGACTTTTCAAAATTGAGGCTGGTTGCTGCAATGGCTACACTTTAAATGGTTCCCAGCACGGAGTGCAGGTAAAAACAGGAAATATAATTACCCTTCAGGTAGCAGGAAACAGCTACATTAGAATAGGAGGAGATGCATACACAAGTGATGCATTGAATGCTACGAGTTCTACTGGAGCTTTTGATGTTTCTTCCATTAACAACCTCACTGGATCAACTTTTGCAGATGGTTCATATGGGCCTTTTGTTGATTTACAATATGTGGGGGATGCGGGCACAGTGGTCTTGACAGCCGCTGGTAGCGCTTACATTCCATACATAGAAGTATCACCTATTCCTTATGATGTCTCTCTGACTTCATGGGTACAGAAATCTGGAACGATTACTCTCAATGGTGTACAAATAGATTATACCTCTGGAGCTGATGCTAGCAGCAATGCTACTGTGTCTGTTTCAAGTGGAACTGTCGGGTATACAACTGCTGAAAAAGCTTTGGCAATAATCGATCTTGGTGGAAATTCATTATCAGGCTTAATTCCAAGCCTAACAGGAGATGTGTCTGACACACAGATCAACGGTGATTTAATGGAAATTACAGTTTCTGATGGAAGCACTTTACCTTCCTCGTTTACCATCAGAATTGTGGATAGTAGCTTGACACCAGCAACGAGTCCGGGTACAACCTATACTTACAAGTTTAATGATGGCAGTGAATTGGCACAATCACAATCAATCAACTATAATTCACTAGTGTCGCAAGACGGGATATTGACAATCGACCGAGGCACAGGAAGTCAATTTAGATACAATGATCCACAACATGGGATGGTAGCTAGAGTGAATAACGTTTATGCCATTCCAGTATCAGGTAAATCAGACATCACATTTACTACATGTACTTACAGTGCTGATGGATCAGTTTTCAGGTTTAGAGATTCAGAAAATAATGATCTTGGGACTATCTCTGCGGAGCATAATGGTGATACCGACGCACATCCAAGTACTTTCAGTTATACTGGTCCTGCCGGTATTATTACCGCAACTCTGGAAGGAAGCGATGCATACATTCACGCTTTGGAAATAAAAAATGCAGCAGTAATTACATGGTCAGGTGCTACAGATTCAGACTGGGCCACAGCTTCAAACTGGGTAGGAGGGTCTGTTCCTGCTGCTACTGACGATGTGTTGATTCCAGATGTAGCAAATGATCCGATCATTAATGGTGAAGCGGCAGTAAATGATATCAATATTGAGTCTGGATCGATTGTTACTGTCAATTCTGGAGCTTCTTTTGCAATTCTGGGTGCTGCTTCCGGTTCGGGTCAAGTTACTGTAAAACGCAACTCAACAGGTAGCGCCGGATATAGTATCATTGGTAGTCCTGTGACTGGTGCGGATTTGTCTGATCTTTCAGCTGATTATTTATATTCCTACAATGAAGCAGATGGAAGCTGGACTGTTCCATCAGGGTCAATGAATTCAGGCCAAGGATATTTTGTGGGTTACAATGCTACAAATCCTGTAGTTTCTTTGACGGGTAATGCCGTTTCAGGTACACAAACAAAGAGTGTTGCAAAATCAGGAGAAGGCTTCAACCTGGTAGCCAACCCTTATGCTGCAGCAATTTCACTTGCTTCATTTATCGATAATAGCACAAATGCCGGAACAATTGATGGTAGTATTTATCTATGGGATGATGGTGGACAAAATGTGAGTTCGAATAGAGGAGGAGATTACATTGCAGCCAATAAATTAGGAGCGACCGTTCAGCAACCAGATAATTCAGATGATGGTGTAGCCGGACAAAAGGGTACTTCAGGAGCTATTGATCATATTGGTTCTTTACAGGGATTTTTTGTCAAAGCATCTGCTGCTGGAAATGTGGAATTCACCGCTGACATGCAAGTGTCAACTGCCGGGTCAAATTCTGATAATAACTTCTATAGAATAGCGAATGACGAAAAAAGTATTTTAAAACTATCTCTTTTAGGAAATGGTTTGTACAACGAATTGATAATCGGATTGTTAGACCGGGCAACTTTCGGAAAAGATTATGGACTAGATGCAGAAAAACTCTCAGGAAATGAAGTTATATCGTTTTATTCTTTGATGGGTGGTGAGAAGTATTCAATTCAGGGATTACCTAAAATTGAGCAAACCGTAGAGTTAGGAATTGACCTGAAAGATATGGGAAATTATAGCATAGCGGTGCAGCAGTTTGAAGGCTTTGAGGGTTTTGACATTATTTTGATAGATCAAATAGAGGGAAAGAGATATAATTTATCTCATGATTCAGAGGTGTCGTTCAATGCAGACGCTAATACAATCGATCGTCGGTTTAGTGTTCAGTTTGTGAAAAGCAGTCTTCTTTCATCTATTTTGGAATCAAATCTGCAAGTAAGTGGCGCGAATGGAGAATTGAAGATTAATTATCCAACCAATAAGACTGAGCTGGTAACTATTCATTCTATCGATGGGAAGTTGATTTACAATGGAACTGTAGAGTTTGAAAATAATCAGGCTACCATCAGCTCAAAACTTCTTCGTAATCATGTTTACATTCTGAGAGTAAATGAAGAGTCCTTGAAATTTATTTTGAAAAAGTAAACACCTATAGACATGAAAAATTCAGTTAAAAAAATATTCTTTTTATTCCCAATGTTACTTTTAGTGGCCGTGCCAGTAATGGCTCAAGGTGCTCCTCCTGCAACACCAATTGATGGAGGGTTGAGCTTGCTGCTCGTAGCAGGTGGTGCTTATGGAATTAAAAAACTTTATGATAAAAAAAGTTGAATGTAAAGTTTGGGTTAATTTGAAGGGTTGCAATTGTGACCCTTCTTTTTTATGTTTTTGGAGTTTTGGTGAATTGAGATAAACTTCATTGGGCCAGTGTAACAATGATACCAGTTAATTAATGGATCTCCACCATTCATCTGATTGATCATTTTTATAAACTATCAACTCTCCTATACGAGGTGTTAATATCGTTTGCTCTTTTTCTTTAGCTGTTTTCACAAAACGCTCTATCGGTTCTTTCCAATGATGCATGGCCAGCGCAAACCCAGCCCAGTGTACTGCCATTGATTTCTTAACTTTTGCATCAATCATCGCCTGAATGCTTTCCTCTGGATACATGTGTATCTGATGCCACAGTTCATTGTACTGGCCACATTCCATCATACCAAAATCAAACGGTCCCAGACGCTCGCCCACCTCTTTGAAATGCGCTCCATAGCCGCCATCTCCACTGAAGTATATGTTTTCATCATGTGATTTGATGGCCCAACCTCCCCAGAGTGATTTGGCCCGATCGTTAATTCCTCTGCCCGAAAAATGGCGAGTAGGAGTGTATGTGATTGTTAGATCCGTAAGTGATTGATGGTCCCACCAATCGAATTCTGTGATCGCTGAATCATTAATTCCCCATTTGATTAAGTGTCTTTTGATCCCTAACCCAACAAAGAATTGCTTCACTTTTTCTTTCAGCTTATTAATGCTAGTCATATCCAAATGATCGTAATGATCATGAGTCATTAGTACCAGATCAATCTCTGGAAAACCATCAATCAGATCTAAAGTATTCTCCGAAAACCGTTTTGATTTGAATGGAGCGATTGGTGCCGCATCATGCCCTAGCATCGGATCAATCAGAATGGTTTTTTGATTGATTCTCATTAGAATCACAGAGTGACCATACCAGATCAAATTCGTTTCAGTGGAATTCAAAAAAGACTCCTGATCAAAGGGTATTATCTCGAGCGGTTTTTCTGGTTCTCTGCCAGCTCTTTCGAAAATCTGCTTTTTAAGTAACCCAGGTACATCCCAAATTCCCATATTCATGGACGTTTTTTCCAGATTTTGGAATTGACCGTCTTTCCAGTTTGGGGATTGTTCGTATTGAGATTTGAGTGTTTTGGTTACTTTCCCTCCGAATTGTTTCATTTTATTAATGGTTGATGGGCATTAGATTTTTGGTTGTTTGGGTAAGTACACTTCCTGCAACAATACTCCAGTGTTTTATTAAATAATTTTTTGATCAATTAACACTTGAAGAGAATCCTCCATTGTTTCTTTCAGTGGTCGGAAGGTGATTCCAAGTTCATTCTGGATCTTTGAGTTATCTGCTTTCCATTCAATGTCCATATTGTTTCTGATGAACTTTTTTGTAAGAGCTTTGTTCAGCATCGGACCTACGATCATTACCAGCCACTTTGGTAGTGGTTTTTTGGGTAAAGGATATTTAGCACCATATTTTGGCAACAGCACTTTGCCCAGTTCGAAGAAGTTGGTATTGTGCGCACTAGTGATATACCTGCCCTTCGCATCAGGTGTAAATGCCGCTTGATAATGTGCCTCTGCTACATCTCTTACATCTACCACACCCATACCCAATTTTGGTGCTCCCATTTTAGACGTTCCATCTGCAAGTTGTTTGAGCAAGGAGAAACTCTCTGAAGTATTGGACTTAGGATTTAATGGAGGTCCCATGACAAGTGATGGGTTGATCGTGATCAGGTCCCACTGTTTCTGGCTATCGGCTAGATCCCATGCTTTTTTTTCAGCCAGTGTTTTGGAATAGGAGTAGGGTTGATAGTTCAGTGATGAAGTGGTATTCCAGACTTCTTCGGTCAAGATTCCTCCTGGTGCTTTTGCACAATCTACGGCATCAGTATAAATCGCTGCGCAGCTACTTGTTACGACTACTCTTTTTACAGAAGGTGTGGCCGAAGCGGTTTCCAAAACGTTCTGAGTTCCTTTTACAGCTGGGTCTATCAAGTCTTTCTGAGGATCCTTGTACTTTGAAGTGAAAGGAGAAGCAGTGTGAAAAACAACTTCACAGTCCTTCATCGCTTCTGTATATGACCCTTCGTCAAGTAGATCTGATTTAAAATATTTAATCGTACCTTTTGATTGAGCTGCTAATTCCTCCAGGTGGGCAATTTTGTTTTTTTTGTTTGGGTTTCGGACGGCTGCATGTACTGTCATTCCTTCATCCAATAACTTTTTCACTAGCCAGCCAGCTACATATCCCGTAGCACCTGTCACTAATACGGGTTTAGTTTTGTCTATATTTTTCATATCAGTTGTTTTGTAGTAAGTACTCACTCACTAACGTGTTAAATTTTTTAAAGGTTATATTTTCTTTTTAAAAATTCGATTTGACCATCTATCTCAAACTGCTGATCCAGGAAGTAACGCATGGCTAATCCATCGATAAGAATCATAAGGCTATTGGCTTCAAACTCAGGTTCTGGGTAATTAAGTTTTTCGAAAGCTCTTACCAGAGCATAAAGGAGCGGTTCCACCTTGTGGGCATTGTATTCTTCTAACTCCCATTTGATTTTATATTGAAGTTTCCAAAAATTAGATTCAGATTGATTTTGAACAGTTTTTATTCCCATTTCGAGGGTTTTAAGAATAACAGTTTTAGGATCTGTTTCTAATACAATGTCGGCAAACAATAGCTTAGCTCGCTTTTCTCCTTCCTTCATGATGGCATCAAGTAAGCCCTCTTTGTTTTTAAAATGCCGGAAAATTAAGCCCTCAGAAACAGCAGCTTGCCTGGCTACCTTACTCGTGGAGGTAACTTTATAACCTTCCTGAGCAAATAGCTCTAAAGCAGCGGTTAAAATTTTTTCTTGCTTCTCTGTCATAGTGAGTAATCACTTACAAATATAAGCGATTTTTTAAAAGCGAATGTTGTATAGCTTTCGAGTAACTTATTAGCTCGTAAAGAAGTCGAAAAAATTACCTAGAGCACTTGTGTCGCCCTTGTAAATTTCAGTGTATTTGCATCTCGTGCAGGTTACAGTAGTGAATTTCTTATTTTGGATATCGAGGAATTTGGTGATGCCGCCTCCTGTAGCTGCGAATTGATCTGTTTCGAATTGACGATTGTCACATTTCGGGCATTTCCAGTTATCGTGATTCATGATTATGAATTGTAAAATGAAAAAGAGGTAATCATTCTATCCTAACGTTGATGTTATGGATGGGTTTGTTTCTTGATAGATTTTAAGAGCAGTATTTAGTCAATTAGCTTCTTTTGATATGAAGATTATGATTTTGGTGTATTGAATAGATGTGATTGTTCGTTTTTAATCTTTGGTAAAATAACTGCACAATATTCATTCATGTATTTGTGATAATTTAGCACTTAGATCATATTTTCTTAGATTTACGATCAGTTATCAATTGTAATCTAATTTTTCAACCTTTTTTTGTAATTCATATTTCCCTTTGAAAACTTCAGGATTCTACTTTTTAGCTCTTAGACGAATCAGTTTATTCATTCTTTTTTTGTTTTCAATTGATCATATACTTTATGGTCAGGTCGATGTAAGGAATTATGCAACTGATGATTTATTTAAAATAAAACCTGTAGTTGATCAGTCTACTTTTACTGTAGAAAAAGAAACAGAGAAACAATCCTATCTGGAAGTTGAATTTGAGAAGGGTTTGAATTATTTGGAAAACAATGAGATAGAGGAAGCACTTTTCCATTTTAGTCACCTACATGATGAATATCCGGAAGTCGAACTTTTCCCATTTTACATAGGAAATATACATTACCAAGAAGGGCAATACGAGAAAGCCAAAGAAGCGTACAATGAAACTTTAGTTATTAACTCCCTATTTCTAGAGGCACGCTATATGCTTGGATTGGTATATATAGCACAGCAAAAACTTAAAGAGGCTAAAGATTTATTTGAAATATTGTCTGGAGTTCCTAATTATGAGACGGTTGGAACTTATGGTCTCGCTCTTACTCATATCGAGAAGGGTTGGTATTTGAGAGCCTATAAGTTGATGAAAAAGTGTATTGAATATGACAGTACATTCACCGATGTTTACCCATATATCGTCAATTACGATTTGGCTTATGACAATATTCGAAGTGCATTAAGGATACTAAATGAGGGTGTTGAGAATAACCCGGAGTGGGAGCAGGGGATCATGATGAGAGCAATAGTATCGGCTATGGAGAGTAACAGTATTGAGCAATTTGAAGAAGATATCAAACGACTTCAGCTGATCGATCCAACTAACTACAACTACTTGGCCATACATGGTTTTTTACTTAAGGAATTGGGAAAATATTCGGAGGCTGTTAAAGCTTTTTATGAAGCGATTTCATTGGAAGAAAACCAATCTGAAAAGAAGTATAAGTTCGAATCTAAAATGGCCATAAAGGATTCTTATTTGAAAGCATTGCGGTATTATTTCGAGCATTATGGTATGGACATAGAACAACGGAATTATCTGGATAAAGCGATTTGTGAATTGATGATAGATAATAAAAAAGAAGCGATTAAGCTTTTGGACTCAGCATCTTCGCATAGCAATAATTCAGTGATTTCGACCTTTAAAGGGGTTGTTTTACTCGAACAGTCCAGAAATTTACAAGCCATTGAACAATTATCACAGGCCTTTGAAATTGATACTTTGAATTGGACGGCATTACACTACAGAAGTGAGACTTTGTTACAAGAGAGGAATTTTCAAAAAGCGCTTGAAGATTTGAATATCCTTGTCAAGCTAAACCCATATCTCATGGAGGCTTATAAAAATCGAGCTGAAATCTATTCTTTGAGTGGCTATCACAAAAGAGCATATCTTGATTATGCTCGCGCCATGGCTATCGATCCGGACAATTATGATATGATTTATAACAGAGCTGTCACATCTTTTAAGATGAAGTTTTATGAAGAGTCACTGAAAGATTTGCAAATGATTCTGAATGTAAAGAATGATGGTTACGCATATTACTTAAAATATCAATGTGAAATGACTTTGGGAGATACTACTGATGCTGTAAGCTCGCTTGATAGTGCTTCTAAATACATCAAGTACGAATACAAAATACACAATGAATTACTTGATTTAGCAAGTAAAATGCAGATACCTGAGAGTCAAATAAATGCTCATAATCGTTTGGTTAAATACTATCCTTATAAACTAAAATACAAGCTAAATCGAGCCAAGTATCATTATTTCAAGTCTGATGTTGAAGAGGCTCAGAAAGAATTGGAGAAACTCATCAAGGAAAGACGAAACATTAGTGATTACATATTTGTCGGCTCTACACAAGACAATGACGAATTGATTTTTGCTGAGGCATATTATTACCTCGGAATAATCGAATCAGAAACTGGTGATCAAAATGTTGCAAATCGTCATTTTAAAAAAGCTGAGAAATTGGGATTTGTAAAGCAATAACTACTCCCCAACAACCAGTCCACCGCTCAAGCGCATCAACTCAATCTCTGCAATTTTGGCTGTATTCAATGCTTCCAGATAGCGAATCTGAGCATTTACAGCGTTGTTTTGAGCCTCTCTGATTTCTAAAGGATTGGATTTTCCAATTCGGTAACGTTCTAGCGCAATTTCTACATTTTCCTCTGCTACGCTCAGGTTAGATCGCTCCAGGTTAATTAGTGTTTGAGCATTTTGCAGTGTGAGGATTCCAGATCTTACGGCTGTTCTTAGCTGAGTTTCTGCTTGCTGATATGCTGTCCATGCTTTTTGACTTTGTATCTGAGCATTTTGGATTTCCCTTTTCTGATTCATCCCATCGAAGAGGTTCATTGTTGCAGTGAGTCCGTAAGTGAAACCATCGGTCTGATTACTTTTAAGAAAACCGGCTTCTGCATTGAGATTGGAGTAATTGTAACCTAGATTAAAATCCAAAGAGGGTAGAACGGATCTCTGTGCCTCCTGAATGGACAAAATGTTTTCTTCTCTTTGGCTTTCCAGTTGTCGGAGAAGTGGATTTTGGCTGATAGCCTCAGATTCCAGGTGCTCTGTTTCAATCCATTTTTGTAGAATCTCAAAATCATACGTCAACTCAAAATTGACATCCATACTACTTACCCCAATCAATTGTATCAACTCCAGTTTTTTTCTAAGTATCACTTCCTGCTGTTTGACCAGTGCACTCTGATCTGTATTGAAATCAACCTGAGCTTGCAAGTACTCCAACTTACTGGCTTTACCTACCTCATATTTGTTTTTACTGATCTCAACACGCTCCTGAGATACTTCCAGGCTACTTTGTAGCAGTGCCAGTCTTTCTTGTTCCAATGCAGTATTGTAAAAGGCTTTGATGACATCTGAGATACTGTTCTGAACTCGTGCCATGTAAGCCTGTTCGTTGGTGTACGTCACCTGATCCAGTCTGTGTTTTGTCGAAAACATTTTCAGTCCATCAAACAATGTCCAATTGAAACTAGCTCCGGCACTGTAGTTGGAAGTTTTTGCACCTTCTCTGGATTGAGTATCTCCAGAAAAAAACTCCTGCTCAGTATTTTGCAGACTTTGTCGCGCATTTCCATTTAGATCCAAAGTAGGCAGCATACCTGCATTTCCAGCGGTGTTATTATTCAGAGCCGTTTCCAGATCGTATTTGACTAGTTTGATGTCAAAATTATTGGCAAGTGCCAATTCGATAACTTCCTGCTCTGACAAGACAGAATCGGCTTGTTGCAAGCCCGGGAAAAGAAATGAAATTAAGATTAAAAGCTTCATTATGATCTGGCTACTCGTTTCTGTTTACTTGTAAGGAATGAATAAATGGCTGGAATCACCATCAGGCTCAGGAAAGTTGCTATGATCATTCCTCCAATCACGGCAATACCCATTGAAACACGGCTTTCCGCTCCGGCACCCAGCGCCAAAGCAATTGGAAGAATACCTAAAATTGTAGATAAGCTAGTCATCAAAATAGGTCTGAATCGCATTTTGGCAGCTGTTTTGATCGCTTCCATAATGTCCATTCCTTTGTCTTTTTGTTGGTTAGCAAATTCCACAATCAGGATACCATTTTTAGTGACCAACCCGATCAACATGATCATCCCAATCTGAGAGAAAATGTTGAGTGTTTCGTTGAAATACCATAAGCTGATGAGAGCTCCTGATAGCGCGAGTGGTACTGTAAACATAATGATCAGTGGATCTCTGAAACTTTCAAACTGTGCTGCCAACACCAGATAAATCAAAATTAAGGCAAGTCCGAAAGCAAAATAGAGGTTGCCAGAACTTTGCTTGAACTCTAATGATGTACCAGAAAGTGCCGTTTGGAACCTCTCATCGAGTACTTTATCAGCGATTTTGTCCATTTCTTTTAATCCATCACCTAAAGAAACGCCCTCCGATAGTTTGGCATTGATGGTGGCAGAGGTAAATCTGTTGTAATGAAAAAGCTGTGGCGGAGTAGATTGTTCTTGCAAAGTTATCAGGTTGTCTAGTTGTACAAGCTGGCCACTTTTGGCTTTTACGTAGATGGATTTAAGGTCTAATGGTTCATCACGATCAGCTCTTTCCAACTGACCTATCACATAGTATTGCTTACCATTCATGATGAAATACCCAAATCGAGTTCCGGAAAGACTGAGTTGAAGCGTCTGTGCAATGTCCTTCACAGATACGCCCAAAGTTTGGGCCTTTTCCCTGTCTATTCTAATTCCCAATTCAGGTTTATTGAATTTTAGATTCACATCTACATAGCCGAATTTTGGGTTGGATCGAGCTTCATCCAGAAAGGCAGGGATCACTTCTTTGAGTTGATCTAGCGTCCTTCCTTGAATGACAAAGTTTACAGGAGTTCCTCCAAAACTTCTGCCTATAGATTCTGGTTCGGCAATAAATGCTCGTGCCATGGTGTTTTTATTTACTTCTGGCTGAATGGCCTGTACGATCTCATGTTGTGACCTTTCGCGATCAGAAGCATCAGACATTTTTGCGATGATAAAAGCCGAATTAGTCGCAGCTGAAGATGAAAAACCAGGAGAAGTGATGGTGATAATCGAATGTGCTTCAGGAACTTTTTCCTGCAGCATATTGGTGATATCCATGGCATATTCGTCCATGTATTCGAAGGTGGCACCTTCAGGTCCTGTTGCTATTACACGAAACATCGCCCTGTCTTCCAAGGGTGATAGTTCAGATGGAAGTGCAGTGCCTAACCAATATATAAGAAAAGTCGCAATCACGATGATCAAACCACTCAACCAACGATTATCCATAAAGCTGTCGAGCGTGTTATTGTATTTCTGATTGAGCCATACGAATAACGGCTCAGTAACCGCATAAAACCATTGTTTCTTCTCCCTGTGCTTGAGCATTCTACTAGAAAGCATGGGTGTCAGGGTCAGGGCCACAAAGGATGAAATAATCACCGCTACAGCCACCGTGATACCAAACTCTCGAAATAGTCTTCCGGTCAATCCTTGTAGAAACACAATCGGGAAGAATACAGAAGTGAGGGCCACAGTGGTAGAAATCACGGCAAAAAAGATTTCATTAGTTCCTTTTTTGCCCGCTTCTTCGGGTTTCATGCCGTCTTCTATCTTGGAATAGATGTTTTCCAATACCACAATGGCATCATCTACCACCAGTCCTATAGCCAAAACGATTCCCAGGAGGGTCAATACATTGATACTAAAACCTAGAGCATACATCACGAAAAATGAACCGATCAATGAAATCGGTACAGTGATCACCGGAATGAAAGTAGTCCTCCAGTCTCTCAGGAAGGCGAAGATGATCAGTACTACCAATCCAAAGGCCACGAATATTGTTTGTTGAACTTCTGAGATTGATTCTTTGATGTATTGTGTATTATCAAAAGCAATGGCTGTTTGAATATCTTCCGGGAGATTTTTTTGAAGACTTTCCAGTCTTTTGTAAAACTCTTCAGCAATGTCCAGGTTGTTTGAGCCAGGCTGTGGCACAATGGCATTTAAAACCATTGGGATGCCATTGTTTCTCAAAGCAGTTCGGTCGTTTTCAGGGTAAAACTCCGCACTTCCGATATCACCAAATCGCACAATATCATTTTCCGATTCCCTGATAATCAGTTGGTTAAATTCTTCGGGTGAGGAAAGTCTTCCAAAAGTGCGAACTGTGAGTTCAGTTGCAGAACCTTCTATTCTTCCAGAGGGTAATTCTATATTCTGATTATTGACTGCATTGAGAATATCAAGCGGTGTGAGTTTATAAGCGGCCAGTTTGTCCGGATCCATCCAGAGTCTTATGGAGTATTTTTGTTCTCCCCAGATTCTCACCTCACTGACGCCCGGGATCGTTTGGAAAGTTTCCTTAAACAAGTTGTCGGCTATCTCCGACATTTCCATCAGATTTCGCTTGTTGCTGAATATCCTTAGGGCTATGATGGGACTCGAATTGGCATCAGCCTTAGTGACAATAGGTGGATCTGCATCGGGAGGGAGGTTTCGGATTGCTCGTGATACCTTATCTCTCACATCATTGGCAGCAGCCTCCAGATCAACTTCCAGGTTAAACTCCACAGATATTGTGCTCCTACCATCTGCACTTGTGGAAGAAAGAGTTTTGATTCCATCTATTCCGTTGATAGATTCTTCTAGCGGCTCTGTTATTTGAGTTTCTATGACATCTGCACTGGCTCCAGTGTAGCTGGTGGAGACCGTAATCACAGGAGGATCTACGCTTGGGTATTCTCTTACCCCTAGGAAATTGAACCCAATCACTCCGAAGAGCATAATGACCACTGACATCACTATAGCCAATACAGGTCTTTCGATACTGATATTTGATAAACTCGCCATTACTGAACGATTGCATTTAGTTCTGTACCCGGTTTGATCTGAAGAATACCCGTAGTGATCACAGTATCTCCAGCCTGTAAGCCAGTGGTGACTTGCAGCCTGTTTTCTGTCCGAATGTCTGTGGTGATCGGTTGGTTTTCTGCTTTACCGTTTTTAAATACGTAGCATTTTTTACCACTCATTTCGGGAATTACAGCTTCTGTAGGAATCATTAGTGCCTCAGGAATTGTTTCCAGAATCAATTCGATCCGTGCAAATTGACCAGGGAACAATAGTTTTTCGTCATTATTGGCTTTGGCCCGCACACGAATACTTCTCGTTTCAGGATCGATCTGAGGTTCTATCGCATAAATCTCACCTTCAAATAGCTGATCATACGCATCCACCTGAAATTGAATTTTGTCGCCTACATCTACCATGCTGATGTACTTGCTTGGTACAGCAAAATCCAACTTGACCGGATTTACCTTGTATAAGTCGGCCACTCTGGCACCAGGATTCAGATATCCTCCTTCGGAGATGTCTCTGAGGCCTATCTCACCATCGAATGGTGCCCTAAGATAATGTTTGTCCAATCTGGTTTTGAATACCTTAAGCTCTGCATTTGTTGTATTCAGTGTAGTAAGAGCTGTTTCATATTCTTCACGGCTAATTGCTTCTTTGTCTAATAATTGACGCTGGCGGAATTCATTGTCTTCATTAAGCTTTTTTGTGAATTCAAGTTTTTGAATTTCAGCTTTGATTTCTTCATCATTGAGCTTTAGCAGAATATCGCCTTTTTTAACTTGCTGACCTTCTCTAAACATGATCTGGGCAATTTTGCCTGCGACTTCTGTATTGAGTACCACAGACTCATCAGCAAGAATAGAACCAGTCATTTTTACTTTGTTCTCCAGTTTTTCATTTTTCACAACAATGGCCTCCACAGTAAGCTTTGGAGAACTAGCTGAGGAGTCTTCTGTACTGGAAGTCTCAGATTTTGGAAGTTTCGGATAAACAATCAAACCAATTATGATGATCAAAATTGCTCCATACAGAATATTTCTGGTAGTCTTATTCATGCTTCAAAGGTCTCTATTGAATACAAAATCTGGAGGTGTTTGTTCGAATTTTGTTTGAATGATTCAAACGGTGTGTTGAACGGTTATCAAAAGGTTAGGAAGTTAGGGATGAGTGTTTCCGTAAGTCGAAAAGTCTACCGCAGAGTGATTTAAGTAACAGACGATGACTGTTTAATGGCTGAGTTTCAAACGGAGAATATACCGTGTTCACGGTATATGCTGCCGGGGCTGATTCTTCTAAATTGCAAGTATTAACTATCAATATTTTTATGAACCGATTTAAACTATTCACGATTTACCTAGCGCTGGGAGCTTTGGTGCTCTCATTTGACGCGGATGCCCAGAAGCTTCCTTTCGGGAAGAAAAACGATGATACTACCACCAATGACGATGAGGAAACCGGATTGTCAAAGTTTGGTGGAAAAATGAAAAGTAAAGTCAAGAATTTCAACCCTATGAAAGCGGTTGGGAAACTGGCTGGAAATTTATTGACATCTACCACCGATGATCTTTCTACATTGTCTTTGCAGGTGCAGTTCATGCAAAACCTTTATCCAAGTGAAGCAGAGACTGTCGAAACCGAATATTTTGGTTTCTGGGAGGCCGGCACAGATATGTGCGGAATCAATTTCCTTAAGAAAGAAGGAATTGGTATGAGCAAAATCGATGGTACTGTTTCTATGGATGGCAATGTATTGGAACATGTCGCCAATGGTTTTTATGGAGGGCCAGTAGCAGCCAACAGTAAATCGCACACATTAACTGTAGAAACTGTAACAGGTGACAAGGCAACACTTACTGCTGAGGCTGTAGAACCCATTGAAATCATTTCTGTAAATGGTGTTCCTAGAGGAGAGGCGGCAGATGTAAACTTAGAAAAAGATTTGGTTTTAGAATTGAAACATCCACAAGGTGGTACTGAGGATTTCTATGTGTCGATTTTGAGCAAGGTGATGGGTGTAAGAACTTTCAATGATATTGGATTTTTTAAGAGTGTTGACAAAATAGTCATTCCAAAAGAAGCCTTCGATCACTCCGTTTACAATATGAAGTTTGAAGAAGGGTCAAATTATATTCTCGTGCAAAGAATAAGTGAAAAAGTGGTAGATCTGCCTGGTGTAGGTGCTTCTCAGGTGATTTCAGGGGCATTAGATTGGTCTCCGATTACTATTTCAGGTAAGCAAACTTCATTAGTTTCCAATTCTATAAAAGGTAAGAATTATGCAAGAGTAAGTAAGAATCTTGATGATGGTTTTCACATCGAGGCTAACAAGCCAAATGCATTTTATGGCCCTCCATTGAGCGAGCCTAAGAAATTGGCCATAGCTTCTTTTGTAGTTCGAGCTACCGAGCTCAAACAGCAACAGGTCACTACACGAACCTCATCGTCGACTGTTGGTAATGTGAAAACAACAACTACCACTACAACGACAAAAACTCGTCAGTTTCCAGAAGTTCCGGAAGTTTTCTGGGATCAGTTAGTAAATGAATTTTATGCAAAATTCGAAAAAGCTCTTTTGACTGAATTGAATGTGGAATTAATGCCAATAGAGCAAACAATGAAATCTCCGATGTATCAGAACTTATTTGCAGTAGAAGATACAGTTTCTGAAGAAATAGTGGTGAAGCCATACAAAGGGTGCAAGCTTTTGTTGCCGACAACTTTTGGGGAGTTCTGGGAAAATAGAAGTAGCACTTTCCCAAATGATAAACCCGAGGTGAGGCTTTTGAAAGAACTGGGAGTAGATGGAATGGTATCTGTCACCGTAGACTGTGCTATGGCGTGGGAAGACGGTGCTTTGAGTCCAAGGTTCTCATACAGAATAGATGGACCAACCAATGGATACAAAGTGGGACCTACGACCTATGCAAATGGTTTGATTACTGGCCCGGGAAAAGGATTGAAAGAGACTTCAAAAAATACAGATTACATAGTAGATCAGCTGAATCAGGTGATGAATGTCGATCGGTTGATTGAATTGTTCCAGCAGTCACTGCAAGAACTCAAAGCTGATGAACAAGGCAAAGGCTACGAAAAAATTTGGGCCTTGAAATAAAAAATTCATAGTTCTCCGCCATAATTCGTCAGTCTGCGGTTGACTGGCGCATATTGGCAGTTAATGAAAGACGGGCAGAAGGCCCGTCTTTCTTTTTATATACACTTTAGAATTCCTAATTCTCAGCCTGCCACTCACATTCCACATTTGACCACTCAATAAACAGGCGTTGCTATTCAAATACAGAAATGCTAATTCTGTATTGAAAGGACTTAAAAGTGATCTTATGAATAAATTGACAACATTACTCTTGGCATTATTGATATCTGGTAATGCCATTGCTCAGGAGGAGAAATTCGATTTTGATTTATCTCAATTGGATATTCCATATGAGCAATATACCCTTCCTAATGGCTTAACCCTTATCGTACATGAAGACCACAAAGCACCAATAGTGGCTGTGAATGTATGGTATCATGTAGGTTCTAAGAATGAACCAGATGGGAAATCTGGTTTTGCTCATTTATTCGAACATTTGATGTTCAATGGAAGTGAAAATTTTGATGATGATTATTTCCAGGCCATGGAAAGAATCGGAGCGACTGATCTCAATGGGACTACAAATTTTGATCGGACCAATTACTTTCAAAATGTTCCTAAATCTGCTTTGGATGTGGCACTTTGGTTAGAATCTGACCGCATGGGACATTTCAAGGGAGCTATTTCGCAGGAAAAGCTTGATGAGCAGCGTGGAGTCGTTCAGAATGAAAAAAGACAAGGTGAGAACCAACCATATGGAAAATTTTTCAACTTGCTGACCGAATCTTGTTTCCCAAAAGGTCATCCATACAATCATACTGTTATTGGGTCAATGGATGACTTGAATGCCGCTTCGCTGGATGATGTAAAAAACTGGTTCAGTGATTATTACGGACCTTCCAATGCCGTATTAGTGATTGCTGGTGATGTAGAGGCTAACGAGATTTACAAAAAAGTGAGCGCATATTATGGAGATATTCCTTCTGGTCCACCAGTGACTCATTATGAAAGCTATGTGGCCAAGAGAACGGGTGAAATCCGCCAGACTCAGCTGGATCGAGTGCCACAATCAAGAATATATATGGTGTGGAATGTGCCAGAATGGGGTAATACGGAGGCTTTTAACCTGGATTTTGTAGCTGGAGCTTTGACCAATGGTAAGAACTCCAGACTGTATCAGAGATTGGTTTACAATGAGCAGATAGCTACGAGTGTTTCTGCTTTCAACTGGGAAAATGAAATCAGCGGATTGTTTGTGATCCAGGCCAACGTGAAGCCAGGAGTGGAAAATGCTGTTGTAGAAAAAGCTATTAAGGAAGAGTTGGATAAGTTACTGAAGGAAGGACTCACTCCGAAAGAACTGAACCGATTGAAGACAGATTACTTTGCGGACTTCACCAGAGGAATAGAGCGCATAGGTGGTTTTGGAGGCAAGTCTGATATCCTAGCTCAGAATACCGTGTATGGTGGCTCACCAGATTTCTACAAAACACGTCTGAAAGGAATGCGAGATGCGACATTGGGAGGAATTAAAGCTTCCGCAAATAAGTGGCTTAGTGATGGTGTTTATGTCTTACAAATCAATCCTTTCCCTGAATATAACGTCACTCCGAGCACAATCGATCGGTCTAAGTTGCCTGAAGCAGGTCCGGCGGCTGATGTAGTTTTTCCTGATATTGAGAGATCGTCTCTTTCAAATGGAATGGAAATTTTGCTTGCAAAAAGGTCTACAGTGCCTCTTGTGGAAATGAGAATGGTTTTCGACGCTGGATATGCGGCTGATCAAAATGTGAAAGCAGGTACTGCCACACTCACCATGAATATGCTGGATGAAGGAACTAAATCGCGTAACTCTCTGGAAATCAACGAACAGCTTGCTCTTTTGGGTGCTAATCTTGGAACCGGATCTAATCTCGATAATTCGTATGTGACACTTTCTGCTTTGAAAACGAATTTTGAAGAATCGCTGGAGCTTTTTGCCGATGTGGTACTGAATCCTTCATTTCCGCAAGAGGATTTTGAAAGACTGAAAAAACAGCAGATTGTAGGGATTCAGAATGAAAAGAAAAGTCCAGTTCAAATGGCGCTCCGAACTTTACCACGGTTCCTATACGGCGATGGACATGCGTATGGAAACCCATTAACAGGTTCAGGGTATGAATCGTCAGTTGCGGAAATTTCACGAGATGATTTGGTGGAGTTTTATGATACCTGGTTCAAACCAAATAATGCAACCATTATTGCTGTAGGAGATATTTCCATGAATGATTTGAAGGATAAATTGGAAAAGCATTTCCGAAAGTGGAAAAAGGGCGATGTTCCTGAGAAAAATCTTGATCAGGTTGGGGCGCCAAATAAGAACAAGATATATGTGATGGATCGCCCCGAGTCTCTGCAATCAATCATCATTTCAGGTCATTTGATCCAACCATATGGCGAAGGAAATGAAGTGGCAATCAACATGATGAATAACATTCTGGGAGGAGAGTTTACTGCGAGAGTAAATATGAACCTAAGAGAAGATAAAGGTTGGGCATACGGTGCATACACATTCATGCAAAGTGCCAAGGGTCAGCGACCATACCTGGCTTATGCTCCAGTGCAAACTGATAAAACATCTCAATCGATGCAGGAAATCATGAAGGAAATCTCCGCTTACGTAGGAGACCAACCAGCCACCAAGGAAGAATTTGAGAAAACTATGGAGAACGAAATTCTTAGCCTTCCAGGCCAATGGGAAACGATGAATTCTGTAGAGGGATCTATGTCCAATATCGTGAGATATGGACTTGATGATGATTACTATCAGAAGTACGCAGCATCAGTGAGAAGTTTGTCTCTGGATGAAATTCAAAAAACTGCCAAGAAAACAATTGATCCATCAAAAATGACTTGGTTGGTAGTAGGGGATAGTGAAAAAATCATGGAAGACATCAAAAAGCTGGGTTACGGAGAAGTGATTCCGATCGATAGTGATGGGAATGTGCTAACACCGGAAAATCAGAAAATTGATATTGAAGGGAAGTAATTGACTAGTGTCTATACAATTCGAAAGCACCCGAGAGGGTGCTTTTTTCATTTAGAGTCAATTTTTTTTACCTGAGCAATCTCCGAAATCAAATACTTTCTGCCTGTAGCTAATGCCAGGCAAACACTTCTTGTTCTTTTCTTCTCCAACTTCCGATATTCTGTTTTGTTGAAATCAAAATGATCTCCAACGTGAATTTTACTGAGCGGAATCAAGTCTGACGGAGCGTCGTATTTCCTTAGAATATTAAACAAAACCGGATCTGAGCAGCTCGCAGCTTTTGGATTTTTGAAATAATTTTGAAGAGCCAGTAAAATCTCTGGAGGAAAAACTTGTTCAGTCAGGACTGGTTCGGCGATTTGCTTAAAACTCATTTTCCACTCCATGCCGTGAGGCGCTGCTTTTCTCCCGTGCTTATCAAAAGTATAGAGATGAGCTACTTCATGTAAATAAGTGACCAGAAAGGCGTATTGATTCAGGTCGTTATTAATAGTGATCGTATTCTTCTTGGTACGAGGGTCATATCTGTAATCGCCGAGTTTGGTCTGTCGGCTTTTCTTGATCTTGAATTCAAAACCAAAATAATCCCAAAGCTTGAAACAATAGCTTACAGCAGATTGTGGTACAAATCGTTCAAATACGTCTCGCGTACCGCTCATTCGTCAAACTGGAAATTGGTGTAGGCAGTTTGTAGTTCTCGGAGAGCGTGAGTATTGCCATTCTGCTGAGCCAGTGCAATCCCCTTTTGATAAGTATCTTCTGCCAGATCTCTCTGATCAAGCTCTGCGTACAAGGCCCCTGCATGATAGTAAGTCCCTTGATATTCTGGATGGTTCTTGAGTAGATTTTCAAAATACTCAAGACTTAATTGAGGCTCTGATTCCAAGTATTCCATGGCGAGAGCATATTTCGTAAAAGCATCATTGGGGTCTTCTGCCAGAAATGCTTTGAGTTGGTCGATTCTTTCCTGATTCATTATTATTATGCCAGCGGTAATTATACCATACTAATGTTGACTGTATGTTACTGGTTATTAGTAGGTTCAGCCTGTGGGTTCTCCCGATCAAACTCAACCTGGTTGATAATTCTCTTCTGACAAAATTGGAATAAAAAAACCTCCACACAAAGTATGGAGGTCACGAATCGAGGATTATACTATCTTATGGTTTCAAACCAATCACCAGAATGTCTTCCGTTTGATTTTCTTTTCCTTTCCATTTCTCAAACTCATTGGTATGTTCAAACTGCTGATCATGCATTGATTTTCCGGCATGCTTAGCAAAATTCGATTTGAGTTGCTCAGGAGAGAATCGTTTACCACTTTCATTGAGTTGGTTGAAATAACCGTCTGTAGTCAATAAGAAAGAATCTCCACGTGTGTAGTCTATTTGATTTCGTTTGAAAGTTTTCTTTCTGAAATCTCCTAAAGGAATATCCGTGCTAAAAGTTTCTGTAAGAGGTTCGTCCAGTTTCTTAATGAATAAGTGCACGCTTTTTCCTGCAGCAGAGTAGTAAGCTCTCCTTCTATTAGTATCTACCAGCAATACTCCAAGATGTACACCTAGTGAAGAACCATTTTTCTTCTTTCTTTTAAATGTCAATTGAAGACTTTCGTCTAGTTTTTCCAGGATTTTTTCTGGTGGTAAAGTTTTGCTGATACTGACAATCTCGTTCAATTGGGAGAGTACAACAGAAGAAGTGAATGCACATGATTCGGCTGTTTCAGTACATGAGGCGACCACTACGATATTGTATCCTTTCACTCTATTGTGCCAGAAAAAATCTGAAGAGATTTCGCTTTTTGGGTGAAGGAATACAAAGCTGTCTGGAAACACACTAAAAATACTCTGTTCCTGCCGGATCAAGGCATCTTGTAATACACCATTAAAATCGGTTTTGTCTTCATAAAGAGTCAACTCAAACAGTTCCTCTTTGCTTACGGCACTGTCTCTTTGTTTTTCTAAGACACCTGCCAAATATCTCACCGCCAGGAGAGGAGGTACCTCATTGCCCACATCATCCAGATATTGTACACTGTCTGTTCGTACCAAACCAATTCTGGTTTCTCTCGGAAGATTCAAGTACTCTTCTACCTGAAATAGGTTGTATGATCTTTCACCCATTCTTACCGATACCTGACTCACCGTCTGTTCAGGAAAATCCTCTTCTTCCTGTACTTCAATAATTCCACCGATCACCTCTCCAGTAAGCTCTTCCTGTGGTGAAAGCCTTAGTCCAATTGTTGATTTTACAATCCAGAATACAGCATAAGAAAATGAAACAGTAAATAGCATACAGGTAATTACACCTATTCCCTGTACACCAAGCTGGGTCCATCTATCATGTATGAGCAATTCTTCTTTTCCGAAAAGTGCAACACACAAGGTACCTAGAATTCCACCGAAACCATGAACAGGAATTGCTCCAACTGGGTCATCTAATTTCCACTTTTCTGAGATGAGGATGTATGAGTAGTTGTGCACCAACCCGGCGATTAGCCCTATTGCAAGGGCACCCAGAGGACTTACTACATTACAGCCAGCAGTAATTGCCACAAGTCCGGTTAGTGATCCACCGATGATTTTTTCGATTATGTCAGCTCCTTTTTGGAAGTACTTGGCGTGAATGTAGGCGCTTAAACAAGCCGCAGCTGCAGCAAGGTTGGTGTTGAGAATAATAAGCGGTACGTTTTCATCAAAAGAAAGAGTACTGCCTCCATTGAATCCCCACCAGCCCAGCCAGAGAATCATCAGCCCCAAAACACTGTAAGCATAGTCAGATGCTTTTACTGGCTGTACTTTTCCAAGCGCATTATATCTTCCTATTCTGGGGCCGACCATATAAATGCCAATAAGTCCGACCCATGCACCAACAGAATGCACGACGGTAGATCCTGCAAAATCCATAAAGCCAAGATTGGCAAGCCACGGACTATTGTTTTCATTCAATAAATTTCCCCACGCCCAATGTCCAAAAACCGGATAGATAATTATTGCTGTAAAAATAGAGGTCACAAAGTAAGGTGCTAGTGCCGTTCTTCCAGACATTGCTCCCGATACAATAGTGAGAGCCGTTCCTGCAAAGGCCAATTGGAAAATGAAAAACACCATGGTGTAGCCATCAGAAAAATCCAAACCAAGGAATAGGTTTGTTCCGATAAAACCACCCGCCGAATCTCCAAACATAAGTCCAAATCCAATAACGAAAAAGGCAAGACTACCTGCTACCCAGTCCATTAAGTTTTTGATGCCGATTGCTGATCGATGTTCTTCTTTGACAAGTCCGGTTTCTAAAACTTTGAATCCCGCTTGCATGAAAAAAACTAGTGCTGCTGAAATTAATACCCAGAGCGTACTGGTGGTATTAAATGATGCTACTGTATTAGTCGCTGATTCTATAGCTTCCATATATAGTTAGTTGAGAGGGTTGATTGATGATTTTAGAATGTAAAATTAGATGGAAAGAAGTTTTTGTTGATGTATTTACAGTAATAGTGCTTAATAAATACATTCTGTACAATATGAATTCGAATTCATTGATAATCTGATAATTTCAATTCGTCTATCAGTGTTGGAATTGAAATATTCAAAATAAAGTAGTGTAAAACCTTATTAAACGGAATAAAATATTATTATAAATAGTAAATACGGAATAATATAATGTTTCCCAAGATTATTTGGCGACATTCTTCAGAAGGTTTTGTAACAGCAGGAGAATGTTATGATTATCATACAGATAGAAGTTCAAAAAACATCCAAAGCATGCCAAATAGATAATATTTACTAACTTCGAAACCGTATTATTAACCCATAAAAAACAGTTGAAAGAATGAAAATACTCGTATGTATCACCCACGTTCCCGATACTACATCGAAGATTTCCTTCACTGACAACAATACCAAATTTGATAAGACAGGGGTACAATATATCATTGGCCCTTATGATGACTATGCACTCGCCAGAGCTGTAGAGCTAAAAGAATCCCTTGGCGGGTCTATCACGGTATTGAATGTAGGTGAAGCGGAGACAGAACCAACATTACGTAAAGCATTGGCCATTGGTGCTGATGATGCGGTAAGAATCAACGCATTCCCGACCGATGCCTTGTTCGTCGCTAAGCAAATTGCACATGTGGCTAAAGACGGCAGTTATGACCTCATATTGATGGGAAGAGAATCCATTGATTTCAATGGTGGTCAGGTACATAGCATGGTTGGAGAATTGATGGGATTGCCGTCAGTTTCTCCTGTGATGGTATTGGATATTGATGGTAATACTGCCAAGATTCAAAGAGAAATCGAAGGAGGTAAAGAGCACATGGAGCTGGAATTACCATTTGTGGCAGGATGTCAGGAACCAATTGCAGAATGGAAAATTCCAAATATGCGAGGAATCATGTCGGCACGAAGTAAGCCGATGAATGTCATGGATCCAGTTTCGGATGAAACGGGTACTTCTGTGGAAGTTTATGAAATGCCTCCTGAGAAAGGAGCAGTAAAACTCATCGATCCGGATAATCTGGACGAATTAGTGGATTTATTGAAAAACGAAGCAAAAGTACTTTAATCATGGCAGCATTAGTATTTGTAGAAATAGAAGAAGGTGAGGTAAAAAAATCCTCACTAGAGGCAGTTAGTTATGCTGCTGCAGTACAGGAAGGTCCTACTGCAATAGTTTTTGGTGCCATTAATGATGGTGAAATGGATAAAATTGGAGCTGCAGGTGCTGCGAAGGTTTTACACGTTACAGATGATCAGTTAGCAGCGCCAAATATCATGGCCTATGCTTCTGCCATTGCTGAAGCAATGAGCAAAGAAGGAAGTGATTTGCTGGTGCTGGCAAAGTCGTCTCTCGGTGATCCCGTTTCGGCACGAGTTGCGATTAAAACTGGTGCCTCCCTGGCCACCAATGTGGTAGACCTACCAGATACGTCTGATGGTTTCAAAGTGAAGTGTAGTATTTACACTGGTAAAGCTTTTGCAATTACTGCGCTGAGTGGCGAAAAGAAGATACTTGGCCTTAAGAAAAACGCGATCAGTGTGAAAGAGGATGCCGGAAGTCCTGCGGTTGAAGAGTTTGCTCCTGCACACGTTGAGGCTGATTTCAAAGTAAAAGTAACCGAGAGAGCCAAAGCAACAGGTGAGATTTTGTTACCTGAAGCAGAATTGGTAGTTTCTGGGGGTAGAGGTCTGAAAGGACCAGAAAATTGGGGAATGATAGAAGAGTTGGCAAAAACAATTGGAGCAGCGACAGGTTGTAGTAAACCTGTATCAGATATGGATTGGAGACCACATCATGAGCATGTAGGGCAGACTGGAATTAAAGTTAGTCCTTCGCTTTACATAGCCGTTGGGATCTCTGGAGCTATTCAGCATCTGGCTGGTGTGAACTCTTCAAAATATATTTTGGTAATTAACAAAGACGAAGAAGCGCCGTTTTTCAAGGCTGCCGATTATGGAGTGGTAGGCGACGCATTCGAAGTTGTACCGAAACTAACTGAAGCAATAAAGAAGGCACAATAAGTGTAATGGCGGATAAGATCAAATTAGAAATTCTAGGACTCTCATCGAGTCAATCACAATCAGGTTCATTTGCGTTAGTACTTGGCGAAGTAGATGGCAATAGGAGATTGCCAATCATCATTGGGATGTTTGAGGCTCAGGCGATTGCCATAGAGATTGAGGAGATTACTCCCAACAGGCCAATGACGCATGATTTATTTAGGTCTTTTGCTTATGAACTGAGCTACAATATCAAAGAAATCTATATCTCTGACTTGAAGGAGGGGGTTTTCTTTGCTCGGATTATGGGTGAAAAAGATGGTGAAGAATTTGAGATTGATGCTCGTCCGTCAGATGCTATTGCTATTGGTTTACGATTCAAAGTAGATATTTATACCAACGAATCAATATTAACAGAGGCAGGAATTGTCTTATCCGATGAGGATGAGGAAGTTCCAGAGCCAAAAACAAAAGCAACCGGCTCAGGAAAACCTGAACCGGTTGCTAAAAAATTAGAAGATATGCCCATCGATCAGTTGAATACCCTGCTGGATGAGGCTTTGGCTGACGAAGATTATGAGCGTGCAGCAAAAATCAGGGATGAAATCAACAGACGTAACTAAGTCGTATGGACATATTCAGAGCGCTCATTGGACTGGCTTTTATCATTATTGTAGCTTATTTTTTATCCAGTAACCGGTCCAAAATCGACTGGAAAGTAGTGGGTATAGGGATTTTGTTGCAGATCATTTTTGGATTCATGATAGGCCAAATCCCTTTTGTTCAATCCATGTTTTCAGCGATTAGTGCTGCCTTTGTAAAGTTTTTAGGGTTTGGTTTGAAAGGTGCTGAGTTTCTTTATGGTGATTTGGCCAAAAACTCTGATGCTACTGAAGCAAAGCACAGCTTGGGGTTTCTTTTTGTCTTCCAGGCTTTGCCAACAGTGATATTCTTTTCTTCAGTGACGGCAGGACTTTATTATCTCGGGGTACTCCAGAAAATTGTATTTGGATTTGCCTGGATTATGACCAAAACCATGAGGTTGTCCGGAGCGGAAAGTCTCTCAGCAGCTGGAAATATTTTCCTTGGTCAGACTGAGGCACCTTTGCTGGTGAAGCCATTCATAGCCAAAATGACCAAGTCAGAGCTCAATTGTTTGATGACAGGTGGAATGGCAACCATAGCAGGAAGTGTGTTAGGGGCATATGTTTCATTTCTTGGAGGAGGAGATCCCGTACTGCAAGCCAAATTTGCCTCATATTTATTGAGTGCGTCCATTATGAATGCTCCTGCGGCGATAGTGATGTCGAAGATATTTTTACCAGAACTGCACCGTGATCAGATTGATGGTAATCTTTCAGTCAACAAAGAAAGCATAGGGGTGAATCTGGTTGATGCTTTGGCAAGCGGTGCCAGTGATGGAATAAAGTTAGCAATGAACATTGCAGGGATGTTATTGGCTTTTATCGCGATTATTTATGCCTTGAATTGGATATTGGTTGATGGGATTGGGGATTGGACAGGATTGAATGAATTTGCCATAAGCTCAAGTAACGGTGCTTTTGACGGGTTTTCATTGCAATACATTCTCGGACAGATATTCCGATTATTCGCTTTTGCAATTGGTGTAGAATGGAATGAAAGTATGCTGGTAGGAAGCTTGCTAGGGCAGAAAATGGTCATTAATGAATTTGTTGCTTATCTATCCCTGTCAGACATGAAAGCTGCAGATCTTTTAAGTGAAAAATCTATCGTTATTTCTACTTATGCCTTATGTGGTTTTGCTAATTTTAGCTCAATAGCTATCCAAATCGGAGGAATAGGAGTGATGGCGCCAGGAAGACAAGCAGATCTTTCACAGCTAGGTTTCAGGGCTTTACTAGCAGCTACACTGGCTACCATGATGACAGCAGCTATTGCCGGAGCATTGATGGTTTAATGATGACTTTCTTTTAAATCACTTTAGGGTTTTCTTACTCCTTCCATAGCCACAGGTGTTTGGCTCAAAGTGATACCCATCTTTCTGTTTCCAATGATTCAAACAAACCAGCAATTATCCTCGAGTGATCTAAGGCGTCCTCCAAGGATACTGGAACTTTTGTGTTTTTCTTGATCACATCAGAGAAGGCCTCAGATTGTAGCTGATATTGATCACAAGCTGGGATTTCAATTTTCTCGATATCCTTTTGAAGAATGTCCCCATTGTTAATTTTGATTAATGTGTTTCTATCCGTAGGAGCATTAAAGGGGATCAATATTTCCATTTCTTTTTTACTTCCCAAAACATGTACTCTTTGATATGGAGACAGTTGAGTGCTTACTGTGAATGAAGCAGTTCGTCCTGAGTAAAATTTCATGATGGCATTGCTCAAAATGTCAGTTTTGAAATCGGGATGAATCTGAGCGTTGAGAATGACTTGTTCTGGATTTTCATTAAATAAATATCTGGAAGTCATTATTGGATAACATCCAATGTCCCTCAGCGCCCCTCCTCCATACTCAGCAATATTCCTTATGTTTTTTGGATCGGTATTGAAGTAACTGAAAGTGGCTTGATAGGAGAGTACTTCTCCCAGTTCTCCTGAATCGATGATCTCTTTTGCTTTGATCCATTGTGGGTGAGTTCTCACCATAAAAGCTTCTCCAACCTTCACCTGATGCTGATCTCTTAGTTTGATCAATAATTCTGCGTCTATAGGATCAATGAATAATGGTTTTTCACAAAGTACATGTTTGCCAGCCTTGATGGCTTTTGCAGTCCATTCTACATGCATGTGGTTGGGGAGGGGATTGTATATGATTTCTACTTCAGGATCGTTGATGACATCTTCATAAGAGCCGTAGAACTTGGGAATATTAAGACTTGTGGCTGCTTCTTTGGCGCTCTCCAGGTTTCGAGAACCTATCGCGACGACTTCTTCAGAATCGCTCTTTAAAATTCCCGGAATCACTTTTTCCATCCCGATCTTCGCCGTACTGATTATTCCCCACTTCATATTTGTTGTTTAATAATTGGTTGATTTGTGATTCGTTAAATAGTGAATGGTTGATTTGTGATTGGTAATTGGGGATTGTAGCGTACTATAAATGGAAAATTGAATTGGTGTTTTTCATCCTTAGAAAATGATTTCACTATTTCCCAATTCGCGACTTTACCCTTGCCGGTAATTCCTCAAGCTATTCTCGCTCATTCTGTTCAAATTGGTTTATTACTAAACACTAGAATACTCTGTCTACAATTTAACTGTTTACTACTCACTTTTTACTTCATTCTACTTCTCACTTCGCTTCAATAACCCATCCATCATCAATCTTGCAGAAGCAGGATTTGTTGCTAGAGGAATATCATGAACATCGCATATTCGCATAAGCATTTGTACATCTGGTTCATGCGGATGTTTGTCCAGTGGATCTCTGAAAAAGACTACCAGATCTACTTTCTTTTCTGCTGCTTCTGCAGCTATCTGCGCATCACCTCCAAGAGGGCCAGATAAATAACGATGAACCTTTAGTCCGGCTTTCTCCGCATGACCTCCAGTTGTACCGGTTGAGATTAAATCGACTTTATCCAACTGATTCTTATAATTAAGTAAAAAAGCCACCATTTCCGCTTTTTTACCATCATGCGCTATTACTGCTATTTTCATATTTTTTATTGTTAAATCATATATGTTACCCATCCTCTTGAGGCACCTTCGGAACACCGAACCACCCTAACAAAAGGAGGACGGGAATAGTTGTTTTTAAACCAAATTACTCATCCTTCCTTGTTCGATCCCGAAAATCTCTGTGAGCTTTGTTTTGCCCAACCCAGTGGTCATAATTACCAGGTAATCTCCCTCTTTGAGTTTAACATCGTTAGTAGGATTGGCTATCAGTTTCCTAACACCATTTTCTGACTTACTAATACCCATCAATACTGCATCATGGTCATTTTTTAATCCATGAAATATCTCGTGGCTATTCATGTTCAGATATGGATTAGAAGATAACACTTTGTATTCCAAAATATCATAATCCGTATCCGTCCCAGCTGAAGAAATGAGGTCCACATTGAGGTCAGCAACATCTGGTTCGAAAATATAGCTCGCCACTAGTTTCGACGCAATTTCATTTCTCGGAATCACATATGTCACCCCTGCAGCCATGAAGGTTTGCTTCAACTTAGATCTTTGTAAAGCAACAACGATTTCCATATTAGGATACTCCTGTTTGAGATTGACCACATCCATCAATGCTTCGGCATCATCCTCCATGGAGATGAACACAGTATTGGCTTTTCCTGCGTTCAGTCTTTGATAAGTTTCCGTTCCCTGACGATCAGAAAACAATACAAAAACCTTTTGCTTTCCATAATGATCATAAATCAAGTCTACATGATCCTTGTCGTCCGTCAAAATCGCAATCTTTCTGTTTGCATAAACCACCTCATCAGCCACCATCTGGCTAAACTCATTCCACCCCAGGAAGATGATGTGATTTTCAAATTTTGTACCTTCAAATCCAAGTTTTCTTTCCTCTAACATGGTATAGATTTTATTAGAAATAGTGCTAAACAAATACCCCAAAACCCCGAGGCTTGAAAAAACATAAACATACCCGATAAGCTTACCGCCGGTTGAAATTGGAGAGTAGTCACCATAACCTACTGTAGTAAGCGTGACGATCATATACCACATCACATTTTCAAAATTGGTAAGATCGGATCCCTCCACTTGCTTTTCGAAATGTATCAGCAATAGGTTTAGAACAGTGATTAGGGCTATTCCCCCCAGAATTGCAATGATATGATTACGTTTCAGATTCATTCGATTGGTATGGGTGATATCTCCGTAAATTAAATACTCATATGATAAAGTGAAAGAAGGATTTTAATAATTGGTTGGTGCCTAATAAAAAAGCAGCCCTTTTGAGCTGCTTTTAAAATAGAATTCAACTGATAAGCCAGAGACTTATTTCTTATCCTTCATATTTCGGGTTTTTCTTTGGTTCACCAGCAAGAATTTCCTCATTGGCAAACTCACGGAACTTGTCGAAGTTCTTATTGAACATCACCGCTAATTCATTAGCTTTTTTGTAAAAAGCCTCGTCATTTTTCCATGTTTCTCTAGGAGAAAGTATCTCGTTAGGTACTCCTGGGCAGGTGAGAGGAATTTCTGCTCCGAAGATCGAGTGAGTTCTATATCCAACATTGTCCAATACTCCGGAAAGCGCTGCGGAAATCATTGCTCTTGTAAACTTCAATTTGATTCTTGAGCCAACACCAAACGGACCACCGGTCCAACCAGTATTGATCAACCAGACATTTACATTGTTTTCTTCCATTTTAGCTCCGAGCATTTCAGCATAAGCCGTTGGGTGGAGTGGCATAAATGGTGCGCCGAAGCAAGCTGAGAATACCGGTTCAGGATCGGTGACTCCAGCCTCTGTACCTGCTACTTTGGAAGTGTAACCAGAAATAAAGTGATACATTGCCTGCCCTTTTGATAAACGCTGGATAGGAGGAATCACTCCAAATGCATCCAAAGTAAGGAAGAAGATGTTTTTCGGAATTCCACCAATTGATGGTTGGATGATATTCTTGATGTTTTCAATAGGGTAGGACACTCGGGTGTTCTCCGTGACCTCCACATTCTTATAGTCTACATTTCGAGTGTTTGGTTGAAAACGAGTATTCTCTAAAATAGCACCGTAAGTAATCGCATTGTAAATATCTGGTTCACTTTCAGCGTTGAGGTTGATGACTTTAGCATAGCAGCCTCCTTCGAAATTGAAGACGTTCTTATCCGTCCAGCCGTGCTCATCATCACCAATTAATAGCCTGTTAGGATCAGCTGATAGTGTTGTTTTTCCTGTGCCGGACAGCCCAAAGTAAATGGCTGTGTCGTGTCTTTCAGGTCCCATATTTGCAGAGCAATGCATGGGCAATACGCCTTCTTCGGTTGGTAATAGGAAATTCAATACTGAGAAAATTCCTTTTTTCATTTCACCAGAGTATGCGGTGCCTCCAATCAGGATCATCTTTTTAGTGAAATTTACGATCGCAAAATTCTCCTGTCTTACCCCATCAGTTTCCGGATCAGCTTCAAATTCCGGGCAACAAATAATTGTGAAATTGGGATCAAAATCTTTGAGCTTATATTCTTCTGGACGAATGAACATGTTGTAGCAGAAGAGATTGTGCCAGGCCATTGTATTGATTACTCTCAGCCTAAGTCGATGGGTTTTGTCAGCACCCGCATATGCATCGCGTACATAAACTTTACGTTCTTCTAGGTAGCCGAGCATTTTGTTATAGATCCTATCAAAATTCTCAGGACTAAATGGAATGTTGATATTTCCCCACCAAACCTTCTCCTCAGTGTAGGAATCTTTAACAATATATCGGTCTTTAGGTGAACGCCCGGTAAACTTTCCAGTATCACACATGATCGCGCCTGTGTCAGTGAGATGACCTTCCTTGTTTTGAATGGCAGTTTCAATCAGCTCAGCTGCCGTGAGGTTCCAGTGAGCTTCTTTTACTTTCTTGATTCCGGTAGCTTCAAGACCGGTTTTTTGGGATTTTAGTCCGAATTCTTCCATGTAATTGTGTATCTAAGTTCGTATTATGTAGCGTGAATTTGACGACAATCTGCAAACGTTTGCAATTGCAAATTAAAAGGATAAAATTTTGAAATAGCGAATTTTCGCTGATTTTTATTCATGAGATTTGTCATCTATGTTTTTGATGAACGGCTCTTGGGAAATCATTCATAATCCCATTAATTGCTTATTATTGCCCCACTTAATAATTCATATTTTGTTAACATTAACCAATAGCATTCAATGAGTTCAGAGAAAGCTTTTTTAGGCCATCCCAGAGGCTTAGCAACTTTATTTTTCACAGAGATGTGGGAACGATTCAGTTATTATGGTATGCGAGCCATTCTGATATTGTTCATGACCACAGATGTTGCACAGCAGGGACTTGGTCTCGATAATCAGACAGCAGGAGCCATATATGGCCTATATACAGCCGCAGTTTACCTCTTAACTTTACCAGGCGGCTGGCTGGCAGATAATATTTTTGGTCAGCGAAAAGCCATCTTCATTGGTGGTGTGCTCATCATGATCGGTCATGCATTATTGGCCATTCCGGGTAGTACAGCTGTTTTCATTGCAGGGCTTGCTTTTGTAGCCCTTGGAACAGGTTTCCTTAAGCCTAATATTAGTACAATAGTTGGTGATTTGTATCCAGACGATCCGGCAAGAAGAGATGCTGGATTCTCCATATTTTACATGGGAATTAACCTGGGTTCGATTCTGGGTCAGACTTTCGTTAGCTTATTTGCTACATGGAACTGGCATTGGGGTTTTGGGCTTGCTGCAATTGGAATGCTGGCTGGATTGATCCAATACCAGATTACAGGTGACAAATACCTTAAAGAAATTGGAAAAGAACCTAAAGCCAAATCGAATACAAGCGAGAAGAAAAATCCTGTTTTTGCAATTGCGATTTTAGCAGTGATGGTGATATTGATTGTGATTGCGCAAATGACAGGTTATGTAGATCTGACTACCGCACCCGGCGTAGCTCAATCCATGGCTATCTTAATTCCTGGAATTACCTTCTTTTATTTGCTGAATATCATTCTGGCGGGAGGCTTGTCATCAGATGAGAAGAAAAAGGTGGTGATCATCTTTGTTTTGTTCCTAGGTGCTGCCACTTTTTGGGCAGGATTTGAGCAGGCAGGCTCCACATTGAACCTTTTTGCCAGAGATTTTACTGATAGAAATTTGATGGGATTCCTGGTTCCTCCAGGATGGTTGCAAAATGCTAACCCGGTTTTCATTGTGATATTTGCGCCAATTATCGGAGCCCTTTGGGTGAAACTTGCTGCTAAAAATATGAATCCAAACACACCAATAAAATTCGGTATTGGACTAATTCTAATGGCTGCTGGTTTCTTTGTTATGGTAATTGCTGCTAATGCAGCTGCAGCATCTGCGGGAGCTGTAGGAATGGGATACCTGATATTGACTTATTTCTTGCATTCTATTGGAGAATTGACATTGAGTCCTGTTGGATTGAGTGTTACCACAAAGCTTGCACCAAAAGCTTATGTAGGTCAGATGATGGGTATTTGGTTTGTAGCCGCTTCTTTTGGAAACCTGATAGCCGGTTTGTTTGCTGGAGGATTCGACTCAGAAGATGTATCTCAATTGCCAGACCTCTTTATGTCTGTGGTTATGCTTGGGGTAGGAGCAGGGTTGACGTTCTTAGTATTTTCCGGGTTGCTAAGAAAATGGATGGGAGATGTGAAGTAACCCCATTTTCAAATGACATTGTAAATCCATGTTTGCTTAAGCAGGCATGGATTTTTCATTTTTATTAAATGATTAGGATGAGTAGATAAATCATCAAAGTGATTAGGCTCAGCCAATATGCATTCCTGAGTGGATGATCGGCTTTGGAGTGAATCTCATAGTTTTTCAGACGTTTGAATACTTTAAAATTGAACCAGCAAATAGTAGCGATGATTAATAAATGGAACGAGAAAATTGGGAAATAAATATTTCGATGGTGCAGTCCCTTTCTAACCATTTCTTCGAGCCCCATTAGCTGTATAGCTATGAAAATGATCCCGAAAATAAGTCCGAATCCCCAATATTGTAATGCTTTTTCAATCTCGTGATGTTTGATCTTGGTTTTCGAAAAGTGAAAGAGCAGGGCGCCAATAATCAGTGATAAGCTGTTCCAAAAGAAAAGAGTAGAAGCATTGGCTTTTGGTAAATGGTTGATTAGTGAAAATAATCCAAATGTGCTTACGATAAGAAGGATGACCAGAATCGATAAATATGTTGCTTGTTTCTGGGCTTGCTGTTTTCGTTGCTTTTCTCCAAGCCGCGCTTTGATCAATTCCTTTTCACTCATCAGGTGTAAACAGTTTATGAATTAAAACTGAACTCCAATAGAAAGTTCTATTCCTTGTAACAAAATTTCAGCATCGGGAAGATTGATGCTTTCGTTGATGACCTGATCATTTTGATCCAGAGCAACATAAGATCCATTAAGGCCTGTTTTCACTCCACCATCCAGATAATGACCACCAAAATTGATGGAGACGTCTCGGTTGATTGGAAAATCAAAATCAATACCCGCAAGCCAGCCAAAACCCAGTTTGTTGTCTAGAGACATGTTTGTATTGATGATTTGGTAGGAGTAAAAGTCTCGAAATGCACGATCCATATTTCCTTCGTTGATCCTAGAGGTGATGTTCCACCAGGTGAACCCACCTCCAGAAAGTTTCACTATTAGATCACTAACAGGTATTTTTATGAAAATCTCTGCCGGAACTAACACGGAAAAATGAGGTCCTGTAAGCGGTTTATCACTATCAAACGGCAGGTTGTCCATAGATAGACCTGGAATGTTGTAAAGAGAAAAACCAGTTTCTAAACCGGCATTATTACCGATTCCTATGCCTCTAAGTGAGAATGGGCTAACAGGAGCTGAGAGGTATCCGTTTTTGGGAATGAGATAAGAAAAAGATACTCCCTGCGCCCGAACACAAATAATACTTATGGTTAATGAAACGAAAAGGAGTATCTTTTTTTGTAACATAATTATTTAAAATCCTTTTTTAGAGTTATCACTGGTCAATTGTTTGGCCATCGCTGCTCCAATAAGTGATTCCAGCGGAGTGCCTCCTTTGTCGTCAGCAATGATCATTGTCTCCGGGAATTTCAATTTAGAAAGCTCTGCAGCTACTCCAACTGAAGTTTTATATTGCCACTCGGCCTTTTCTTGTGGTGTCAGTCCCGCAGACACTAATTTAGCATTTTCATATGCTTTGGCATCAGCGGTGACCTTTCTTTGTTGAGCTTTTAGTCTTTCTGTCTCCAATGCAATGGCTGCTAGTTCTTTGTTCGTGCGTTCTTGCTTCAATTTAGTTTCAATCGCAATCAATTGCTTTACTTGTTCTTTTTCCTGAGTTACACGTTCTGCGGCCTTATCACGTTCTCCTTCTGCAATGATTCTAGACTGAGCGGCTTTAGCGGTTTCGATTTTTTGTTGCTCTATCTGGCGTTTGGCCGATTCATCGCGCTGAGCTTCAAGCCTTTGCTTAAAGGTAGGTTCCAGAATCACATCATCAACAATAACTTGGGAAACAATAATGTTGTTTTCAGTCAATTCATGGGATATTCGAACAGGAAATCCATTTTCCATCACTTTTTCTACAGTATAGGTCGTGCGAATTTCTTTGATAATTCTCGAGTCTTCGTCTTGTATATCACTGTATACTGTGTCTTTATTTACATACTTTTCAACTTTATAAGCACCACCTTTCAGTTGTTCATCCAAGGTCTGACGGAAGCTTTGTGCTTCTCCAGATATGTAGTTCTGAGCAGCAAACATATATCCAGTGTTATTGGTCTGCTCACGAATGGTTGGAATTAATGTATTCTGTACAAGGTTTTCCATGCTTCGGTATTTGATTGCCAAGTTGATGAAGTTTTGCTCATCAGTAGGTAATTGAAAACGCCCTGAAATTTTCACTTCAGCTGTTACCTGGTCAATAAAACGTATCGGAATAGGTTTCATGACACCCTCCAATTCTTTAGAAAAATCATCTCGATCATCTACCACTTTGATGTCGATGTATTTTTGCCATGGGACCACCTTGGCGAATCCTCTAAACTTAATCCCCTGGTTCATCACCACACCTGGCTGACCTGTGGGATAAACAAGGAAATACTGGTAGCCAGGCTCGGCCCAGAAAAACAAGTATGGTAATATTGTGAAAAAGAGACCTACGCCTACAATTCCTAAAGACATGGGCTTGGTGAATGCCAGTAAAAATACAGGAGCTTTTCTTCTGATTCGATTTTCTCCGACAAACTCATCTTGTTCAGAAAGATTAGGACGCAAGAATAGCATCACCAATCCCAATATCAGCAATAGAAATCCAATAAACCCGGATTATGCATTAGAATAATCAAAAGGAGGGCTTAAGGATGAAATCTGAGAAAAAATTCCATCCATCCAAGGTCTTCTTTTTGCAGGTAAAGAGATTTTCAGCACTCTTTTGTTGGCATG
>JAUIAO010000078.1 GCA_030425425.1 Bacteroidia bacterium | reverse complement strand
ATTGATCTCCTTGCGATTAACCATTTTGGTGATTTTGATAATAGCACCAAAATCGCTCATATACCTGAATAATCGAAGTTTTCACTCAACTTCTAATTCCCTAATGCATAATTGGGGTTTAAAGTTCAACTCCGTATATTTCTGATTTCCCATCCATGTCAGATCTGAAAATCACCCATTTCCCATCAGGAGAGAAGTGAACATTCGGTTCCAGAGGTCGGTAATTATGAGTACTCATGTTTACGAGTTTTTCCGATATCAACGTGTCATCTTTTGGGACATGATGATAGATCCACCTGCCGTTTTTGGCGTGAGCTACCTGAGTAGAATCACCACCATCCCCGGCGAATGATTGTTGATCAGGGGAGATATTAAAATGAATCGACCACTGATCAGACTGTAATTCATACATTGTTTTTTTACCAGTTTCGATATTTACTCCAGCGAGGAAAAAGTTTACTTCTCTTGGTTTTTGTAAATCATACCAAATTGTTTTTCCGTCCTTGCTGAAAAACTCATGACCTGCAATTTCACGGTATACTTCTCTCTGATGCATCAGTTTTGGGTTAGGGTTAGTTACATCCACTGTCCAGATGCGATCTACTTTGTGCCATGGGCCTTCATGGGCAAACATCAGCAGCTTTGGGTCTATAGGTGAAAATTGGATATGATTGATCCAGGCCGTATCTGAATGAATTTTATTGAGTATTCCAGTATTGATATTTACTGTAAATACAGTATGAGGAATTTTAGCTTCATAGATGCTTTCAAAGTAACTGGATTTTCGGGGGTCAGCTCTGTAAATTGAATCTTTGATCGGAGCAGACCAGGAGCCAGCCATAAGTTCTCCGGTACTATTCACTGCCGATATGCCTGCTTTAAAATCTTCAGGGAAAACATAAACCAGTCTGTTCTCTTTTGTATCCACATTCACCGCAAACACACTATCACGGCTTTGATAAAACGCCTCTCTTAGTTTTGGATTCACGATTTCACCTCTGATTCTATGATTGTGATTGGTTAATTGTTCGCTTTTGAGCGTTTTCAGATTCACCACAAAGAGCTGATTATTTCCATCAACTTTGCTGTAATAAACCATCAGGTCACCGTCATCACCTTTGCCAGGAATGAAAGGGTTATTATGAAAATAAAAACTTCTATTTTCTGCAGAGTCTCTTCCAATCCTAAATATCCGGTGTTTGGTGTCTGCATCTATCCATTGATCTGGCATTGGCTGTATGCTTCCAGATTGAATTTCAGGGAGTTTCGATTTTTCAGATGAGCCCTGACAAGCTAGAAAAATAACGGGAATTAGGAGTAGTAAATATTTGATCATGAAACTGTAAACAAATGGATTTATCGAAAACAAGGTAACTGAATGGCTATTATTCAAAAATGAATAATTCATCATAAAAGTATGACAAATGAATAAATTGCCTGTATAAGCCAAGTCAGCATCATTCTGTAACAAAGGTTACCACCCAATCTGACCAGCCCCCGTACTTTAGTCAGTATAAATCATTCATCAATGGAGGAAATACTGACTGTAATTGGAGATAGTTATTCAGGCTATGCAAACTATCTCTGGAATGAGATGACGCATCCTGCATGGCATAATTATTTTTATTGGTTGATTGGTGTTTCAGCATTTTTCTTTGGGTTGGAGCTGATCAAACCCTGGAGGGAGAAACAATCCAAATTCAGGAAAGATTTCTGGCTGGATTTCTTTTACATGTTTTTCAATTTCTTCTTGTTTTCATTGATCATATATAATGCAGCATCCAATGTGGTCGTACATTTTTTCAATGATTTATTAGCATCCATAGGTATTACCAATTTGGTCGCTTTCGAAGTGATGAGCTGGCCAATCTGGGCACATTTATTAGTAGGATTTCTGGTGAGGGATTTTGTGCAGTGGTGGGTGCATCGATTATTGCATTACAGTCCAAGACTTTGGGAATATCACAAGGTACATCATTCCGTGGAGCAAATGGGGTTTGCCGCACACCTTAGATATCATTGGATGGAAAATGTGGTTTATCGCACCATAGAGTACATTCCACTGGCACTTATTGGCATCAGCCTGAGAGATTTTTTCATCATTCATATCTTCACCCTGGCTGTTGGTCATTTCAATCATAGTAATTTCAAATTGAATTTGGGGCCATTGAAATACATTTTTAATAACCCGCAAATGCATATTTGGCATCATGCTTATGACATTCCAAAAGACAAACCATACGGTATCAATTTTGGAATTACATTGAGTATCTGGGATTACATTTTCAAGACCGATTATATACCCTATGAAGGGCGTGATATTCGTTTAGGATTCCCGGGAATAGAAGATTTTCCAAAGGATTTTGTAGGTCAAAACCTACATGGATTTGGCAAAATCGTTTCGTTGGAGGAGCCAGCTAAAGTGAAGCCGAAGGAGCGGGATCAGGTGCTTTCTTGATGTAAATCAGCGAGATGACTGAATTTTTCGAGGGTTCTGACGTTTTATAATATGAATATCAATTCATATTTTTACCACATGAACGAAATCAAATCAGCCATCACTCAGGAAAAATTAGAGACTGCAGCCTTCATATTAAAGACGATTGCTCATCCTACCAGGATAGCCATTATCAATCTGTTGAGGGATGTGGAGCGTCTATCAGTCAATGAAATTTGCGAAGGGCTAGGAGGCGTAGATCAGTCTTTAGTGTCACACCATCTATCCAACATGAAGCTCAAAGGGGTGCTTGGTAGTAAAAGAGAAGGAAGAAATATCTATTATACATTGAAGTTGGATGAGGTGTTGGGAGTGCTCAACTGCATAGAGAAATGTGAGGTTAGGTTTTGATATATATGAATAATTGTTCATATTTCAGGTGATGAACTAGAATTATGGTTTTGATAAAAGCATTTGGACAGGTAAAAGAGGTAGTGGGGCTTGCGGAATTAAGGGTTGAGGAAGAAATGCGGAACGTAGAATCATTGAGAAACTACTTGATAGAGAAATACCCATCTGTAAGATGGTCTTCGGTAGCCATTGCTGTCAATAAGCAATATGCCAAAGACCAAGATTCCATTCAATCGGGAGATGAAATAGCATTGATCCCACCTGTCTCTGGCGGATAATACCAGTTGCTGAATAAATGATAAAATCTCGAAATTGAAGACTTAATCTGGTCGTTCATTACGCAGATTATGTCTGATTTCAGCTAGGCTAAAAAGAGACAGCCCATGAACGTAATTAACCCATATCAGTCTGCAGCACCCCCGATCTTGCAAGACAAATTCAGGAGGCAAATCAATTATTTGCGACTCTCGGTAACAGATCGATGTAACCTGCGGTGTACATACTGTATGCCCGAGCGTGGAATGACCTTTGCACAAAAAGACAATCTACTATCCTTCGAGGAAATTTTACGGCTTGTGGATACGCTGGGAGATGCGGGAGTCAATAAAATTCGTATTACTGGCGGGGAACCTTTTGTAAGAACAGATCTAATTGAATTATTAGAAAAACTTGCTCAGCGTCCTTTCTTAAAATCCATAGGAATTACTTCCAATTTGACGGTGATCAAGCCGTACATTTCTAGACTTAAAGACCTGGGAATTACCAATATCAATGTGAGTCTGGACGCTCTGGAAGAAGATAAATTCAATCAAATTACTAGACGAAATGAATTCAAACAGGTCAAAGCAAACCTGGATCAAATGATCGATGAAGGTTTTGATCTCAAAGTGAATTGTGTGGTCATGAAAGGAAGGAATGAAGATCAGATTTTGCCTCTGATAGAGTATTCTAAAGAAAATAAAATTTCTGTCAGATTTCTGGAAGAGATGCCATTTAATGGCTCTGGGAAACAGAATGAAACCCTGAGTTATCAGGATATTCTTGATATTATTTCCCGCGAGTACAAATACACTCGTTTGGTGGATTTGCCTAATTCTACTTCTCAGAATTATCACATTGATGGGTTTGATGGAAGCTTTGGTGTGATTCCTTCTTTCAGCCGTACATTTTGTGGACAGTGTAACCGTCTGAGAGTTTCTGCTACGGGAGATGTGAGGACTTGTTTGTATGGTAAAGACGAATTGAATGTTCGGGATCTCATGAGGAACGGTGCAAATGATCAAACAATTCAAAATGCCATTCAAGCTGTAGTTTTAAAGAAGCCAATTGATGGATTTGTCGCTTCTGATCAAAATGGAGAATTTCAATCAATGACCAAGTTAGGCGGATGAGCGATCAACTGACACATATTAATGCACAAGGGGATGCAGAAATGGTAGATGTATCTGGTAAGTCAATGACAGAACGGCTGGCAACAGCCTCTTCAATAGTGACTTTCCCTACTGAAGTCTATAATGTGCTGAAAAAGAATGGGTTCAATACCAAAAAAGGGAGCCTGGTGCAAATAGCTGTGCTGGCAGGAATTAATGGTGTAAAACAAACCTCCAATCTGATTCCGCTTTGTCATAACATTCCAATCAGTAAAGCAGATGTGGATATACAACCCATCGAGAATGGGTTTCGGATTCATTGCACCGTAAAAACGGTGGGCCAGACCGGAGTGGAAATGGAAGCATTGACCGGAGCATCTTTAGCTGCACTATGTATTTATGACATGTGCAAGGCCTTGTCACATGACATTATTCTTGGCCCCACTCAATTAGAATCTAAATCAGGAGGGAAACGTGACTTCAAAAGAAACTGAATTATATGGACTGGTACTCTCCGGAGGACAAAGCACGAGAATGGGACAAGACAAGTCTCAAATCAAATACTATCACAAACCGCAGGTCGAGCATTTGTATGACCTGGTCTCTCAACTTTTGCCGAAAACATTTGTGTCAGTCAAAAAAGGTCAGGCTGTAGATTTTACAGAAAATCTTATAGAAGATCAGCTAGATACAAAGGGTCCAATCAATGGGATCATCAGTGCGATGATGCTGTACCCAGGGAAATCATGGTTGGTGCTGGCTTGTGATCTGCCACTGGTCAATGCACAGACATTGCGAAAGTTAATAGCAGAGAGAGATCCACAAAAACACGCCACTGCATTTGCAACGGATAAAACAAAATTGCCTGAGCCATTGGTGGCTATTTGGGAATATCAGGCTCTAGAAGCCCTGAAGGTGCATCATTTGGAAGAAGGAAAGAACTGTCCACGAAAATTCCTACTCAACACGGACATTAAGCAAATCTTTCCGTACAATGATCAGGAACTGTATAATGCGAACAATCCTGAGGAATACGAAGAAGTACTGAAATTGATCAAATGAACCTGAAACGCTACCAACGTCAGATCGTTTTGCCAGAAATTGGTTTGGAAGGGCAGGAGAAGCTTTTGCGGGCTCGGGTTCTGGTGGTTGGTGCGGGAGGATTAGGTGTGCCAGTTTTACAATACCTCGTTGGTATGGGAGTGGGGCACATCAGTGTATTGGATGGAGATGTGGTTTCGATGAGCAACCTACAACGGCAGGTAATTTACCGAACTAACGATATTGGGAAACCAAAAGTAGATATTGCCAAGCACTCGCTTGATGGCTTAAACCCTGATGTGGAAATCAAAGCTTATTTTGAGAATCTGACTGATCAAAATGCGTCTGAATTGATTGCCCGGCATGATGTGATAGTGGACTGCACAGACAATCTGGAAGTGCGTTATTTGATTGATGATCAATGCCGTGAACATGGAAAACCGTTCGTCTATGGAGCACTGTACAAATATGAAGGACAGGTCAGTGTTTTCAATTATTTGGGGACACCCGGATATCGTCAGTTATTTCCTGATGATCAGGCCAAAGCAGTGAACTGCGCGGAAATCGGTGTCTTGGGAGCCCTACCTGGAATAATCGGAAGTTTTCAGGCAATAGAAGTAGTGAAAACTATCACGGGTTTTGGTGAATCATTGGCGGGAAAGCTGATGGTTATAGATGCTGCAGCGAACGAATCATATGTGATCAAATTGGCTGAGCAAGTCAAGCAAAAACAAAAGGCTAATTCAGATTTGATCTCTTGGAAGGAACTTGACTCTTTGAATGAAAGTGAATTTCATTTGATTGACATCCGAACTCCGATATTGTATGACAACTACCATGACGATCGATTCGCGAATATTCCGATCAATGAATTGGAAGGATTTCAGCCAACAAAAGATAAACTGATTCTTGTTTGTGAGCAGGGTATTTCTACCAGAAACGTTTCATTGGAGCTAAAATCAAGATTTCCGTATTTGAGAATTTATCAGGTAAAAGGAGGATACCAAAGTAAATGATAGACTTTTTACCATTGATATTCTTTGGTGTTGCGTTATTCTATTCTTCGGTAGGGTTTGGAGGAGGATCTAGCTATTTAGCCATTCTGAGTCTTTTTCTTGTTGATTTTCATGAGATCAGGACACTCGCCCTGGTGCTAAATGTTACAGTTGTAACCATTGGCACAGCCATGTATATCAAGAATAAAGTATTTGACATACGGAAGTTTTGGCCGTTTATCATCTTTTCTATGCCTGTTGCATTTCTAGGTGCCCAACTTCGATTATCACAAAAAGTCTTTTTTCTGATTTTAGGAAGTGCCCTGATTCTTTCGGCGGTTTCGATGGTTTTGCAAAGCATTAAGCGAAAGATGGAAGAACGGGAATTGAATTGGGTACAGCGAGGAGGATTTGGAATGGCCATCGGTTTTCTATCAGGTGTGGCCGGAATTGGCGGAGGGATTTTCCTTTCACCAGTACTCAATTTATATGGTTGGGCTACTCCGCGAGTGATAGCTTCTTTGGCTTCTCTGTTTATTTGGGCCAATTCTATTGCCGGTTTGATCGGGTTATACAATGCAGATACCCTGACTTTAAAGCTAGGTTTTGCAGTTCCTATTTTCGGTGCGGTGGTCATTGGAGGGTTTTTAGGTGCTTATCTGTCCAATAGTAAAATCAATTTGAACTGGATCAGGATATTGACGGCACTTTTGGTTGGGTACGTGGGATTGAGAATTGTTTTGTTGTATGGATTTGGAATAAAAATTTAAATGTGGATGTTGTCTAATTATTAGTGATTAGACTTCTCGATTGAATGGATTAAATTAGCTATTATGAGTTTACAGTATATAAAAGACAATCAAGGAAACCCAACAGGTGTTTTTATTCCCATTCAGGAATGGGAAATGCTAACGGAAAAATTTGACGGTATTGAAGGGGAATTAGAAGAAATGTCAAATAAGGAAATCCTTCAAGGCGTGCAGGAAGCAGTGCAGGAAATAAATCTCATTAAGAAAGGTAAGCTCAAAGCACGGGATGCAAAAGATCTCCTGAATGAATTATAAAGTAAAATCAATTCCATTTTTTGATCGGCAGGCTAAAAAACTTTCCAAGAAATATAACTCCTTCAAATTGGACCTGGCCGACTTAATTGCTTTGCTAGAAGTAAACCCAAATCAAGGAGTTGAATTGGGTAATAGTTGCTTCAAGATTAGAGTTGCTATCAAATCAAAAGGAAAAGGTAAATCTGGGGGAGCAAGGGTTATCACGCATATTATTAGCATTCAGGAAGAGGTCTATTTACTAACCGTATATGATAAATCAGATCAGGAAAATATCTCTGATGCAGAGCTTGAGCGATTGTTGAGAATGATAGAATAGTTACTCAACCAGTTTTCATTTCAAATCATTTGTTAATACAATAAACTGCAAGAAAGAATTCTTTAAAATACTAGATGTAAAAAGATGATTACAGTAGAAGAAGCTTTTGAATTGATCGATCAGCAAATTGTTGATTTTGGTTTTGAGGAGATTGTATTTCAGGATTGTCTGGGAAGAGTAGTGGCGGAGGATATAGTTGCCGACAGAGATTTTCCACCGTATCACCGGGCAGCGATGGACGGTATTGCCATACTTCATGCTGATTTTGACAAAGGAATCAGAGATTATAAAATTGTGGGTCAGCAAATTGCAGGCATTTCTCAGCAAGCACTGGAAGGTGAAGCTACCTGCATTGAGATCATGACAGGCGCCATATTGCCAGCAGGTGCAGATACGATCATCAGATATGAAGACACGGAGATCGTGGAGGGTCAGGCAAGGGTAAATTTGGAAGGTATTCATCAAGGCGCCAATGTGCACATACAGGGAAAAGACTGTGAGAAAGGAGTGGTAATGATTCCTAAAGGTAAGACACTGAATATTGGCGATCTGGGGATTATTGCTAGTGTGGGGAAGGAGAAACTCAAAGTTAAAAAACTACCTAAAGTAGCTGTGATCAGTACGGGTGATGAATTAGTGGAGGTTGGAGATCAACCTAAGGAATACCAGATTCGAAAATCCAATGTGCACACCATTGCCGGTTTGTTACAAAAGCAAGGAATTGAATTTACGCTCCATCATTTTGATGATGATTTCGATGTAATTAAAAGTGGGTTGGAGGAAATTGTTCAGCATCACCAAGTCATTATGATGAGTGGGGGAGTGTCAATGGGAAAGAAGGATTTTATCCCGGAAGCACTGGAAGCGATTGGAGTAAAAAAGCATTTTCATCGTGTAAAGCAGCGACCGGGTAAACCACTTTGGTTTGGTAGCAATGAAAAAGTGACGGTGTTTGGCTTTCCGGGTAACCCGGTTTCTACATTGGTATGTTATACAGCTTACTTCAAAAGATGGCTTCAAAAATCAACCGGTCTGACAGTCAATAAAACCACGGCACAGTTATCAGTGGATGTCGAATTCAAACCGGATTTATTCTATTTCATGCCGGTTTCACTCCAATTTGAAGGAGCAACTTTGACAGCAACCCCACACAAAGGACATGGGTCAGGCGATTTGGTCAATCTTTCTAAAATGGATGGTTTTATTTGTTTCCCTAAGCCGGGCGCCCCAAAAGGCAAGGATTTATACAGAGCGGGAGAATCTTTTGAAATAATCTTTCCAGTGTAACTTTAGTTACTGCTTTGAGGTCTCGTGCCTCTACCTTTGTAGATTCATCCATCTCAAACTCATGAATATCAAAAAGCTTTTACCCATTTTTGATTGGTTACCTCATTACAGTAAAAAGCAACTCGGTGGTGACCTTTCGGCTGGAATTACCGTTGGGGTAATGCTGATTCCTCAGGGGATGGCTTACGCGCTCATAGCGGGACTCCCGCCTGTATATGGTCTGTATGCCGCTATTGTTCCACAGCTGATTTATGTGCTGTTTGGAACTTCCAGACAGTTGGCAGTAGGACCCGTGGCGATGGATTCATTACTGGTAGCTAGCGGAGTAGGGCTCATGGCTACTGAAGGTACAGATACATACATCGCACTGGCAATTATGCTCGCTGGGACCATGGGGCTTATTCAGGTCGTTCTGGGGCTGGCAAGAATGGGATTCGTTACTAATCTGCTATCCAAGCCTGTCATCAGTGGGTTTACTTCGGCAGCTGCAATCATCATTGGACTCAATCAACTTAAGTATCTGCTGGGTGTTGAGTTGGAAAAAACCAGTAAAGTTTACAAAATCCTATGGAATGCAATTCAAGCCTTGGATCAAACGCATTTGGTTACCCTGGCTCTTGGGATAGGAGGAATCATAATTATCAAAGGAGCTAAAAAAATCCATAAGTCCATTCCAGGTGCATTGGTCGCTGTAGTGATCGGAATCATAGTCGTTTATGCGTTTAGGTTGGATCAGTCTGGAGTGAGCATCGTTCGAGAAATTCCAGAGGGGTTGCCAGCAGTTAAACTTCAGGATTTTACTATAGAGAGCTGGTTAGAATTATTGCCATTAGCTGTGACCATAGCCATTGTGGCTTACATGGAAGCTTATTCTGTTTCCAAATCAATTGAGGCGAAAGTAAGGACCTATAAGGTCAGCGCCAATCAGGAGTTGATTGCGCTGGGGATGTCAAATATGATTGGTTCGTTGTTTCAATCATACCCTGTGACGGGAGGTTTTTCCCGTTCAGCTGTCAACTATCAATCGGGTGCCAACACCCCAATTACGAGTGTTTTTAGTGCGTTGATTGTTGGCTTCACCTTACTATTTTTAACTCCGCTGTTCTATTATCTTCCGCACGCTATCCTAGCAGCCGTGATATTGGTGGCCGTGTCGAGTCTGATAGATATTAACTATGCAATTAAGCTGTATAAATGCAGCCGATGGGAATTCACATTGCTTTTGATCACCTTTCTAGTTACGTTAAATTTCAGCATGGTACCAGGCATAGTGACTGGAATTATTCTGTCGATCCTTACACTGCTATTCAAGCTGGCTTATCCGCACATTGCGGAGCTAGGAAGACTAAAGGGACATCATGAATTCAGAAATGTCAAGCGCTTTAAGAATTTGGAAACGTGGGATGATTTACTGATTCTGCGGTTGGATGCTTCATTGACTTTTATCAATATTCAGTATTTTAAAGAATACATCGAGGAGAAATTGAGGGGATCAGAAGTCCCAATCAAATATGTAATTGTCAATGCTAGTGCAATTAGTTATCTGGATGCATCAGCCTCTCAAGGGCTGAGAGATTTGCTCGAATTTCTGAAAGAACAAAATGTAGAATTTTTGATCAGTGACATCAAAGGGCCAGTAAGGGATATGATGTATAGAACCGGAATAAACGATCTGGTGACGATTGATCATTTATTTATAGATTTGAATGAGGCTGTCAAATTTGCCACTACTCAGGAGCGTGATTCATTTAAGGATTATGCGCTCCAGGCCAACGAAAAACGCCCTAATGTTTTCGAAAACATCACAAAGAAATAGAATATGAAATGAGTTTAGATTTTTCACGATCCATCAAAACTCCCCCTTTAGGGGAATTAGGGGTGATTTGGAAATGAATTAATCTTTCGAAAAATCTTTTCATAGATATCAGTATACATCACAAAGAAATAGAATATGAAGCTCAGACTAAGAGGGAATTCCATCCGCATCAGGTTAATGCAAAAGGAGGTAGAGGATCTTATGAATGCACACTCAATAGACGAAACAGTGGAGCTGGCCTCTGGCAGCTTTTGTTACAAGCTGGTTATTTCAGATTCTTTCAATGCCATTTTTGAAGTAGGTCATTTGGTAGTTTCGATCCCGGCGGATGTTGCGGAAGCCTGGAACAGTACTGACGAAGTGTGTATTGATCATTTTTTGGATTTAAGAGGAGATAAGCAACTCAGGATTTTGGTAGAAAAAGACCTGAAGTGTAATGAAATCCGACCACATGAGGACGACTCGGATGCTTTTACGTATCCGAATAAGAGTTGTTGAACCTTACTGGTAAGGTAGCCCCTCTCGGAGCTGTTATCCCCTCGGCTGATCGTTCGAAAATCAAGATCATAGAATTTTAGAATTCCCTGGTTTTTATCAATGCTGCAATGAGAACGATTGCATATCGAAATGATAATTTATCGACCTATTCAGCTAAATAATTGCTGAATCAAGAAAAAATAAGCATGTTTTTTATGAAACAATGATTTTTGTCAGTATAATATATTGACATATTAAAGAATATTCATATATTTAGTTATTCATAAAACCCACACGATAAGAGATATATGAAATTTGGATTTGTTATAGACAATCGTAAGTGCATCGGATGCCATGCCTGTACGGTTGCCTGTAAATCGGAGCATGACGTTCCTGTTGGCGTCAACAGAACTTATGTCAAGCAGACAGAAAAAGGGGAATTCCCAAACACCCGTAGAGTCTTTCAAGTAACACGCTGTAATCATTGTACAGATGCCCCGTGTGTGAGCATTTGTCCTACAGAGGCGCTTCATAAACGTGAAGATGGAATTGTTGATTTCAACAATGATAGATGTATAGGCTGTAAGTCTTGTATGCAAGCGTGTCCTTATGATGCATTATACATCGATCCAGAGACCAATACTGCCGCAAAGTGTAACTACTGTGCTCATAGAACTGATATTGGTTTGGAACCTGCCTGTGTCAATATTTGCCCTGAGCATGCCATCATTTCTGGTGACATGGAAGATCCGAATTCAGAAATTTCAGAATTACTTTCCAGGCAACAGGTGAAAGTAAGAAAGCCAGAAAAAGGCACTCAACCGAACGTTTTCTACATAGATGGTGACGAGGTTTCTCTGAATCCAACGATTACAGAAAAAACCAATACTTATATATGGGGATCCCAAACTACTGGAGTAGGGCACTACGCCAAGTATGCTGAAAAGCTTACAGAAGGCAAAGACCTTATTAATATGATCCAGGATCTGAATGGTGCCAAGCCGCCATCTAACGTGGCTACTTATGGAGGTGAAAGTGCTCAGAAGCAACCAATGACTCAAGTAGAGGCGATCATGTCTGACAAAAACCCACGAAGAGTGTATGATACCCCTGACAAAGGGATTCTCTGGGGTTGGGAAGTGTCTGGTTATGTATTGACCAAAGCAATTTCAGCCGGGGCATTCTTGTTGATGTTTCTGGGTTCTCTTTTAGGTCTTAATATATCTACAGAATTGGCGCTGACTTCAGGAGCTATTTCTTTGGTATTTCTGGGAGCTACTGGATTATTGCTCATCAAAGATCTGGACAGACCGGATAGATTTCATTATGTATTATTAAGACCACAATGGAATAGTTGGCTCGTAAGAGGTGGATATGCCATTACCGTTTTTGGAGGTATGGTCACTGCATGGATTGCTGGCGTTTATTTTGAAATTCCAATCGTCGAGCAAATCGGATTTTGGATAGGTGGAGTATTCGGCGTGATCGTGGCAATCTATACGGCGTTTCTTTTTGCTCAGGCCAAAGGCCGTGATTTCTGGCAAAGCCCAAGTATGGTGCTGCACATGTTGATTCATAGTTTCATGTCTGGGGCTGCTGTCGTTTTACTACTTGGTTTCTTTATGAATCTACCTGAGGGTTGGGTTGGACTTGCTTCGAATGTCCTGATCGGTAGTTTGATAGCAAACCTATTGATCATGATGATAGAGGTGTCGATTACCCATCCTACGGAAGATGCCAAAAGAACGGTGAAAATGATCATCAAAGGACGATATGCCAATCAATTCTGGATTCAGGTAATCTTGATGACCAATATCCTTCCAATCGCATTGTTGATATTCGGAGGAGGAGGTGCCATAGCAATCGCTTCAGCATTGCTCACAATCATCGGAATCTACATCACAGAGAAAATCTGGGTAGAAGCACCACAGAGAATCCCATTATCATAATCCAAAAGACATTCATACCATGGCATATAAGCACAAACCTACAATCATTGAAAAGTTAGCGGAATCGTTGAAAATCATTCCGGGCTTGCATGATGATGAACAATCTGCAATTAACTCTATCACCGAACCGGGCAAGCTGACCAACTACCCACCACCAGAAAAGTGGAATGAGTGGGAAGAGTACGAAGCTAAAGGCTGGGCTCGAAAAGAAAAGAAGAAATATAGCATAGTGCCTACCACTTGCTTCAACTGTGAATCAGCCTGTGGTTTGTTGGCGTATGTAGACAAAACTACGGAGAAGGTAAGGAAATTCGAAGGAAACCCTTATCACCCGGGAAGTAGAGGTCGAAACTGTGCCAAAGGTCCGGCTACTGTCAATCAGATCACTGATCCAGACAGAATTCTTTATCCGCTGAAAAGAAAAGGTGAGCGAGGTTCCGGAGAGTGGGAAAGAGTGAGCTGGGAAGAAGTGCTGGAAGATATCGGAGGAAGAATTCGCAAGGCGCTACAAGAAGGAAGAAATAACGAAATAGCTTATCATGTTGGGCGACCTGGTCATGAAGGTTATGCCAATCGTGTGCTGCAGGGATGGGGAGTGGATGGACACAACAGCCACACGAATATCTGTTCATCAGGAGCAAGATTCGGGTATAACATTTGGCAAGGTTACGATAGACCTTCTCCGGATTATGCCAATGCCAAATTCATATTATTGGTAAGTGCTCATTTGGAGTCTGGCCACTATTTCAACCCTCACGCTCAGCGAATCATGGAAGGAATGATGGACGGAGCGAAGCTGGCCGTGATGGACCCTCGATTGTCCAATACAGCCAGTATGGCCAACTATTGGATGCCGACCTATCCGGGCACAGAAGCTGCAGCCCTACTAGCTATGGTGAAAGTGATCCTGGAAGAGGGAATTTACAACCGTGAATACATGCACGACTGGGTAAACTGGAAAGAATATCTCCAGAAAATGCACCCTGATGCTTCGGTCGAGTTTGAGACATTCATCGAAAAAGTAATAGAAGAGTACGCTGAATACACCCCGGAGTTTGCCGAGAAGGAAACTGGTGTAAAAGCGGAAACCATAGTAGAAGTAGCCCGAAAAATCGGAGAAGCAGGTAGCAGGTTTTCTACTCACAACTGGAGAAGCGCCGGTAGTGGAAACTTAGGCGGGTGGGCTGTAGCTCGTGGACTTCAGTTTTTGAGTGTAGTGACGGGTTCTGTTGGTACCGTAGGAGGAACATCTCCAAGTGCCTGGAACAAATTCAAACCAGAATTCTTCGATAAGCCACCAGCACAGAAATTCTGGAATGAACTACATTATCCAAAAGAATATCCATTGGCATTTCATGAAATGAGCCAGTTGTTGCCTCACTTCTTACTGGAAGGAAGAGGTAAAATGGATGTGTATTTTACCAGGGTATTCAATCCTGTTTGGACCTATCCTGATGGATTTACTTGGATAGAAGCACTGACCAATCCAGATACGATGGGCATGCACATAGCTTTAACTCCTGCATGGAATGAAACAGCCTATTTTGCTGATTATGTACTTCCAATGGGACTGGCATCAGAGCGACATGATATCAATAGCTACGAAACCCACAGTGGCATGTGGATCGCCTTCCGTCAGCCGGTACTGAGAGAGTATGCACGAAGAGAAGGCAAGCCATTTACGTTCACCTATGAGGTGAATCCTGGTGAAGTTTGGGAAGAAGATGAATTCTGGATCGAACTTTCATGGAAAATTGACCCGGATGGTAGTCTGGGCGTAAGAAAGCACTTTGAATCTCCATACCGAAAAGGAGAGAAGATCAATATTGATGAATACTATCAGTACATCTTTGAGCACACCAAGGGCTTAAAAGAAGCTGCTGAGAAAGAAGGAATGAATGCTCTGGACTACATGAAAAAGTATGGTGCATTTGAGGTAGAGAAAACCTCTTACCTTAAAAATCTCAATAAAGTTTCCGATGGAGATCTTGCTGGATCTGAAGTGGATAAAGCAACTGATGTCATCAAAAAAGAGGGTAAAAACCTTGGCGTTATGGTCAATGGTGAGGCCGTAGTTGGCTTCCCAACACCTTCGCGAAAGCAGGAATTCTACTCCCAGACCATGGTGGATTGGAAATGGCCGGAGTACGCATTGCCACAGTACATCAAGAGCCACGTGCATGAGGATGAGATGGATCGTGAAAAAGGTGATTTCCCTTTGGTCCCAACTTTCCGGCTCCCCGTATTGATTCACAGTCGATCAGGTAATGCGAAATGGCTCACAGAAATAGCCAACCGTAACCCAATCTGGATGCATACCAGTGATGCGAAGAAATTCAATCTCAAAGATGGTGATTTGATCAAAGTAAACACGGAGATCGGATATTTTGTTGATCGGGTTTGGGTGACAGAAGGTATGAAACCTGGCGTGATTGCATGCTCTCACCACTTGGGCAGATGGAGAAGGCAGCAGGATAAGATCGGTAATCGATGGGCAACAAATACAGTATCTATCGAGCGAAGTGATGATGGAAAATGGAAGATGAAAACACTACAGGGAGTCAGGCCTTTTGAAAGCTCGGATAACGATTCTAAACGAATTTTCTGGAGTGATGGCGGAGTTCATCAGAACATCACATTCCCGGTGCACCCGGATCCGATCAGTGGTATGCACTGCTGGCATCAGAAAGTGAGACTGGAAAATGTTGGGCCTGATGATCGCTACGGTGATATCATGGTGGACACTAAAAAGTCTATGGAGGTATATCGAAAATGGATGGACATGACCAGACCTGCTCCCGGACCGGATAATCTGAGAAGACCATTGTGGTTCAATCGGGTGCTGAAACCAACAATTGAGAACTTTTATCTGAACGAAGAGCAGAAATAAGGTGATTCTTAAAGCTATTCCTTTGCTCACATGGCTACCGTCGTACCAGCTAGTTACGCTCAAGAAAGATGCGTTGGCCGGTATTACGGTCGGAACGATGTTGATTCCGCAAGGGATGGCTTATGCCCTTTTGGCTGGTTTACCACCGATCGTTGGGCTATACGCCTCCCTGGTACCACTGATCATTTATCCGTTTTTCGGTACTTCCAGGCAGTTGTCAGTAGGGCCGGTGGCAATGGACTCATTGTTGGTGGCATCTGGAGTAGGAATGTTGGCGGCTCAGGGTACAGATGATTACCTATGGTTGGCGATCCTGTTGGCATTGATGGTGGGAGTGATTCAGTTTTTGATGGGCGTTTTTAAGCTCGGTTTTCTAGTAAATTTTCTATCTCAACCTGTAATCAATGGATTTACTTCTGCTGCAGCAATTATCATTGGGTTAAGTCAGGTGAAACACTTATTTAGTGTGGATTTTCCCGGAAGTCAGCAAGTGCATTTAGTGCTTTACAGGTTAGGTTCACAGCTGGAAAACATGCATCTTCTGACCTTAGGAATAGGTGTAGTGTGTATTTTCTTACTGCTATTTCTGAAAAAGAAAAGACCCTCATGGCCAGGTGCGCTATTAGTTGTGATCTTGAGTACGATTGGAGTTTGGTATTTCAATCTCAGTGAAATGGGAGTGAAGGTAGTAGGAGATGTACCGGAGGGATTACCTGCATTTGGACTGCCGACATTTGATTTAGCCATCATGTACGATATGATTCCAATAGCCTTCACTATTGCATTGATCAGCTTTATGGAAGCGATCGCTGTAGCGAAGAAATTTGCAGCCAAAGAAGGATATACGGTTAATCCAAATCAGGAATTGATTGCTTTGGGTTTGTCCAATACAGGAGCAGGGATGTTTGGTGGATATCCCATAGCAGGAAGTTTTTCCAGAACAGCTGTTAACGCACATGCAGGTGCTCAGTCACCAATGGCATCTATGTTTAACGCGCTGACCATCGGGCTGACTTTAATTGTGCTGACACCTTTGTTCTATTATATGCCCAAAGCAGTACTGGCCGCAATTGTGATCGTAGCTATACTGGGCTTGATTGATATCAAAGAACCTCGAAGATTGTATAGGCTTAGACAGAAGGATTTCTGTACGTTGATTTTTGCTTTTTTCATAACACTTTTTCTTGGTGCAAGAATGGGAGTACTGCTGAGTGCGATAGCCTCTGGCGTATTGATTATCTACAGGATTAGCTATCCGAATATTGCCATACTCGGCCGGAAGCCTGGTACCAATACCTTTAGAAATCTTAAAAAGGATAAGCATCTGGTCAAAATTCCGAAGCTGATCATGTTCAGGATAGATGCATCCTTGTATTACGCGAATACGGGGTTTCTAAAAGATAAAATTCAGGAGACCATTGCCAACTATCAGGATACCAAATATTTACTGATCGATGGCACTAGTATCAATGAAGTGGATACCACTGCGTTAGGAGCCTTATTCGAGATCAGTGATGAATTGAAATCAGATGGGATAGAGCTTTATTTCACAGGATTGAAGGAGAGCGTTCGCTTGATTTTTCAAAAATCAGGATTTACCAATCATCTAGGAGAAACGCATTTCTTTGATCGGAAAGAAGACTTTATGGAAGAATTTGAAAAGGAAAAACAGACAGAATTTGAATTGCAGGAGCGTTGAAAAGTGAAGTGGAGCAACAATGATATTTGAATTCAACATTATGGTTGCTTTGTTGTTTATTTTTAGACAAAATTTTGAACAATGGAGGAACTAGTAACGCGAGTTTTAAATAACTCAGATATAGAGCCAAAGCTTGTCGATGAAATCATGACCATCGGTAGGCTGAAAAAGGTAAAAGCAGGTGGAGTGGTCATCAGTCCGGATAACGGACAAAATGAGATGCCAATCGTGTTGGACGGATTACTGAAAGTGATGCGGCATGATGAAGAACGGGGAGATATCTTCTTGTATTTCATCGGAGGAGGTGAGACATGCGCCATGTCCATCACTTGCTGCATAGAGGGGAAGAAAAAGGCATACCACGTGGTGGCAGAGGAGGACTCGGTGCTGTGGATGGTGCCGATGACTTTCGTGGACAATTGGATCGTGAAGTATAAGTCGTTTAGAAGGTATGTCTTTGACGCCTATCAGAACAGGTTTGAAGAGATGCTGAGTACCATAGATAGTGTGGTATTTCTGAAAATGCACGAACGTCTGTACAAATACCTTTTGGACAAAAAACAGGCGTCAGGATCGTTTGTGATCAATAAAACTCACGAACAGATCGCCAATGAATTGAATACGTCCAGGGTTGTGATATCAAGATTGCTGAAGCAACTGGAACGAGAAGAAAAAATAGAACAATACAGGAACAGGATTGAAATCTTGTAGCTATTGAAGGAGTAATAAGAACTGTTAATACAGAAATTCAATTTCTACAGTCAGGGGATGGGATGTATTGTTCGGCAAACAACAGCTTACTTTTCAGTGAGTTGGGTTTGTGAAACTGAGTAACATTAGTTACGAACATGACATAGGTCATACCGTAAATTTGAATATTGAACATTACCAAAACTGATAGAAATATGAAAATTGAACAGATTTATACAGGTTGTCTCGCACAAGGTGCTTATTACATAGAAAGTGATGGAGAGGCAGCTATTGTGGACCCGTTAAGAGAGTCGGGACCTTATGTAGAAAAAGCTGATAAAGAAGGGGCTAAAATCAAGTATATTTTTGAAACGCACTTCCATGCAGATTTTGTGTCTGGTCATGTGGATCTGGCCTCTAAAACAGGTGCGAAGATCGTCTACGGGCCAAACGCCAACCCTAAATATGACATTCACGAAGCAAAGGATGGTGAGGAATTCCAGCTCGGGAAAGTGAAGATCAAGGTGCTGCACACTCCTGGTCACACTATGGAAAGTACCACCTTTCTTTTGATAGATGAAAACGGCAAAGAACACGCGATATTCAGTGGTGATACTTTGTTCATTGGGGATGTAGGTCGCCCAGACCTGGCACAAAAAGGAGACATTACTCAGGAAGATCTAGCAGGTTTCTTATACGATAGTTTGAGAAACAAAATCATGACTTTGCCAGACGATGTGATCGTGTATCCGGCACATGGTGCGGGATCTGCTTGTGGTAAAAACATGAGCAAGGAGACGACTGATCTTTTGGGCAACCAGAAGAAAAATAACTATGCGCTAAGAGCCGACATGACCAAAGAGGAATTTATCAAAGAAGTGACAGATGGTCTGCTACCTCCTCCGCAGTACTTTGCGCAGAATGTGGCTATGAACAAGAGCGACGTGAAGGGCATCGATGAGATTCTCGAAAGAGGTACAGTAGCTCTGGATGTGGAGACTTTCGAAGCAATGGCCAATCACGAGGGAGCATTGGTGATCGATACCAGATCTGTTCATGATTTCTCCAAAGAGCACATTCCTAACTCGATCTTCATCGGTATAGACGGAAGCTTCGCCCCATGGGTAGGGGCATTGGTGCCAGACCTGGATCAGCCAATTGTATTCTTGTGTGAAGAAAGCAGGGCAGAAGAAGTAGTGACCAGACTGTCCAGAGTAGGATATGACAACACTTTGGGATATCTGGAAGGTGGATTGGAAGCCTGGAAAGCCGCAGGTAAAGAAACAGATAGCCTACAGTCCATTTCTGCCGATGAGTTCCACGACAAATTTGTGAAAGGCGGATTGAATGTATTGGATGTGAGGAAGCCGGGAGAATTCAAGGCGGAGCATGTGGAGGATGCCATCACATTCCCATTGGATTACATCAACAACAATATGGAACAGGTGGATAAAGACACGGAGTATCACATTCACTGTGCAGGAGGTTACCGATCTATGATTGCGGCCTCTATTCTCAAGGCGCGTGGTTTTGAGAAGGTGATAGATGTGGCTGGAGGGTTTACTTCTATCAAAGATACTGAGGTGCCGACCACAGACTATGTGTGTCCATCTACATTGAAATAACCCTGATTCAATAAGTGAAGGTGTTGGATTTAATGCCAACACCTTTTTTTGGTGCCAATTTTCCTATGTGACTTTTGTTACCTCAGGATTGCCCCAATCTTATTAAACCCCAAACCCCTAAACTCATGAATGATGTTATCAACTTTATCAGCCAGCCATGGCCGTGGTATGTGGCCGGGCCGATTATAGCGGCTACTATGGCGATGCTCCTCTTTTTGGGGGACAACTTTGGCGTCTCGGCCAACTTGCGCACGATTTGCTCTATTGTGGGGGCAGGTAAAAACTGCGAGTTCTTCGCGTTTGACTGGAAAGCCCAAACCTGGAATCTTGTCTTTGCTATAGGCATGATGATCGGTGGATTCATAGCGCATGAGTACCTGTCACCATCGGCCGAAGTGAATATCTCAGAAGCGACACGGCTGGAGTTGCTTTCGCTGGGTATAGAGCAGCCCGGCAGTTCACTGGCGCCTCTGAGCGTGTTTAGTTGGGAGTCGTTATTGAGTGTCAGAGGATTTATCATGATTGTGATCGGAGGATTTTTTGTGGGTTTTGGTACGCGATACGCTG
>JAUIAO010000077.1 GCA_030425425.1 Bacteroidia bacterium | reverse complement strand
GTTGGACTTGAGTTTCCCCGGTATTTTCATCGTTCCTCGAAAATCCGTGGAATGACGCCTCGTGGGATGACGTGCTTTCAGGTTTTTGGGTATTGGTTATTAAGACCCTCATTCCATAAAGGGATGCCTTTTGATTGTGATGTCATCCCTCTTTTACTCCACCAAACCTTCCCATGAAAATGGGAGGCTTTGATTCTTTAATCCTAATATTTTGTAATCGGTTAGGTTACTTTTTATTCAGAAAGAGTATTATCTCAAAGATTAACGCGATTTAACCAACTATTGCCTATTTTCGCAATCGATTAACAAAAATCAAGAACTATTGTGAAGGGAAGATACCTGCTGCCATTACTTGTCTTTAATCTTTTAGTTTCCTGCATACCTAACAATAAGGTGGTTTATCTTCAGGATAAGTCGGAAGGAGCTTTGTTGGATACCTTGTTGAAACCGGAGTATCCAGACTATCAGCTTCAAGTAGGGGATATTCTCAATATTGATGTGAAATCCTCAGATCCGACAATTGCGCTAATCTTTAAACCATCCTCTCTGGCTAGTAATCAAGCCATGCTTGCAAACAATGCAGCTGATGTTAACTACCTGAATGGATATCCTATTGATATTTATGGAAACCTTGAATTACCACTTGTGGGTAAATTGGAAATGGCTGGATTGACCCTAAAAGAAGCAAAGGAACTCGTGGAGCAGGAAGTGAAGAAATATATCACTGATGCCTATATTCAAGTTAGATTAGGTGGTATTCGCTATTCAGCATTGGGAGAGTTTAACAGGCCCGGTCGATATGCAATTTTGCAATCTCAAGTGACCATTTTTGAAGCGATTGCTAATGCTGGAGATCTTACCGTACTCGCCAATCGACAGAAAGCATTGCTGATCCGCCAATACGGGGATGGAGCAAAGCTTCATGAAATAGATCTGACGGATCGGAATATATTCAATTCTTCGTTTTATTATCTAAGACCAAATGATCAATTGTACCTGGAACCTTTACCTGTCAGGCAGTTTGGTTCCGGAGTAGGTGTGACAGGATTTCAGACCGTGACGACTTTGTTGTCTGCCATTTCTTCGGCACTTTTGATTATGGTTTCTCTCAACAGACTTTAAGCTTTGCAAAATTCTTCAAATCAACAAATGACTAATCCCTTTCTGGTAGAAGAAGAGGAGGGACTGGATATCAAAAAGTATTTATTTCAATTGCTTGCCTGGTGGAAATGGGTGCTCCTATCAATGATTATTTTTTTGGGAGGTGCATTCCTCACTAATAGATATACAACTCCAAAATATCAGGTAAAAGCCACATTGCTGATCGATGAAGATCAAAAGGATTTAAGTTCGGCGGTGCTGGAAGAGATGGATATGTTTGGAGGTCAATCGAATATTGAAAATGAATTGGCCATCCTTAAGTCGTACACTTTGATGCGGTCGGTGGTAGATTCACTTGGGCTTTATATCAGCGTGCGCCGAGTAGGCAATATTAAATCTACAGAAGTCTATGGGGAACAAAGTCCTTTGGATGTCCGACTAATTACTGAAAATTCTTTGATTAAAAATCAAACTTTTCAGATTCGAGTCATTGATGAAGAAAAGTTTGAAATAGGTAATGAGTTTGAAGACGAATTCAAACCAGAGCGACTTGTCAAGTTTGGAGATACCCTTAAGTCAGGTGATTTCGATTTTGTGGTTAACTATAAATCTATTAGTCAACCTGATAATTTTTCAAATTATCAAATTGACTTCTATGAACCGGAAACGTTGACAAAAGACTTAATTGACGTACTTAAAATCTCTTCTTTGAATAAAGATGCAACCATCTTACAAGTCCTTCATGAGACGTCAAATGTTGACAAATCAAAGGACATGATACATAGATTGATGGATCATTATATCCAAAGAGAATTGAACCTTAAAAGTGAAGCTGCTACTAAAACTGTTGATTTTATTAATCAACAATTGATTGGGATTCAAGATGCACTTTTTTCAGCAGAAAGTCAGTTGGAGACATTCAGGGCAACGAACAAAATCCTGGATATTAGTCAGGAGGGTGTGGCGGTTTATTCCAGAATTCAAGAAATAGAAAAGGCTATTGCAGATGTTGAGCTCCAATTGAGCTATTATGATTATTTAAAGCAATATTTGAATAAGCAAAATCTGGCAGGGAATATTGTCAGCCCGACACTGGCTGGTATTAATGATCAGGTATTAAATAGTCTAGTTTTACAATTAAACGGATTGTATAATCAGCAAATTATGCTGGAATCATCGGCATCTGAAATCAATCCTCAAGTACGAATGGTGAAGACCCAGATTAATTCTTTGATTTCATCCATCAAAGAAAGTGTCATTAACCTGACCAATACCTCCGAATTGATGCAAGATGACTTAGAATTACAATTATCCAGAGCTGAGCGAGAGTTAAATGCATTGCCTGCCAATGAGCGTCAATTACTCAATATTCAAAGAAGGTATCAATTGAATAACGACTTGTATGTGTATCTACAAGAGAAACTGGCAGAGGCAAGCATAGCCAAAGCCAGTGCTGTGGCAAGTACAAAAATAATAGACCCACCATTGGTATATGATCAAACCCAACCGAAATCATTAAGAAATTATGTTCTTGCTTTAGTCATAGGTGTAATTATTCCTTTAATGGTCATTATATTAAAAGAGTTTTTTACCACTACCATTCAGGATGTACATGAGGTCACAAAGAAATTAAATATTCCTGTATTGACCACTATTCCACTAAGCAAGCATAGTACCGAGTTGGTAATGGTGGAAAAACCCAGATCAATAGTGGCAGAAGGTTTCCGCTCTTTAAGAGCTGGGTTGCATTTTTTGAATGAACAGCCGATTCAAACTCTGATGATCACTTCCTTTGCTTCTGGGGATGGTAAAACTTTTAGTAGTATCAATACGAGTATTATGCTGTCTAAAACAGGTAAAAAAACTGTATTGCTTGGACTAGATTTGCGAAAACCTAAAATCTTTGACTCTTTTGGAGTAAGTAATGATATAGGAATAAGTAATGTGTTAATAAAAGAAAGAAGTCTGGATGAAGTGATTCATCAGACTTCTGTTGATAACTTGGATCTCATTGCATCAGGACCTATACCTCCTAATCCTAACGAACTACTGCTTCGCAGTACCTTCAGTGAAATGATTAATGACCTAAAGGAAAAATACGATTACATAGTGATTGACTCTCCTCCGGTGGGACTTGTTTCTGATGGTTTTGAATTGTTTAAATATGCTGATGCAGCTTTGTTTATGATTCGGCATCAGAAGACTCCTAAGTTGGCTCTTGATTTTATTTATGATGTTAGCCAAAAGGGTTTACTATCTCATTTGGGGCTAGTCTACAATGGTGTGGATCTTACAAAGCGAATTGGTGGTTATGGATATGGCTATGGTTATGGTTATGGTTATGGTTATGGAGGAGGATATTATTTGGATTAATCTTATATGGTAGGGGACTCAAGCGTATTTGACAGATTGAAAATAGTATTTTTTAGCTTAAATAATTATTTTTATTCACTTCTTTCCGTAATTTCATCCGTCATCTTAGCACGTAATTTGAGTGTTAATGAATTTGGAGTTTACTCCTATGCATTGTTATTGTCTAATTTCATTTTCATATCGATGCAGTATGGCCTAGATAAGAGTTTGGTTAGGGATTTTGTGCAGAAAAAAAACACTTCAGCTTTATTAGGGTCATCTTTACTTTTATGGTTATTGTTAGGTCTTTTACACATTTTCATAGCCATTTCTTGGTTGGTTCTCTCTGATAATTCAGATTTATTATTCAGTTCGGTTCTGATTTTATTTAGTGGTTTATTTCAAGGTTTAAGCCCAAGGTCTTGGTTTGATGCTAGCTCAAAACAATTTGTTCATTCTATTATAGTAGTTTGGGACAGAATTATATTTTTATCAGGAATTTGTTTGATTTTTTATGTGTTGAATAATAATTTCAACATAATCAAGGAAATAAGTTTATTGTTGTTTTTGTCAAGATTTTTTTCGCTTTTGTTAGAATGGAGTATCATACTTTTTCGATACCGTGTTAAAGTTAGTTTTGATAAACACTATTCAAAATACTTGTTGAGTGCAAATTTTTGGCTTTGGGTTGCTTCACTTGGCAACTTAATGATAACGCATCTTTCACAAACTGTTCTTGAAAGTGCAAAAGGTAAAAATGTGTTTGCATATTATTCTCTTGCTTTTCAAATGATATTAGTCTTTCGATTGTTTCAAAATCAATTTCTAAGATTATTTTCCGCAAAGATTTCCTCAATTACTAAGAATAGAAGACTGAGAGAAAATATATTTAGTCAAGTTATAAGATACGGTATAATTGTTTTTGTAACATCCTTATTTTTTATCATTCCAGCGTATTATTTTATAGATGATGTGATATTCGTGCTAATTGGGATGCATTATGAGAGGTCAGTTTTTTTGTTTAGGGTTTTATTAATTTGGGTTCTTTTTTACGGAGTAGCATTGATTGTTAATCAGTTCTTAATTGGATTAAGGTTGCAAAAGGAGTATTTTAAAATTACCCTTGCTTTTGGAGTTGTATCTTTGGTTTTGACATATTTCCTTGTAAGAATGTACGGCGATTTGGGTGCAGCAGTTGCTTTAATTGTTGCTCATTTAGGTTCTGTTTTGACTCAAATAGTTGTTATCAAAAGAAATTTAATGCTTAGATGAAAGGATTTAGATATTTATACCACTTATTTAAGAGGAATCGACAGGATATCAATAAGTTGAATTTGTCAACTCCTTTATATATTGATGATACAGCAGTTTTTAAGTTCCATGAGAATATTTTTATAGGAAAATATTGTAGGATAGGTGCGAGTTGCTATCTAGATGGAGAGGGAATGTTGACTATTGGAGAGGGAACAATATTAGCACCTAGGGTTACAATCTTGACAAGTAGTCATAATTATAAGTCAAATGATTTGCTACCATTCAATCAGCATGATGTTCTTAGGAAAGTAAGTATAGGTTGTGGGTGTTGGATTGGTTTTGGAGCTATGATTAAACCAGGAGTTACAATAGGTGATGGTTGTATCATTGGAATGGGTTCAATTGTTGTTAACAACGTTAAAAATGGTGAAATCGTTGGAGGTAATCCAGCAACGAAAATAGGTGAAAGAAATGTAGAATTTGATAAATTAATTAATACGGAGAGGTATTTTTATAGGGAAGTGTTTGGTAATGGTTTAGAAAGAAAAGGAAGGAAGAATCAGTCAGAATCGCTGAATGCAATAAAATGAGGAATATCTTTATATTTGGTTCAAAAAGGGGGGGGACCACACTTTTAAGAATGATGTTAAATGCTCATAGTAAAATATCAATCCCCAATGAGTCGCATTTTTTAATTTCAATTTTTAAGGGAGGCATTCCTCTTCAATCCCATTTATCAAAAGATCAAGTTTGGCAGGTATATGAACTTATCATATCTGGAGGTAGATTTGACACTTGGAAAACAAGAAAAGATGAATTAAAATCATTGTTTGCTGAAATATCAAAGTCAGATACTGTGACTTTAAATTATTTGATAGATAGGGTGTTTTCTTATGAGATAGGAAGTGATGAGTTAATTTGGGGAGATAAAACACCTGAATATGCAGATTTTATCCATGAAATTAGAGCAGTATTTCCTAATTCTTTATTCATTATTATTACAAGAGATGGCCGGGATGTGAATTCTTCATTGGCAAATCGAAGTTGGGAAGGTTGGATAACTTACCAGAGATCCAAATATTGGAGTCGAATAATGAAAAAATTACAAACAAGTATTGACTCGAAATGCTATATTATTAAATACGAAGAACTAGTTATTGATCCCGAGAGGATATTGTTAGATTTATTTGCTTTCATGGAATTAGAGTTTGAACCTAATGTCTTGGATTATAATAGTTCATCGAAGTTCAATATTACCAAAATTGAAAAGGAGAAGGGAATTCATGAAAAACTATATAGAAAACCTATGCAAAGTGACGTATATAAATGGAAGGCTAATAAAAAATTCAATGTTTTTTTGTTCGAATGCTTATCTCATAAGCAATTAAAAATTTGGAATTATGAATTAGCATATTTTAATACATCTTCATTATTACATAGGAGTTTCAGAGTGGTTTATATTATTTTCGGTGAAATCATTTCTTTTTCATATCACAGTTATCATTTACTTCTCTCAAGAGAAGTCAAAAACCGTTTAAACACTTTTAATTTTTGGAGAGTTCTTAAATTATACTTATTGAAATGAATAATTGCCGTGTTAAGACTTTATATACATCTCGATTCATTAATAAACATTTTATTTTTTTCATTGAGTCTGCTGCTGTCAATTGAGCTACATCCCATAATTATTTTATATCCGATTTCATTTTTTGCAATTACAAAATTCGTTTTAATAAAGAAAAACCCAATAAGTTTAGTTTTTACGGTACTATTAAAAGTGATATTCATTTTTCAAGTTTTAAGATTCTTGATTTTAGATCATGACACTAGTACTTTTACATTTAAAGCTACTGCTTATTATATTCCTCATATAACGTTAAATGGCTTGACGTTTTCATTTATTATTTTTACCCTATTCGTATTTATTTGGACGTTTATTTCAAATTCCAAAAATATAAGGGTTGCGCAGAAAATGGATTTTCAATTCGTGAGCAATGACTCTTTCATGATTACGGGTTTGCTAATTGTGAAGCTATTAATTGTAATATATTTTGGTATAGGAAGACTGGGACAAGTCACTATAGGTTTGAGTTTTTTGGATAGACTTTTACCTAATCAAATTCTTTGGGTATTCACATCATTAATCTTGTTACGAACCAATTCAAGTTTTAAATACTTAAATGTTATTATTCTTATTTTGATTGGTTTATTTCAAAATAGTAAAGCTTTTATTTTCGAAGGTATTATCATTTACTTTATCGTATTTGGTCTTTTTTATCGTCGAAATGTAAGTTTTTCTATTAATAAAATTGTATTGATAGTTTTTATTCTTGTTTCTGCGATTGTTGGTTTTGTTACAATGTATGCATACAGAAGAGGAGATGTATCATTGTTGACAATGGATAATGTGGAATTAATTTCAGGGGTTTTTTTGGGAAGATTAAGTTTTATCGATTCTTTCACAGTACTCAGTGAGAATGTTTATAACCATGATTTTGATAATGTTATTAGTTTAAAGAGTATAAGTTTATCGGTGCTTTCGGCACTTTTGCCCGGTGTACATTTTAATGATATTCCTTCAATAGGACAGGCTGTTGGAACAGTTTTTCAGAATGTTCCTGAAAACTATCCTCATGCCGGTGCTTTAGGTTTCATTCCTCTTTTTTTTGGCAAATTTTCTTATGCTTTTTCAACAATAATATTGCTTTTAATAGTTTTTGGAATTCAAAAGAAACTAGTTAGAATGAATATGAAGAATTATTTTATTTTGTTACCGTTAACCATGTTTATGCTCGTTCAGTTGTTTCTGTCTGGTAATTTAGATAGAATAATAACATTGATTTTGACTAACTATATAGTTGGAGCATCATTAATATATACAATAAATAGAAAGTGGTTTTATTAGTTACGGAAAATTCTAAGGATAATAGTAGAAAAGGAGATACTGTTATTGCGCAAAATTTGGCACGTTATCTAATGAATATTGGGATTCAGTTTCAATGGTTAGATAGGAGAAGCTTGAAGTTTAATAATAAAAAAGGATTACATAGAGCACTTTTTTACCCTTACAGTAGTCTTACTTTTTTTCAGCCAGATATTGATTTTTTGAAATATGAAAAAGTAATTTTTATCGGTCCAAATTGGATTGTCAACAATGACGTTTTGAATGATACCAAATTTGTTTATTATACTTATGATGATTTTACACTAAATAGCTTACAAAGATACAAGCAGACAAGATTTTCACTATATAAGTTCTATCTTTTATTTCAGTCATTGTTGTGGAGAAGAATTTATAAGAAACACAATTGTAACATAGTTTTTGTGTCAAATAGAGATAGAGATTATTTTCTAAGCTATAATCGGAAAATCAGTAACTCAAAAGTTTGGGTAATTAAAAATGGCGTTCGGACAAAATCATGTATACTTCTGTTTGATAGATTATATTCAATTAGTAAAGTAAAGATTGGTTTTTTTGGAAATATGAGCAGTGATCAAAGTTATGATGCCTTAGAACATTTATTTAATATTTCAAAAGCTTTTACAAATAAAAGTATATCAATTCATATATTTGGTAGCTCGCCAACTCTGAGACTTTTGAATAGAATAAGGGAATATGAGTTTCATTTTGAGGGAGAATATAATACTGTTGATGACATAAAAAATGGCGTTGACATGTGTGTTTTTCCTATGTACACAGGTACAGGAATTAAAAATAGAGTTTTAGAGTCTATTTCTTATCAAATACCCTTTTTAGTAAGCCATTTTGCTGTTGGGAATGATTTAAATCTTCCTCATGAAATTATTGTTAAATCTAAGAGACCTGAGGATTGGGTTTCTAAAATCACTGAGTTGATTGAGAATAGAAAGAAAATTCCTATTGATGTTTTGGAAATGACTTGGGATTTCAACTTTAATCTTTTATTGGAAAAAATGAATTTGGAATGTCGTTAATTTTAAGAACTATTGGAGATTTTGCTTCTATTTTTTTAACAAAACCCTACTTAATAATTTCTTATCCTAAGTCGGGAAATACCTTAATTCGATTTATTTTATTAAATGCTATCCTAATAAAAAGAAGTGAGCAACCAGTTTTGGATCACGAAACTCTTAACAAATTGATGCCTGAAATCAGACAAAGAGGACAAAGAAGTCGTGATTTTTTTAAATTTTATAAGTCACATCATATTGTTCCGTTTAGGAATACAAAATTAATATTGATAATTCGCAATCCTTTTGATACACTTTGTTCACTATATGAGTATTACAATTCAAGAACAGCTTTAAAATTTGAGAATATTAATCTTTTTCTAAATTCAAAATATGGTCTTTCAAAATATGCAGACTTCCTTCATTTCGTGAGATTAAGAATTTTGAATCACAAAAATCATATAATTCGATATGAAGATATACTGGAAAATAAGACGAAAGTTGTTGAAGAGCTACTAATGTTCGTTTTTAAAGAAAATAATATTTCGATTGTAAATCAAGTGGATGGCTTAACAGAAAGATCAAATTTAGAGAAATCTGAAGTTTCTTCAGATAACCCTCTGCTAAAAGGGTTTAGTTCACAAAAGGACTATTTGAAGTATAAATCACAGATTAATTCAGCAAATATGAATATTGTGTCTAAACTTCAATTAAAATATGATCAAACTTTCTTATGATTTTTTTATCCAATTTTGGGCCCAATAGAACTGGGATTGTTGTTTTTAATAAGTTAGTTATCAATGAGGTCGACAATACATTACTCACGATAGAAACTTCAGGTTTTGATTTGTTTTTAGCTATAATTAAAATAGTTAAATCGAGGGTGAATCATGGCACTTGCTACATTACAATAACGGATAACAACATCGGTTTTTTAAAGGATTTTGTATTGTTAACGTTGACACGTTTATTAAGATATAAAATTGTAGCACATTCTCATAGTGGTCAAATCTCGGAATATTTAAATTCAAAACTCAAAATTATCTTTTATGAATGGGCTCTTGATCGACTGATAATTTTATCAACAAAGTTTAGAATTAATGAACCTCTAAGTCGAAAAATTTTGGTAATTCCGAATGTAGCGGATAATATTTTTTATAAGAAACTAAACTTTGAAACAAGAGAGTATATAACTTTTGTTGGATCTTTTTTTGAATCAAAAGGAGTGATTTCAGTAGTAAAGGCTTTTATTATGCTAAAGGATTCAGGCTCCAATTTGCGATTGAAACTTATCGGAAAGTTTTATGATACTGAAACAAGATTGATAGTTACTGACATTATTAAAAGGAGTGGGTATTCAGGGTCCATTTCCTTAGAGTATATTTTGTCAAGAAGTTATTTAAAGGAAATTTTATATAGATCTAAATTTTTCATATTTCCTAGTGTTTATAAAACGGAAGCATACCCTCTTGCTTTAGTTGAGGCTCTTTTGTGTGGTTGTTATGCTATCACAACTGACTGGGCAGCAATGTCTGAAATTCTGTTTGGAATTCCATCTTCAATTATCGCTCCCAAAAAGGAAATTAATATAGATTTATATAATGAGTTGAAGAAAATTGAGAATTCTTCAGTTGATCACGCCCAAATAAGAGAAATGGCTATTAATAAGTTTTCAAAAGAAAAATTTATTACAAGGATGAAATTTGCATTGTCAATTTAACTAGCTTAAATGAAAGTGATAAGTATTATTACGGTAGTTTATAATAATTTTCGAACAATTGAACATGCAATTAATTCTGTTATTAAACAGTCTTATGAAAATATAGAGTATATCATTATCGATGGAGGTTCAATTGATGGCACCTTAGAAATCATTAAAAATTATCAATCAAATATTACAAGAGTCATTTCTGAACCAGACCAGGGGCTTTATGATGCGATGAATAAAGGATTGTCCCTAGCTACCGGAGATGTAGTGGGCATTTTGAATTCTGATGACTTTTATACATCTGAAGATGTAATTCGGAAAGTAGTCGATGGTTTTGCTAGTAGCAATTGTGATATCTTATATGGTGATGTGAACTATGTAGAACGGGATCAACCAGATCAGATCGTGCGGAAGTGGATATCAGGGGAATACGTAGAGAATTATTTTGAAAAAGGATTTGCTCCTGCACATCCAACTGTCTTTATTAAAAGAGAATTTGCTGATGAATTTAAATACAATCTGAAATACAAGTTAGCAGCGGATTATGATTGGTTACTTAGGCTGTTTAAAAAACCTGATATAAAAGTAAGGTATTTACCTCTTGAGATGATTAACATGCGATTAGGAGGAGCGACCAGTAAAAATTGGAAAAACATTTTGAGAGGTAATTTTGAAATTGCTCAATCCTGGTGGGAAAACGAAGGGAAGATCCCCCTTTTAACATTGTTTTATTATCGTCCTAAAATTAAATTAAAGCAATTTGTATGAAGGTGTTGATAACCGGGGCAAACGGGTTCTTGGGAACTCATATTGTTCAAAGATATCAAGATGAGCATGAGGTTTATCGATTTGGCAGGGGAAATGGGAATGAGTTTACGGGAGATATTGTTTCGTCTATTGTACCATTTGGAGAAACATTTGATCTAGTGATTCATTGTGCAGGAAAAGCACATTCATTGCCTAAAAATAAATTGGAAGAAGATGAATTTTTCAAAGTTAACCACATAGGAACAATTAATTTATTAAAAGCACTTACAGTCAATAAACCAAAACAACTAGTATTTATCAGTACTGTTGCAGTTTATGGTATGGAGACGGGGGATTTAATTTCAGAGAGTCACCTATTGCAAGGACAAACCGCATATGCCAAAAGTAAAATATTGGCAGAGCAGGAAGTGTTATCATGGGGAGATGAGAATGGGGTTAAAGTTTTGATTTTGCGTCTGCCATTAATCGCTGGAGTGAATCCTCCTGGTAATTTGGGGAAAATGATTAAAGGAATTTCTTCTGGAAAATATCTGAGTATTGCAGGGGGGAGAGCTAAAAGAAGTGTAGTTTTAGCTGAGGATGTCGCAGAATTCTTGATTGGTAATTCAGATGGAGAAGGGATATATAATCTAACTGATGGATATCATCCTTCATTTCGAGAATTAGAGATAGTAATTGCCAAGCAATTGAACCGAAAAATTCCAATTTCTATTTCTGAAGGAGTAGCTGAGCTAATTGGAAAACTAGGTGATTGGATACCAAAAAGTCCTGTGAATAGTAATATGATTCATAAGATGTCTCATGATTTAACTTTTGATGATCAAAAAGCGAGAAATGAACTGGGGTGGGCGCCAAGAAAGGTTGTTGATCATTTTAAGGTTTGACAGCTGGTTTTTTGTTAGAGATGAAGTGCTGGGTGTTAAAGAGGGAAGTATGAATTTTTGAGGTTAGAGATATGTAGTTTCGGGTTATTGGGTTTCGAAATTATTAGGATTAATGGATTATTGATTTTTATGTAAAGAAAAATTTGTAACTATTGACAAGTTCCCCCTCCTTACCTCCCCCGAGGGAGGATAGATATGTAAGATGATTCTGTTCATTGATTTAATTGTCGACGTATTAAGAAATTTTATTTTTTGAGTTGGAAAGATTATTTATATCTATTCAGCGTGGCGTTTTGAAGAGTTTTAGAAAAATTTCTTCGGAATGACAAACCCCTCCCGTGCTTGCTTCGAGGGAGGATAGTATGGGATTTCATTTTTATCGAATTGGGTTTCTTGATACAAGGGAATTTGAGTATCTGAAGATTAAAGATTCCGGCATATCGTTACACTTCTGCCGGAATGACGGTTGGGGAGATAAGCGATTGAAATAGGTTTGAAAAGTGTAGAGGTTGGAGTTTTGTGGTTTCGGGAGTTTTAGAAAGATTCCTTCGGAATGACAAACGCTTCTGGCCTCCCCCAGGGGAGGATGGAATTAAATAATGAAATTATATTAGTTTCGCGGAGGGTTATTAATATGTTTTCTTGGACATGATTAGAGTTTTTGAATTTGTATCCAGTTTCGTTGGGTTGGTGTTGTTATCCCCGGTAATTCTAATTATCACTATTATCGGACTATATGAAACTGGTTCTCCGTTTTTTATTCAAACCCGAGTGGGCCTTCACGAGCAAACATTTCGATTGATCAAGTTCAGGACTATGAAAAAGGTTACCAGTGATTTACCTACACATCTGGTGTCAAAAGATATGATCACAAAGACCGGAGCATTTTTGAGGAAAACAAAGTTGGATGAGTTGCCACAATTGATCAATGTACTAACGGGGACTATGAGTTTGGTAGGGCCAAGGCCCTGTCTTCCGAGCCAGATAGATTTAATTCATGAACGAAATGCTCGTGCAGTGTTTTCAATCCGCCCCGGTATCACAGGGATTGCTCAAATCAATAATGTTGATATGAGCGAGCCAAAGCGCCTTTCCAGGTATGATGCCATTATGGTAACATCAATGTCTTATTCTCTCTATTTTTATTGCCTTTTCGCTACCGTATTTGGGAAAGGACAAGGAGACGCTATACGCTGAACGCTATACGCTGAACGGTCGTATTAAAAGTTTGATAGATGCTTTCAGCAGGACTTTTTGAATCGTTGAACGCTATAGGCATTTGTTAAATTGGTTATGAACTGTTGGATTTGATAATTAAAAGGGCAATTTTTTGCTAAAATTGGAATACTAAGTCAAGATGCTTAATTTTCCGTTTTATATGGGTTACATATTTTAAATTCAAAGTATTTACCTTTTGTAAACACGCGCCGTATGTATCAAAAAATCACTAGTCATCTCAGTCAGAGGTTAGTCTCTCGCTGGATTATTCTATTGATCGACCTTTCGATTACCTTTCTCGGTTTGATATTCGCTTATTTCCTGCGTTTCAATTTTGAAATCCCGGTTTCTATTCAAAGTGATATCAAATACCAGGCACCTATTATTCTTGCTATCTATTTAATTGGTTTTCTTTTGTTCAAACCATTCACCGGGATCATCAGGTATTCTAGTCTGGAAGATGTGTCCAGAATATTGTGGTCAAACCTTTTTGCACTTGGCTTAATGATATCTTTGAATTTGTCTGTTGATTTTATTCAGGTTTATCCGTTTCTAAGAACTCCGATTTCTGTGATTATCATTGAATTTCTCATGATTACTTTCGTGATGGTTGGATTGAGATTTTTTATCCGAGGGTTTTATTCTGCTATTGGCAGAACGGCAATCAATCGAAAATCTGTGATGATCTACGGTGCAGGACACTCGGGGCTTATCACGAAACATGCCTTGAGTAAGGAGAGAAGTATTCAGTTTAAGGTGGTAGCCTTCATTGATGATGATCCTGAAAAGGTAGGGAAACAGATTGAGGGAGCGAGTATTATTTCTTTGGATAAAGTGAGCAATGACTTCATTAAAAGAAATCAGGTCCAGGAAGTGATCATCGCTACTCAAACCATGGATAGCAAAAGAAAACAGGATGTTATTGATCATCTTGTCAATTTTGATTTGAAAGTACAGGTAGTCCCTCCCACTACAAAATGGATTAATGGAGAATTGACTACCGGACAAATCAGAAAAGTCAATATTAATGACTTGCTGGGAAGACCGCCCATTAGACTGGATAGTTTGGCAGTGAAGCATCAACTGAAAGGAAGTGTTGTTTTGATTACCGGGGCTGCTGGTTCGATAGGTAGTGAATTGGCCAGACAAATTTACAGTTATCATCCGGAGCGTCTTGTCCTAATTGATCAAGCTGAGAGTCCATTGCATGAGTTGATGTTGGAATTGCGTAATCAGAGCACAACTCATTTTGACCATGTTGTCCGTTCATATATTGCAGATATCACCGATTATGGACGAATGGATCATATTTTTAGTATTTATCAACCGCACATGATCTATCACGCTGCAGCGTATAAGCATGTACCAATGATGGAAGCTCATCCTTCAGAGGCCATACAGGTTAATGTGCTGGGTACCGCTCAGTTGGCTGACCTTGCAGTTAAATATCGAGCAAAGGAGTTTGTGATGGTTTCTACAGATAAAGCAGTTAATCCAACTAATGTCATGGGGGCGAGTAAGCGCATCGCTGAAATGTACTGTCAATCATACAGCAAGCATACGAATACAAAGTTTGTGACCACCAGGTTTGGAAATGTATTGGGTTCCAATGGCTCTGTCATTCCATTATTTCAAAAGCAAATTGCTGCAGGCGGGCCACTGACAGTCACACATTCAGAAGTAACACGTTATTTTATGACTATCCCAGAGGCTTGTGAATTGGTATTGGAAGCAAGTGTGATGGGTAATGGAGGTGAAGTTTATGTGTTTGATATGGGTAAGCCTGTGAAGATCATCAATTTGGCTAAGAAAATGATACAGTTGAGTGGTTTAGAAGAGGGAAAAGATATTGAGATTAAAGTTACTGGACTGAGGCCTGGTGAGAAACTGTATGAAGAACTTTTAAGTGATAATGAAAATACAAAAGAAACCCATCACCCTAAGATTCAAGTCGCTGATGTTCGACCTGTGAAGCATGCTTATATCGAATATCAACTTACGTTATTAAATGAGGCTCTCAAAAATCATAGTGCTGATGACATAGTGCGTGTAATGAAGACCATTGTTCCAGAATTTGTGAGTAAGAATTCTGAATTTGAAAAGTTTGATCAAGTGAAAGGTGTTGGAGCCTGAGGTTATGATTGATTTGCTGTTATTGTTTGTTTTCTTTCATAGGTGCTTTGATTCCCCGGTCAGTCTTGTTTCACTACGACTGCCGTGGAATGACGTCCTGTGGAATGACGGTTGCGGAGGATGACGCAGTTCCCCCGATAAAATCTCGCTATGCCTCGATTTTTCGTGGGATGACGTTAGTTTCCCCGAAGATTCCCCGGTCAGTCTGGTTGCACTGCGACGGTCGTGGAGAATGACGTACTTGCGTTTATTTTAATGTGCCATTATATGATATGCCAAGTGAAGGGTATTTTAGCCCGAGGAGGTTGAATTCTGTCACTAATTTATCAAACCATATTATCCCTGACCCCCAATTGATTTTTTGTCCATCGAATTCAAGAGAACAGAATTTATTGTTTCTGTGAGTGAATTGGATTCCTCCGAACCAATTGGTTAAAAACACAGCATCATTTTTAATTATTTCACGCTCCTGAGAGTTCCAGCTCCATCTGACGTAATATGGAACACCATATCCGATACTTCCTGTGAATTTATTTGTACCAAATTCAAGGTTTTTAGATGCTACTAAGTGATTGGTGTTTTGATATTGTCTTGTACTTAAAAAAGGATCGGTGAGATTGATTACAATAGCAGGTGTTATTTTCGATTCTTTCAGTACCTGGTATGAAATCTGGATTGATCTATCGCCCACACCCTGTCTGACAGGTTGGATGTTTTCACGATCGCGCACTACACTAAGCATGATGTTTAGTCGTGGGAAAAAGCCTAAGTTCACAGAATAAATGTGTTCGTTATTGAAAGGAGGTTTTCTGTTAGATTCTGTCACGAATTTGTAAACCGCATTGTTTGATTGGAAATTGAAAATGATTTTGTTATCATCAAAAACCTTCGCCATTGGCACAGCGACAAATCCATTAAGACCTGTCTGTGTTGATTGGCCTACAACATTATGGGTAGTGAAGATATAACTCAGAATAATTAATGTAGCGCTAATGAAGTTGGTGGGCATCAATTAAAGGTTTATTTAATGAATTGATTAGTTAAAATTAGGAAGTATGCATTAGCTTTTGTCATAAAGTACAGAAGAAATTAAAGTGATCATCATTTAATGGCTTATACGCTGAACGCTATACGCTGAACGCTATACGCTGAACGCTATACGCTGAACGCTATACGCTGAACGCTATACGCTGAACGCTGAACGCTTGGCGCTATATCGCCTTTTGCTTTTGGCTAATGGATATTGGCTTTTAGCTATTGGCTTTTAGCTGTTTTGTTATCTTGTTAATTGGTTGATATTAACAGTTTGATAGATGCTTTCAGCATGACTTGTTGAATCGTAGTGTGCAGAACGCTTTTGGCTATTAGCTTTTGGCTTTTAGTTTTTTTGCAATATTGTTAATGGGTTGAAGTTAATAGTTTGATAGATGCTTTCAGCATGACTTTTTGATGGCTATTGGCTATTAGCTATTGGCTTTTAGCTGTTTTGTTATCTTGTTAATTGGTTGATATTAACAGTTTGATAGATGCTTTCAGCATGACTTTTTGATGGATATTGGCTTTTAGCTATTGGCTTTTAGTTGTTTTGTTATCTTGTTAATTGGTTGATATTAACAGTTTGATAGATGCTTTCAGCATGACTTGTTGAATCGTAGTGTGCAGAACGCTTTTGGCTTTTCGCTTTTGGCTTTTGGCTTTTGGCTTTTCGCTTTTGGCTTTTAGTTGTTTTGTTATCTTGTTAAGGGTTGATATTAATAGTTTGATAGATGCTTTCAGCATGACTTTTTGATGGCTATTCGCTGTTCGTTAACGGCATTACGCCGTTTTATTTTTTACTGGCGCATTTTTGTTTTATAGTCAAACGGAAGATATTCGTAAATCTGGAAGGATACTTTTGTTAGTGAGTTTTAGGGTTGTTTGTTGAGGTTTTTGAAATTCTGTTAGTTTCCTCGATTCCCCGGTATTTTCATCGTTCCTCGAAAATCCGTGGAATGACGTCTTGTGGAATGACGGCTTGATGACGGTTCGTGGGAAAAGACCGTGGAATGACGGGTGTAGGACAGGACTGTGGAATGACGGGTGCAGGACAGGACTTTGAAATGACGGCTAGATGACTGTTCGTGGGACGAGGCTGTGGGATGGGGTCTTGAGTTTAGTTCTGGGATAGTAAGTCAATAACTTTTAATTGATAGAGCTTGTGGAATTGCTGAAAGAGGTTGATTTTTGGAAGATGAAGATATCGCTCAGCCAGTATTTTGCCGTTTTATTTTGTTTTTGTGCTTCTTCTGTTTTTAGTCAAGCTGGATTTAACGATTTAGTTTTTGAGGATCATTTGGATGAGATTCATTTTATAGATTACAATTTACATAGGAACCCGGTTGAGTTTATCAGAGATGGTTATCAGGGTTCATTGCAAAATGATTCTTTCGTGCAATTATTGTATGGTAATCCAATTATTCAGTTTAAAAATGGTCGATTTGAGGATGTGAACGTCACGTCCTCATTTAACCTTCAAAAACCATACAAATTGGATATTGAATTAGAGCCACACAGGATGCTGGCTTTTGGAGCTTTTGATGATCCGGTAGAATCTCAGCTAGGGGTTGCTCCAAAGCTGACTATAGTGGTCGCTAAGGGGCTGTATGGCGTATTTCAATGGATTGTCCCTCTTCAAAATGATTTCATTTATAATCCTTACACTGTTAGTCATCGTCCCGGGCAGATAGGGATGGGTTATGACTGGTTTATTAATAATCGCCTGGCCATAACGGGCTATTTTGGAACCTTATCTTCCAACCAATACGGAGCACACTTAGAATTCCTAGCCAGATCTAAGGATTCTCATTGGTATTTTGGTGGGTCATATTTTTATACTGCTAACTATGGCTATTATGAGCAGTATTATTTTCGAGAATCTCTTCAAACAAAGTCAGGTTATGTACAGCTTGCTTATCGATGGCATGCTTATGATCTGACTTTTAGGGTAATTGGTGATTATTATATGAACCGAGATCTTGGGGCTACATTCGAAGTACTTCGACAATATGGGAATACAGACGTAGGTTTCTTTGCCATTGCCGCCCAAAATGGCACTAACGCTGGTTTCTTTTTCAGATGTCCACTATGGCCCAAGAAATTTTATTCTAATAAATTGCTTCAGGTGAGGTTACCAAATACCTTTGCAGAATATTATAATGTGAAGTCTTCGGGAAATATGCCAAGGGTTCGGAATTTTCGGTCTTTATTTGAGGAAATGCTCAGATTTAATCCTGTTTATTTAAATAATCAGCTTAAAAACTGATATTTTTTTAAATATTGATTGGGAGTTGTTAATTTTATGTTTTGCTTTGAATATCAGTCAAATATCGTTTATAATGAACTTAGTCAAAAAAATGTTGAGAAACACACTATTCGCCGTAGCTTTGGTAAGCATGACGGTGTATTTATCCTGTAAAGGTAAAATCGACGGGCCTGTAGGTGGTGTTGATTACGATCCACAGATCCCTGACGCGGAAGAATTGGTTATTGATGTCAATACCGATGAATTGGTCGCAGAGGATATCACTGTAACTGAAGGAAGTGTAGATAACCAAGCCGCTGAAGATCTAGCCAATAATACTATTGAGCAAGCAGATTCAACAGATTTAGCGAATACGGCAGCAGCGTTGGATCAAGCGATCAGTACAGATGCTAAAACTTATTGGGATGCTAATGAGTCTAATCTTGAGGATTTGTCCACTAATGAAGATGCAACTTTTATCGCACAGGTACAGGATGCAGAAGCAAAGCTAAAAGCAAATCAAGCCTTATTGGCTAAGTATTTACCGAATGTAGTTGCAGCAAGTGGGGGTCGAATGATTTCTGGTGCTCGTTTCGCAAGTATAGAAGCTAATTACAACGACGATATTGCAAGGACCTCTAATGACTTGTGTATCAATACCTGGATTGAATGGAGGGAAGATCAATTAGCTCCGTATGAAGATGTACTGGAAAATGCACTTGCTACCATCGAGGGAGTTTATAATACTCAAAAGGATTTGTTGGATGCTAGTAACACTACACAAGCTTCGAATTTCGAAACTACCAGAAGCAATAACATCGCCAAGTATAAAGATTTACATGCTAAAGCTATTGTGAAACTGGATGATGCATTATCTGCTGGAATTCTCTCTACGGAAACTCATGGCCTACTTAAGGGGTTGAATACAATTATGCTTGGCGTTAACTTGTATTATGTACAGGTCAATTATAATAATTCGGTTTCAATTCTGAATGAATCTTATGCTGATGCTTTAGACGCTTTAGAGGCTTTGAGAACCAAACTCGAAGGAGAAGCGACTTCACAATTTAATGCTGCTAAGAAGGTCGTCGAGGATCAGTATAACGAAAATGTGGCTAAGTGCCATGATCAGGGTGGTACGCACCAAGGTACAAACGGGTAATTGTAAAAGGTAATAAGTAAACTAACCTAAGGTATGAAATTTAAGATAATTGTAATAATGGTGTTGTGCGTCATGTCACTAGGAGTACATGCGCAGCGACAATACTTCATGAGGGATCATAGAAAAACCTCATTTATCAATAATGTTGAGTTGGGGGTAGGACTGTACACTCCGAATATGGATAATCTGAATCAGTATTGGTCTGTGTTAGATGAGAACACTGCCGGTAATGATGTTGGTAGTTTGGATGGTGGCTTGAAAGTTGATTTGGGTGTATTCGCTCACCTGTACATGGATGGCTACATTGGAATATTCGGTGGTTATTACACAGATAATACTTCAGCTAGTGGTACATCATTTGTTGGAACTCAGGTAGAAGAAACTTTGACCTACTCTGCAATTCCAATAGGGGTGAAGTTTGTTCATGAATTCCATCTTGGAGATCCATTTTTACATAGACCAAGAGCAGCTGGGTTGTTGTTAATTCATCCCTATTTAGGTTTGGGGACAACATTTTGGAACATGACACAGGATTATGAACGTTTAGAGACTGGTTCTGCTGCAGTGAGCGGATCCCAATCCACAGTATATCAAACAATTACCGGTATTGTCGGTTTGAAGTACACTTTGGCTAAGTTTTTGGATTTGGGAGTGGAATACAATTATGAAGCAGGTGGATTTCAACAATATTTTCAGTCTTCTCCAAATATAGTTCTTGGTGGTGATGGAGTAGAAGATGTGAATGTAAATGGGCACACGTTTTCAGTAAAGCTTAGCTACCTGATTAATAGTCGAGTTGAGTGGAGATATGTACAAAAGGTGAAAAGATTTAGATAAGCTAATATCACGACTGAGCAAACGATAATATCAAAAAGCTACTTCGAAGGAGGTAGCTTTTTTTGTGTATTTGGGTCTTTCGCTTTACGCTATATGCTTTACGCTATACGCTGAACGCTATACGCTGATGGCTATTTGGCGTACACTTGGAGTTGTTTCTTTGGATTAACCCCACCAAACCTCCCCTTGGAAATGGGAGGCTTTTTTATGGATCAAGCAATATTTCTGTGCGGAGATTGTACTTTTCCCGTAAAAGCTTCCGAATATAGGAATAAATATTCTTGCTTCTGGCTGATCTTAACCTTCATTTTCTTTTGCTTCTCCAAAAGAAAACGAACCGAGTCCACGGTGGACAAAAGAAAAAGAGACCAGACTTGCCGTCCGCAC
>JAUIAO010000076.1 GCA_030425425.1 Bacteroidia bacterium | reverse complement strand
TGAGGTAAATGAAATTCTGTAACTTGACAAAGTAGGACTAATTAATATTTTTCTTGATTTCATTTACCTCATGCTGTAGGTTCACTACCATTCCTGCAATTTTATTGAGTGAAAGTTCATTGGCAGATTCAGGATCTGGAAACTGCACACTGATATATGCTTTGGCTTCCCAAATCTCCAAAACGTCTTTAGGCTCAACTTCATAAGCGGAATAACTCTTATTATCTGAAACTAAATAAAGCTTCCCCTGGTCGTCCAGATAATTAAAAACACGTTTGTAAACTACACCTTCCTTTTCTGAAACCAGTACGTAAGTTTTTCCATTTCGAATTTCATCAAAATCCTCAAGAAATTTCCCTATCACAATAGTACCAGATGGCATTGGCAACATAGAGTCCCCAGAAATCTCAAATGCCCTATATGTGGCATTCTTTGGCAACATTGGTAAATGAAATCTGGGCAATTCCGAAATATACTCAGGATCTGAATAACCATTAAGATATCCTGCTGAGGCTTTTTGTGGAACTAGCTCAATATTCTCATTATCTTCTTTATCTACGGTAATAGAAAGAATTCTTACTCTATCTTTCTTTTCACTTGACGCACCTTTAGTTAGGTCATTTGCAATCAAGTCATCCGTAGTAACATTTAGCACATCTGCTATACTCATAAGAGTTTGTAATCGGGGCTCGGCTCTAGCCTCCTCATATGCTCCTACCACGGATCTTTTAATCCCCACTACTTTAGCAAATTGCTCCTGGGTATATCCTGCTTGTTTTCGCAGATATTTAATGTTTTCAGAAATTACGCTCACTGTATAAAAAGAATTTAGCTATCGAATATGATGAAGTTCATTTCATCATTACCTACTTTCCCAATAGAATACAAATGTAGATGGTGAAACTCTTTGGTTTGCTGAATCGTCCTCAGTTTTTCTTTGATAGAAATAACTACATCTTTTAATGTCTGATCTGCATCTACCAAAACATAACCATACATATCTTTTCTTTCTCTTACTGACGCAAAAAATTTTACCTGGCATTTACCGGATTTCAATTTCTTGGACTCCAGTTTTAGTGAATAATCATCTTCAAATGTGATATTAGCGTTTGAAGAATTAAGATCTTCGATTCTAAAGAGGTTAGCACTACTATTCATATTGGATATATTTACTAACTAAAGTAGTATTTCAATTTGAATATTCCAACATCATTAGATATTAATTCTCTAATTTAATCTTTTGGAACGAATACCCAACTTTTTTAGCAATCCTCATTACTCCTTCATGACTCAGTATTTCCTCGATCCTATCCTCATGCTCTGGTTTTTGCCATTTATGAATAGAGTGTGTATGTGTATCCAACAATTCTCCATACCATGCTTTGCTTTTTCGAATTTTGGCATATTCAAACCAGTTTTTCATTTCCTTCCCATATTCAAGGTCAAGAAAATCACAAAGCGATTGGATTGATGATTCTGAGTTTATCACCAGATCTTCATACTTGATTGTATAAACCTGCGGATGATTCTGAAATTTCAAACCATTATTCACATCGTTTTCATATCTATCCAAAGAAATCCAGTACTCATTTTTTCTGGAAGGATGGTATGATGTGCAAACTGCTCTCGGATCTCTTACTATATGTATAAATCTTGCCTTCTCACCAAAATATTCTAGAATCTGCGTAATGTAATTAACATTAGACGGGCGCTTTTCGCACCATCTATCACATGAGCTAGGAATAGTTGTCTTTAGCATTTGTCTATAAAATCGATCAATTCGTTCGGGTATGACTTTGCCATTGTCATCTCTCGTCCATTTTGTAAAAGCATCAGACTCTTTAGATAATGCATAGATTTTCGGGTGTGCAGATAGTATTGATAGCAGCAAAGAGGTTCCCGACCTTCCACAGCCACCAATAAATATTGGTCCGGCTTTAAACTTATTTTTAATTCTTTGCTGTCCGAATTTCCTAATTATGGGGATAGTAATTGATTGCTTCCACCAAGCATCCATAGAATAAATGTTGTTTTCAACGAAGATAGAACCATGACAAGGAATCAAAAATGATATAAAGATTATTTCGTCGACTTTTCTACCAATCAAAGCAAACAATCGATAAGCTTTGCTTTTTCAGAAAAAAAATAATTCATGCAGAATTGGAATGATCAAAAAGTCTTAAAACAGAAAATCCAGACTCTCAAAGCCTGGAATTTCCATATGCTGGGTAGGAACGAATAATTCTAGCTGGTTTCATTCCTAATTGTAAAGGTACAACGTACTTAACGCACATATAGAATTTTCGTTGTATTTTATTTTATATGGCTTTAAATTCAGAAAGTAATTAATTAAACAAATCCACAGATTAACAAAATTTAATATCTTTTTTAGCACTAAATGCAACCTTTTATTTCGCGTATTTAACGCAAAGTGTTCACTTATGTGAACAGTAATCTGTAAACATGAACAGTAATAATCAGTAAATAAAAATCACATTATATTGATTTACAGATACTTATAAATTCTGGCATCATATTCACTCTTTGGACTGACATAAACCAAAATCACATTTAGTATGAAAACTATTTCAAGAGTATTTGTATTGTTAGTTCTTTTTTCTCTTTCTAGCCAATCTATGGCTACCACTACCAGCAACGCAGTGAAAAAGGCCCAGGAAGCAGTATCAGAGTCACCTTATGACTGGAAAATTCTTGCAGAAAGTGCAGTTATCTGTTTCAAAAAAGGAGAAAATATAGATGAGGCAATGAAATGGATCAATAAATCAATCGAAATCAATAAGGATCCAATGAACCTGGAAATCAAGGCGGATTACCTTGTAGAACAGGGCAAAAAGAAGGAGGCTTCTAAGTTTTACATTGAAGCGATCAACACTGCCAAAAATCAGAATTTCTGGTATGACACATCGGATTTACAACAAAAGCTCTGGAAACTGAGATAGACTTAATTGATAGATATTTCAAAATTAACGTGCAATTCATCTGCATAATTCACATTTGCAGCTGTTTTCACCTTACAAGATATTAGTAGTAGAATTCTCTTCAGATAAAGCCCTGAAATCATTTCAGGGCCTTTCTTTTTCAATCACTTTTTAATCTGTCCCGAAAACGCCTTCTCAAATTTTTCTACTTTTGGCTTGATAACCAGATTGCAATAAGGCTCATGACCATGAGTATCAAAATAATCCTTATGATAATCTTCGGCAGGCCAGAACTTATCAAACTGTGAGATTTCAGTCACTATTGGATCAGGCCATATTCCAGAACTATCTAATTCTGATTTCATTTTCTCTGCCAGCTCCTTTTGCTCATCATGATGATAAAAAATAACCGATCGATATTGAGTTCCCACATCATTACCTTGTCTATTCAAAGTTGTGGGATCATGAGTTTGCCAAAAAACCTTAAGCAGTTCTTCGAGTGTAACAACTGATGGGTCGAATGTGACCTGAACTACTTCCGCGTGTCCGGTTTTACCAGTGCAAACTTCTCGATAAAAGGGTTCTCTGGTTTTGCCTCCAGAATATCCGGATACAGCTGAATCAACTCCATTCAATCTTTTATAAACAGCTTCAGTACACCAAAAGCAACCTGAACCTAATGTGATTATTTCCATTTTCATCCATTTTATTGAGTTTAACTAACTCAGGCGATCATTGTTAATCGTCTTTTACAGAAATATCTTCTAAATAATCGCCAGTTATAACTACTAATGATGGTAGCGGTGTAGCCCCTTCATCCCCAGGCCAATGACTCGTCAATTTTGTAGGTGTAGATAACTGACCAGGATGCTTTACGGTCACAAAAAGTGCTGAGCCATCTTTAACAAAGCGCAAACCACCAAAGGCTGCATCATTGGGTGCGGTAGCTACACGCACAGCCTTGCTTTGACCAGATTTCAGAATGTAAAGGCCGTTTTGAAAAAAGTTTTCATAGGGAGCTTGATTCAATTGCTTCGGATTGACATTGGAGGTAAACCACAAGTTACCATTGTTATCAAACGTTACATGATCAGGGTTTACGATTTTAGAATCAAGACTACCATCGAGCCACCTAATCAATTCAAATTTCCCAGGTTTATCTTCATTATCCTTTAACCAGATTAAACCTCCTAAATCAAAAGTACTATCACCTTCAAGAGTCATTACAATGGATTGATCTAAAGGATTGATAGCTAGCCCCGAAGGTTTTTTGAACGGAGTTCCTGCTACCAAACGGGCAGCATCTCTGGCCCTGACGTACATTTCAGTCTCGGTCGAAAAAGTATCGGCGAAAATTGGTTTAGTAAAATCAATCGGGTTCCATGTGAAATTATCCATATTAGCCACCGACAACTTTCCAGGAGACAATTGCCCTGCTCGAGATGATTCATATTTAAAGAGACATCCATTAACTATATTATCGGTAAAATAAAGCACCAACTTATCTCCAGCTGACTCACTCATCACCAGCCCTCCTCTTGCCATTCGCCCTGGGTTTATATGTTTATAAATCGAGCCATCCTTGGGGTTCAATTCCACGATCCAGCCGTAGTGTTTTGTGGATTTCACCAAAAAACTCTCCCACTGATATCTGCTCGGCACATACTTTTTTATTTCATAATCATAATCGCCATAAAACTTCTCATAATGACTCTCAGCAATTAGTAGAGTACCCCAAGGAGTCTTCGCCAAAGGCCCTGTAGCAACTATTCCATGTGCAATACGCTTTCCAGCTATTTCCTGATCTCCTTGAAATGGTATTTCGTCTGCCCCGTTAATTCGGGAGTTGACTTGTCCAGAAATCAGCTTCCAAGATCCATATCTATTCTGAAGTTTGATAATTGACAACCCCACAGCTTCAACCTCTTGATTGATTTGCTTTCTGTGGCGGGCTTCTTCGCCATCAAAATCATAATTAGAAACAAATAATGGATTAATATCCTCATGGCCAACAGCTAGAATGATTTTTTCATCTGTCTCCTCTATGATTGAAATGTCATCATTATCATATCCATATTTAAAAAGATCAGAAATTGGATCACTTGCTCTCACAATCACTTCAAATGACAACCCATCAATCAAACCAATTGTATCTGTAACTTCAGACTCTGACTCATCAGTGCATGAAATAAACAGAAACAAGGATAGCGCATATAGCCAAACCTGATTCTGGATTAACACAGGGTATTTCATTCCTTTTATTCTCATTGATTAGTTCAGTCACAAATATTCGAATTCTGTTAATAAAACCTGATAGTTCTTAGATGAATTTTAATTGTCATTATTTTGCAACCGTTTTTAAACAATCTATTGAGTGCTTAGAAAATTTCATTTCGTACTTCTCCTACTCATCTCCTTTACTTCGGCTGGTCAGAATAAACTACGGGAATTGAAGGAAAAGGCTATGTCTTTGGTTAATGACCGACCAGTTGTAGTTCTTCCTGCCTTCTTTGTTTCCCCGGAAACAAGTGTAGGTTTGGGAGCAGTGGCCATGCATTATTATCGACCGAAGAAAGATTCACTCAGTAAGCCGAGTAATTTTCAACATATCATCATTTACACCTTCGAAAAACAGCTCATTTTAAACAATGAGTTTGACGTGTTTTTCAGACAGAACAAATATTGGTTCAATGGCAAGTTGAATTACTACATTTATCCTTATCGATATTTCGGTCAAGGGTCAGATATTTCCACAAATCAATATGAATCTTACAGCGCTGATTATTTGGAGTTTGAATTGAACAGTCTGATCAGGTGGAAGAAAAATCGATACCTCGGACCAACTGTCATATTCAATAAATATTTCAATATTGATAGTGAACCGAATGGTCTGCTTAGGACAAACAATATTCCGGGAAGTGAGCCTGGAAACTTATTAGGGTTTGGCTTATCATTCAGGGAGGATCATCGAAATAATCTATTTGCGCCAACTGAAGGCTATTATATAGAAGGGCGGTTTTTACAATATGAAGAGAAATTCATTGGTAATTACTCATTTACAGATATGTTTTTGGATCTCAGAAAATATCATTTGATAAAAGGGCAATGGGAAACGGGGTTTCAACTTTACCATCAATCTGTATTGGGGGATCCTCCATTCTATAATCTCTCATTACTAGGAAATAGTAGAATTATGAGAGGATACTATGAAGGAGCATACCGGGACAATCATTTTACAGCTGTGCAAGCTGAAATCCGACATTATATAATGAAAAGGTTTATCATAAGCACTTTTGGTAGTCTGGGAAGTATAGCTCATGATTTCATGGACTATCAAAAACTTTTGGGGAGTTATGGAGTGGGAATCCGATATGAAATCAACTCCAAAGAGCATCTGAGAATCAGGCTAGATTATGCTCGGGGATATCAATCTGATGGCATTTATATAAACATTAATGAGGCTTTTTAAGGCTGGAAGTACTAAAAATTACTTTCGTATAAATATATTCTGAAGTCGAATGGAGTAAATACTATATTTACATTTTTACACTGCTGCAAACCACCAATGAAAAAACTCAAACCACTGGCTGAAGAAGGCAAAATCAACCAAAATGCCAGCATCAGAGATAGTCAGGTCATCATTATCAATGCTCCTATTCAGGAAGTATGGAAGGTGTTGACCAGAATAGAGGATTGGCCAAAATGGAATCCTGACATTCGATCAGTAGAAGGCCATCACCTTGATGTCAATTCAGAATTCGGATGGTTTCTTAATGGAATTCATATGGTGAGTAAAGTGAGAAGGATTGATGCTCCAGAGCTGCTTACCTGGACGGGACGTGCATTAGGAATCAAGGCTATACATATTTGGAAACTAGAAGCAAGTGACCAGCAAACGATTGTATCCACTGAAGAATCAGTAGAGGGATTAAGAACACTTTTTTATAATCATCAAAGCCTTCATAGTAATCTCAGACATTGGCTGGATTGTCTAAAACTAAAAATAGAGCAGCCAGAATCCTATTAATCCTGGCTGACAATCATTGAATTACTTGTCCATCTCAGCAAGCTGCTGCTGTACTACTTCAAAACTTGGCTCCATTTCCAAAGTTTTTTGGTATAATTCTTTGGCCAAAGAGACATTACCTCTATCCTGTTCAACCATTCCTTTCAGACGAACTGCACAGGCCTTAAGTGAAATTTCCTGAGAGCCATTCTGTCCAACAGGAAAAATCAATTTCAAGTTATCTGCTTTGGAGGAATTAATAATAATATCAGCGTTAGTTAAGGCTTCTTCACTGTTTTTGACCTCATATTGCAGGAAAGCTATTTTATATAGCGTACCTAAATCATTATTAACCAAATAGAGTTTTTCATAATTATTAATTGCTCGCTGCCTGACTCCCAGGTTTTCAAAAGCTACTGCGGCTATTTCAGTAGCATACATATCATTTGGGTTCAACGACATGGCATCCTGAGCAGAAAGTGCTGCTGATGCATATTGTTGATAATTCAAATAATGAAATGCCAACGAATCCAATAATGCTGGTGAACCGGGGTTCATTGCAATCAAATTATACAATGCCATTCTAGTTACAGCTGGGTCATTATACTTCTGTGCAAGCATGTAAATGTATGCTTGCTTTCGAATTTCGAATGGAATGGTGTCAGAAGGAGCTTCTTCCTGAGCTTTTGATATTAGAGAGGTTAAAAGTATAATTCCGAAAAATAAGTATTTCATAATTGTGTGATTTCATGCCACGATCAATGGCAGGGTTAAAATTGCGATGCAAAAATAGAAATTAGTTTGACTTAGGGGACAACCCATAAGATTTTCCTAATGAAATCATCAATTGAAAGGCCTCTTCCTCTTGATTTTTGATTTCACCATCCAAAATCGCCTCCTTTATGGCACTTTTGATTTCACCAACTACTCTGGATGGTTTGATACCAAAAGTCTCAATAATTGTCTCCCCAGAAATAGGCGGCTGAAAATTTCGTAAATGATCACGCTCCTCTACTTCCTTGATTTTATTCTCAACCTTTTTGAAGTTCGCCAGATAGCGTCTCACTTTATCAGGGTTTTTGGATGTAATGTCCGCTCTACATAGTGTCATTAAGTCATCAATATCTTCCCCTGTCTCATAAAGTAGTCTCCGAATTGCTGAATCTGTTACTTCCTCATTCACTAAAGCTATAGGCCGGAGGTGTAGCTTCACAAGCTTCTGGACATACTTCATTTTATCATTGAGAGGCAATTTCAACTTTTTAAAGATTCGTGGAACCCATTTGGCGCCCAAATCCTCATGACCATGAAAGGTCCATCCTACTTTGTCATTGAATCGCTGAGTAGCTGGTTTGGCAATGTCGTGCAATATAGCCGACCATCTGAGCCAAAGATTATCTGTTGCAATCGAAATATTATCAAGTACCTGAAGGGTATGGTAAAAGTTGTCTTTATGAGCCTTTCCATTCACTTTTCTCACCCCGTGAAGCTTCTGCATTTGAGGAAAAATAGTTTCCAACAGCCCACAAGTAAAAAGGAGCTTAAACCCATAAGAAGGCACCTTGGAAAGTATAATCTTATTCAATTCGTCCGTAATGCGTTCCTGAGAAATGATTTTGATCCTATCTTTTTGATTGACTATTCCCCGAAAAGTATCTGAATCAATATCAAATTGTAATTGAGTAGCAAACCGAATAGCTCTCATGATTCTGAGTGGATCATCAGAAAAAGTTACGTCAGGTTCCAGGGGTGTTTTGATCAATTTCTGCTTCAAATGCTCTAATCCTCCAAAAGGATCAATCAACTCTCCAAATCGATCAGCATTAATGCAAATTGCCAAAGCATTGATCGTAAAATCCCTTCTATTCTGATCATCAGCCAAAGTTCCGTTTTCAACTATCGGCTTTCGGGAATCGGACCTGTAGCTTTCCTTTCTTGCCCCAACAAATTCCAACTCAAAATCACCAAAATTAATCGCGGCTGTACCAAAATTCTTGTACACAGCAAGATTCGCCTTTTTCCCAAGTGCTTTTTTCACGCTTTCGGCTAGAGCAATTCCACTACCTACACATACAAAATCGATATCCTTGGAAGATCGATCCAAAATCAAATCACGTACATATCCACCTACTACATATGCCTCTAAACCCAGATCATCTGCTACCCGACCAACAGTATTAAGAATTTCTGGCAGTTCTACTTCTCTATTCGTTACCTCATGAATCAACATTGAGCCAAAATTATAACAATCCCTCCAATGGAAGACAGGTGAATTGAAATCTCACCTACTTGTAGACCAACATCTGATGAAAGATTGGTTTTTTACGCACAATGAAATATTCCATCTTGTTAGATTTGTGTCTGCTAAACCTAAAAAATGAGTCAGGACATAAAAGATAAGATCAATCAGCTTACTGATGAGTTGAATTACCATACTCATATCTATTATCAGGAGAGTAGATCTGAAATATCTGATTTTGATTTCGATCAGAAGCTCAAAGAGCTGGAAGAATTAGAAAAACAAAACCCAGAATACAAACGAGAGGATTCTCCTACTCACAGAGTTGGCGGGACTATAACTAAAAACTTCAAAACAGTTTATCATAAATACCCGATGCTTTCTCTGGGAAACACGTATTCCAAGGAAGATCTTGTGGAGTTTGACAAAAGAGTCGAAAAAGGCCTGGGAACAACAGAATACGAGTATCTCTGTGAACTTAAGTTTGATGGTGTAGCAATAAGCCTTACTTATGAGAATGGATTGCTGAAACAAGCAGTCACTCGTGGTGATGGAGAAAAAGGAGATGATGTCACTTCGAATGCCAAAACAATCAAAACCATACCTCTTAGAATTGATCACGAAGTTCCAGATATATTTGAAGTCAGAGGTGAAGTATTCATGCCAAAGACTGTTTTCCAGCAGCTGAACGAAGAGCGAGAACAAGCTGGAGAAGCACAACTAGCGAATCCAAGAAATACAGCATCAGGAACATTAAAAATGCAAGACAGTTCTGTGGTAGCAAGTCGAAAATTGGACTGTTATCTTTATGCACTTTTGGGTGAAAACCTCAAAACTCAGACCCATGAAGAAAGCATTCAACAGTTGGAAAAATGGGGATTTAACGTTTCTCCAACTTATAAGAAATGCCACAGCATAGATGAGGTTTTAGCTTATATCAACCATTGGGAAACTAAACGACTCGAATTGCCATTGGAGACAGACGGAATTGTGATCAAAGTCAACCAAAATGCACACCAGGAAGAGCTGGGATATACGGCGAAGAGTCCAAGGTGGGCCATTTCTTACAAATACAAAGCAGAAGCAGCAGAAACAAAACTTGAAAGCATAGTTTATCAGGTTGGAAGAACCGGTGCAATCACTCCTGTGGCAGAATTGGAACCTGTATTACTCGCAGGAACCACGGTAAAAAGAGCTTCTTTGCACAATGCCAACGAAATTGAAAGGTTAGATATTCGTATTGGTGATTTTGTTTATGTAGAAAAAGGTGGAGAAATCATTCCTAAAATCACTGGTATTAACCTCGATAAGAGAGACTCAGAATTAACCCCTACCTCTTACATCACGCATTGCCCGGAGTGTGGTTCTGAATTGACCCGCAAAGATGGGGAAGCCAATCACTATTGCCCAAATGTAAACGGTTGCCCTCCTCAACTAATGGGACGAGTGGAACACTTTATCTCCAGAAATGCATTGGATATCGCCAATCTTGGCCCTAAAACCATTGAAACTTTATTTAAGAAAAACTTGATCAGAGGAATAGCTGATTTGTATGATTTGAAGTTCGACGATCTTAATGAATTATTGGTGGAGGAGGAAGATCCAGCCACCGGGAAAATCAAAAAAAGGTCTATCAAAGAAAAGTCTGCTCAAAACATTATTGATGCATTAGAAGCTTCCAAAAGTATCCCTTTCGAAAATGTGCTTTTTGGTTTGGGTATCCGATATGTTGGACGAACTGTAGCTGAAAAATTAGCTGAACATTTTAAAAATATTGATGGATTAATGAATGCTGGCCAGGAGGAGATAATTGCTGTTCATGAAATTGGAGAAAGGATCGCTGAAAGTGTTGTAGAGTTTTTCAAGAATGATGAAAACAGACAATTGGTACACAGGTTGAAAAATGCTGGCTTAAAATTGGAAGCAGAGCAGATGAATGAAACCACAGTCGAAAATCTTGTTTTCAAGGGTAAAACAGTGGTAGTATCTGGCGTGTTTGAGAACTTTGGTAGAGAAGAAATCAAAAAACTCATCAAATCTCTGGGTGGAAAAGTGGGGAGTTCTATTTCTGGGAATACTGATTTATTAGTGGCAGGAGCTAATATGGGTCCTGCTAAATTGGAAAAAGCACAGAAGCTAGGGACAGAAATAATCTCAGAAAATGATTTTAAATCTATGATCGGTCAATCATGATAAAGCAACTCATTCTAAAGTTCAAAACCCGTAGTAATCTCAAAAAACGAGTCAACCCAAACATGACCGATTATGCGAATGCCGAGAAGATAGCCATCGTAGTTTCGGATCAATTTAATGAATCAGAAATCACCAATTCAATAGTCAAAGAATTAAAAAAGGACGGAAAAGAGACGAGTATTTTGTTCTTTTGCCACGATATTAAGAAGCAGTCAACTGAGCTACCCCACTTTGCGAATAATGACATTTCTTTATTTGGTCAAATGAATAATGAAGAACTTGACTTTTTTCTTAGTCAAAATTATGATTTTGCCCTTTGCTTCGACAACTCACAGCATTATCTCATTGATTACATTTTTTCACAAGTGAAAGCTAAATGCAGAATTGGGAATATGAACCTATCAAGAAAGCAATTATTTGACATGATGGTTCAAAACGATTCAACCGAACAGCAATTGATTAAGGAAGTATTGAAGTATTTAAAAATGATAAAGCCGCATGGACAGAAGTAAATTGCATGGAACAGGCGTGGCGCTGGTGACACCTTTTAAAAGTGATTTTAGCATAGATTATGATGCTCTCAAGCGAGTAATCGATCATGTAAGTGATGGAGGAGTAGATTACTTAGTGATTTTGGGCACTACGGGAGAGGCTCCTACAGTCTCGGCTGAAGAAAAGAACAGAATCACTGAATTCGTAATTGAAAACAACAAAAAGAATCTTCCAATTGTATACGGATTAGGAGGAAATAGTACTAAGTGGGTCACCGATCAGATCGATATCATCAAGGATTATCCATTAGATGCTATTCTGAGCCTGAGCCCATACTATAACAAGCCAAATCAGGACGGAATTATCAAGCATTTCGAAGTAATCGCAGATGCTAGCCCCTGCCCTATTATACTTTATAATGTCCCGGCAAGAACGAGCAGTAACCTGGATGCTTCTACGAGCATTGAATTATCTAAGCACGGCAATATCATGGGCATCAAAGAAGCTTCTGGAGATCTTACCCAATGCATGGAAATAAGAAATCAAACTTCGGATGATTTTCTTTTGATATCGGGAGATGACACGCTTACACTACCAATGATGAGTATTGGGGGAGTTGGAGCAATTTCAGTGATTGCCAACATACAACCAAAGGAATTCTCGGAAATGACTCATTTGGCTCTGAAGGGCAACTATGCTGACGCAGCTAAATTGCACTATAAGATGCTGCGTGGATATGATCTGGTTGGTAGAGAAGGCAATCCTGTATCCGTAAAAACTGGGTTAGAGGCACTTGGTTTATTAGAACGCAATATGAGACTTCCATTGTACCAGGGAACTAAGCAGTTACTGAATGGGTTTAAAGAATACTTTAGGTAAGAAACCTAAAAGCATAAAAAAAGGGGCTTAAGCCCCTTTTTTTATATCATCAGTGAAGATTATCCTTGATTCTTCATGTCTTGAACTTCAATTCTGATTTCTTGAGCAAGATTTTTCAATTCCTGCATACCTTTTCTCACACGAGTACCAGCTGCTGAGTTGTTCTTGTCGTAGAATTTGCTGAAGTCTGCTTCTAATGCGTCAACGAGTTCTTTCAGTTGTTCGAATCTTTTCATATTTATAGATCTAAATTATAGGTTACTGATAATTTTACGATGGAGCAATTTATATAAAATGCTTAAAAATCAAGCAATATGAGCTAAAAAAGCAGAAAATTATATTTTCGCGTACGCTCCTTCTACTCCTGCCCTTTTATATTCACCACTGTCTAGCTTTTCCTTTACTGCTTCAAAAGCCGTAATAGTCTGTTCTACATCCTCCAATGAGTGAACCGCTGTAGGAATTATTCTTAAAATAATGGTTCCCTTAGGCACTACCGGATAAACGACTACCGAACAGAATATATTGTGATTATTTCTGAGGTCTTTTACCAAATTCACAGCTTCCAGAGTATCACCATTCATTACTACAGGTGTTACAGGAGACTGTGTAGTACCAATTCTGTAGCCTTTTTCTTTAAATCCATTCTGAATCGCGTTTACGATCTTCCATAGATTTTCTTTGTGTTCAGGCTGAGTTCTCAAAAGCTCTAGTCTCTTTAACAATCCTATTACCAATGGCATAGGCAAAGACTTAGCAAAGATTTGAGATCTTACATTGTATTTCAGAACATCAATGATATTCTCATCACCTGCTATAAATGCGCCAATAGCGGCCATAGACTTAGCGAATGTAGAGAAGTAAATATCTATCTGATCCTGTACACCTTGCTCTTCACCAGCTCCTGCTCCAGTTTTACCCATAGTTCCAAACCCGTGAGCATCATCCACCAACAATCTAAAATTGAACTTCTCTTTCAATTTCACAATTGATTTCAGGTCGCCCATGTTTCCAGACATACCGAATACCCCTTCCGTAATAACGAGTATCCCTCCTCCGGTTTCGTTTGTTATTTTCTCCGCTCTTTTGAGTTGTCTCTCCAGATTCTCAATATCATTATGCGGGAATACAAATCGCTTACCCATGTGTAATCTTACACCATCAATAATACAAGCGTGAGACTCAGCATCATAAACGATCACATCTCTTCTATCCACCAAAGCATCTATCACAGACATTACTCCCTGATATCCGTAGTTTAGAAGCATGGCACTGTCTTTAGATACAAACTCAGCGAGTTCATTTTCTAATTGTTCATGATAGTTAGTGTTTCCGGTCATCATTCTGGCACCCATAGGATAACCCAACCCCCACTCAGCTGCTGCGTCTGCATCTGCTTTTCTTACCTCAGGATGATTAGCCAACCCTAAGTAGTTATTCAAACTCCAGGTCAACACTTCTTTTCCCCTGAACTTCATTCGTGGAGAAATCTCACCTTCCAGTTTTGGAAACATATAATAATTGTCGTCGAAGTATGAGTGCTGTCCTAGCGGCCCACGATCCTGCAGCAGTTTTTCAAATAAATCCATTTATAATCTGTTAATAACTAACCAAATTCAAAACGCAAATCTAACACTAATTCAACATTGGACAAATGCCCAAAAGCCATTTGAGACCTGACAGATTTTAGCAATTATTGATTAGAATTGTGTTATACCCGAAAAGAAATGAAAATCAACAAAATCTTAGTCGCAAACAGAGGAGAAATTGCCATTAGAGTAATGAGGTCCGCAAGAGAAATGGGCATCAAAACCGTGGCAGTTTACAGCGAAGCAGATCAAACAGCTGCTCATGTTGCATTTGCAGATGAAGCAGTTTTACTAGGGCCGGCCGCTTCAGCTCAGTCTTATCTGGTAATTGATAAAATCATAGAAGCATGCAAAATAACCGGTGCTGATGCCATTCACCCAGGATATGGTTTTTTGTCTGAAAATGCAGTTTTTGCGGAGCGGGTTAAAAAGGAAGGCCTGATTTTCATAGGTCCATCACCAGAATCAATCAAAGTAATGGGTGATAAATTAGCATCTAAACAAGCTGTAAAGGACTTTAATGTCCCTCTAGTACCCGGAATGGACGAGCCGATTAGTGATGTGATAAAAGCACAGAAGATTGCGAATGATATTGGATATCCGGTAATGATAAAGGCCAGTGCAGGTGGAGGAGGAAAAGGAATGCGGATTGTCGATGATCCTAAGGATTTTGAAGAACAAATGAAGCGAGCAGTAAGTGAAGCCAAGAATTCATTTGGTGATGATGCTGTTTTTGTAGAGAAATTCATTCAAAACCCCAAGCATATAGAAGTACAAGTGCTGGGTGATCAGCACGGGAATGTAATTTATTTGTTTGAGCGTGAATGTAGTATTCAAAGAAGAAATCAAAAAGTGGTGGAAGAAGCTCCTTCTGCTGTGCTAACACCAGAGCTCAGAAAAAAATATGGCGAGGCTGCTGTAAATGTAGCCAAGTCATGTAATTATTTTGGAGCAGGTACAGTAGAGTTTATCGCCGGAAAAGATCTTGATTTTTACTTTTTGGAGATGAATACCAGGCTGCAAGTGGAGCATCCTGTAACAGAACAGATCAGTGGTGTTGATTTGGTGAAAGAACAAATCAAAATAGCAGAAGGTAAAGCTCTGGAAATAAAGCAGGAAGACTTGAAAATACATGGACATGCCATAGAAGTGCGGGTTTATGCCGAAGATCCTGAAAATAAATTTTTACCTGACACTGGTACTTTGCATAAATATGTAAGACCACAAGGAGCTGGTGTAAGAGTAGATGATGGCTATGAAGAAGGAATGGAAATTCCGATCTATTATGATCCTATGATTGCTAAGCTGATCACCCACGGAAAAGACCGAACAGAGGCTATAGAAAGAATGAAGCGGGCAATAGACGAATATCAGATTGAAGGAATCAAAACTACACTCCCATTTTGCAGGTTTGTAATGGATCATCCAGAATTTAGGGATGGAAGTTTTACCACCAAATTTGTTGAGCAGCATTTTACACCTGAGGTATTGAAACAGGAATTGACGGATGAATTAAAGGAAATTGCAGGCATTTTTGCCTTTGAGCTTTCCCAAGAATCTAAGCACTCATTGACAACTAACCAGTCTAAATCAGCTAAATCTGGATGGAAAAAAAGAATAGTGAGATAATCAATGACTAATCTCGTTTTAGCTTCTAATAGTCCCAGAAGACAAGAACTGCTCAAAAAAGCTGGATTCAATTTTAAGGTTTTTGTGAGGGATTTTGATGAATCTTTCCCTGACGACCTTCCTGCCAAACAAGTGGCTGAGTATTTAGCCATCGAAAAGAATCATAATTACAGAAAAATTCTAAAAGAAGATACTATCATTACTGCGGACACTACCGTGATCTTGGGTAATGAGGTTCTGAACAAGCCAAAAGACTCAAAACATGCAGCAGAAATGCTACAAAAACTATCTGGCGAAACCCACAAAGTAGTTTGCGGGGTTTGTATATCATCTCCCGACAAGCAACATTCATTCTCAGATACCACAGAGGTTACTTTCACAAAAATTTCAGAACAGGAAAGTAAGTTTTACATCAGCAGTTTTGAACCATTCGATAAGGCCGGGGCCTATGGCATACAAGAGTGGATTGGGTTGACCCGAATTTCATCTATAAAGGGATCCTATTATAATGTAATGGGACTTCCAACTCATTTGCTATATGAGGTTCTTCTGAATGAGTTTAATATTCACCCTTACTGAATATTATAAATTAGTTCTTTTTCAATGACAAATACTTAGTTCTTCCTGAGAGTTTGGCAACCTCATCATGCACCTGATTAATCCAAACGGGATGCTCAAGTCCATTTTTTTCAGATGGTGAACCAACATTCACCACTACTTTAGTAGACTTCATTTTATTTAGTTCAAAAGAATGTCCATCTTCCATAATCCCGACAGGAACAACAGGAACTTGGGCTTTCTCGGCGAGTTTAAATGGCCCTTTTTTAAAATCAGCCAAATACCCATCCCTACTTCTCGTACCTTCAGGGAACAACAATACGCTTTTCCCATCATGAACAAGTTTTGCCGATTTATTTAAGCTGGCGATGGACTTGATCCTATTGCTGCGATCTATAAAAATCATACCTGTTGCCATCATATACCAACCAATAAATGGAATCCATTTAATCTCCTTTTTTGCGATGAAATAAAGATTTATTGGGATGGCATTGAATAAAAACGGAATATCCAGATATGATTGATGGTTGGCCACAAATACGTATGGCTGACTAGTATCCAAATTTTCCAAACCGGTAACTTTAAGTTTAACTCCACATATCCACAAGATTCCCGGAGCCCACTGATTTCGAGCCATTGCTACCGGCAATCTGCGATTAAAAGTTACCAACATTAACAATATCGAACTGGTAATCATAAGTATGCTCCAAACAGAAGCGGCTATGATTCTTAGTAATGCAATCAATTTTTTACAGTTAGATGAACCGCGAAACTACATACTTTGAGACTTCCAATATCAAAACCATGAGATTTCGCTTCGTTTTTATTGGGTTCTGATAACTTTGCTGACTTTAAAAATTGATAATGAAATAATGGCGGATTACAAGCATTTGGATATCGAGAAAAAGTGGCAAAAGTACTGGGAAGAAAATGGTACTTACGAAGTGAAAATTGATCACAATAAGCCCAAATACTATGTGTTGGATATGTTTCCATACCCTTCAGGTGCAGGCTTGCACGTAGGTCATCCACTAGGCTACATCGCTACTGACATTATTTCCAGATTCAAAAGACTCAAAGGGTTTAATGTACTCCATCCCATGGGATTTGATGCTTTTGGACTTCCTGCAGAACAGTATGCAATTCAAACAGGTCAGCATCCCGCTATTACCACAGAAACAAATATTAATCGATATAAAGAGCAGTTAACCAATCTTGGATTTTGCTATGATTGGTCCAGGGAAGTAAGAACATCTGCACCTTCTTATTATAAATGGACTCAGTGGATTTTCAAGCAACTATTCAACAGTTGGTATGATAAGGATGCCGATAAGGCAAAGAGCATTGACATACTCATAGATATTTTCTCCAAAGAAGGTAATACCAATGTATTTGCAGAATGTGATGACGACACGCCTTCCTTCACAGCAAGCGAATGGAATAGTTGGAATGAAGAGCAGCAACAAAGTATTCTACTGAAATATCGATTGACTTTTATAGCAGAAACTACCGTCAACTGGTGCCCGGAAATGGGAACGGTGCTCTCAAATGATGAGGTGAAAGATGGATTTTCTGAGCGAGGTGGATTTCCGGTCATTAAGAAAGTCATGCCTCAGTGGAGTATGCGAATTACGGCTTATGCTGACAGGTTAATCTCTGGATTAGACAGTATTGATTGGCCAGAGCCGATCAAAGACATGCAACGTAATTGGATTGGGAAATCTTTTGGTGCAGAAGTGGAATTCCAAATTGAGAATCACCAGGAGAAAATCAAGGTATTTACCACTCGTATTGATACCATCCATGGCGTGACCTTCATGGTATTGGCACCTGAATCAGAAATCGTCCATAAAATCACTACATCAGAACAAAAAGCGGCAGTTGAAGACTACATAGAAATAGCCAAAAACCGCTCAGAAAGAGAACGAATGAGTGATGTAAAAACTATTTCTGGTGTATTTACAGGAAGCTATGCAATCAATCCATTCAATGGTGAAAAAGTACCTATCTGGATAGCTGATTATGTATTGGCCGGATACGGAACAGGTGCTGTAATGGCAGTGCCTAGCGGTGATCAAAGAGATTTTGATTTTGCTAATCACTTCAACCTGCCTATCGTTCCAATTCTCGACTCACAAAAGCTAACTGATACTGAGGCAGACCCGACTAAGGATGGAAAATATATCAATTCAGGAATCCTTAATGGATTGAATTACGAAGAAGCGACTCAAAAAGCGATACAGTATATCGAAGAAAAAGGTATTGGAAGCAGCAAAATCAATTATCGATTGAGAGACGCAATTTTTGGCCGCCAGAGATATTGGGGAGAGCCAATTCCAGTGTATTTCAAAAATGGAGTTCCATACCTACTGGAAGATGATCAATTACCATTAGAACTTCCAGAAGTAGACAAATATCTCCCAACAGAAGATGGAGAACCTCCATTAGGTAGAGCCGAAGCATGGAAATCAGATGATGGTCACCCGTACGAATTGACTACCATGCCAGGATGGGCAGGCTCCAGCTGGTACTTTTTTAGATATATGGACCCAAAAAACGATGAAGTTTTTGCTGGAGAGGAAGCACTCAAATACTGGAAACAAGTAGACTTCTATCTGGGAGGAAGTGAACACGCTACAGGCCACCTGCTCTACTCACGTTTCTGGACGAAATTTCTATTCGACATGGGCTACATTGAAGTAGATGAGTATGCCTCTAAACTTGTAAATCAGGGAATGATTCAAGGTCGGTCCAACTTCGTTTATCGAGTGAAAAACGAAAACAAGTTCGTTTCATTCGGATTGCGAAAAGAGTATGATTGCTACCCCGTTCATGTGGACGTCAACATAGTGAAAGATGACATTCTGGATATAGATGCATTCAAAAACTTCAGGAATGATGCGAAAGATGCTGAATTTGTCCTGGAAAACGGAAAATTCATCTGCGGATGGGAAGTGGAGAAAATGTCGAAATCCAAATACAATGTTGTCAACCCTGACGAGTTAGTTGAGAAATATGGTGCTGATACTTTAAGAATGTATGAAATGTTTCTCGGACCTCTTGAACAGAGTAAACCATGGAATACAAATGGAATAGAAGGTGTATTCAAGTTTTTAAGAAAGTTTTGGGCGCTTTTTCATGATAAGGAAAACAACTTCAATGTTTCGGATGAATCGCCCAAAAAAGATGAATTGAAAGTACTTCATGGATTGCTAAAGAAAATCGAAGAAGATGTCAACAGACTATCTCTTAACACATCAGTTAGTAATTTCATGATTGCTACGAATGAGCTGGGAAGTTTGAAATGCAATAAACGCGAGATATTAGAACCAATGACTATTGCACTTGCATCATATGCTCCACATATTTCTGAAGAGTTGTGGGCTTTGCTTGGACATGAGGAAACCATATTTGATGCGGCATTTCCCGCATACGAAGAAAAATATCTCGTAGAAGATTCCATAGAATATCCTGTCATGGTGAATGGAAAAATGAGGGCAAAAATTCAGATGTCTGCTACTGCATCAAATCAAGAAATACAGTCAGCTGCTCTCGAAAATGAAAATGTGAAGAAATGGATTGAAGATAAGCAACCTAAGAAAATCATTGTGGTTCCTAAGAAAATCGTGAATATCGTACTTTAGATGAAGGGTACATATTCATTATCTTGGGGGTGCTAATTCATCATTTTAGTGTTAAAATCACATTAATCAGCGTATGTGGTAGAAAAAGATATTAAATTTGATAAAAAATCGAATGTGCGTAGCATTCTTATAATTTTAAATAACCTAGTAAATTTTAGTATGAAACATGTAAAGAATTCTTTTTTCGCATTTGCCTTAGTATCTCTTGTATTGGTATTCAGTTGTGGAACCGACAAAGATGAAGAAACAGAGACTCCAAAAGACGTAACAATTGCAGCGCTTACAGGTGACTGGACTTTGAATACCTCTGAATCTGATTTTGCAAATTTAACCGAGACACCTACTGCAACCGTGACTGTTTCTTCAGCAGGAATCTCCATCACTGATGGAACTTTGGGTGACTATGTAAGCCAGATCAGCTACTCAGTATCTGATGAAGGTGCTTTAGTTCCTTCAGGAGCTACGTTAGCAAGCAGTGAAATCACTTTAGATGGTGATGTGACAGTAGGAATTAATGATGGACTAGACAAAATAACTGTTTCTTTCACTACTCAAGCAGCGAGAGTTTCAGGTGTGGGTTCATTCAAACTTGTTTTTGATAAGGCAAGCTAATTTTAGCATTATAAAGCACATAGAAAAAAGCCATCATTCATTTTTGAATGATGGCTTTTTTATGCCTTAACAAATCAATTCCAAGTCTGTATCTATTGTTCAATAATGTAAAAGGAACTGGTTTAACCCCAATTATGCATTAGGAAATTAGAAGTTGAGTGAAAACTTCGATTATTCAGGTATATGAGCGATTTTGGTGCTATTATCAAAATCACCAAAATGGTTAATCGCAAGGAGATCAATTTGCC
>JAUIAO010000075.1 GCA_030425425.1 Bacteroidia bacterium | reverse complement strand
GTAAAAGCTGAATCTAGCAGGCACTGATTAAAACAGGAAATTTCTTCAAAGACCCAAAATCTGTAAACCGAGTGCCATCCATCAACAGACACGAAAATTTCGTGATTCATGGTGTCTTTTCGGGTATGAGTGATCACTATAGAATCTGGATGGATAGGCTGTCCATCTACCCCCATCAGGTTTTCATAGGTGTCCGGATCTACGAAGCTGAAAGAAAATGATGGACAGATACCCCTTGGATCAAATCCACAATCCTCTGAGGTTTTAACATCTTCTCTACAGCTAATGGCTAGTGTGATGAGAATAATGATCGTGAGCAAAAAAATTTCTTTAGTAAGTTTCATATCAGCTTTTTTTTTGTGGTGGAGACTATATATACCAATAAATATATTCTATTGGTCTTTTTATCACACACTACTTTTCCATAAAACGTTTTTTGAGCAATTGTAAAAACAACTGTGTGTAATCAAAGAAAACGGTATTGATTTTTATCATTGTTTGGGTGGGTAATTTTGATTATACCTTACTGGGGTAATAGTGAGTATGACTTATTTTGAGGTGTTATGATTGATAAAGAGGAATTCAATCCCACCTGTGGGTTTTATTCCCAGACTCTCTGGGTCGAGAGACATTCTGTTTGCAAAGCAAACATCGCCAACTATGCGTATAGCTGTGTGATTGGGTAGTTTGTTCGGCAAGAAATAGGTTGATCCTTGCAATAAATCATAAATGAGAAACCCCTGAAATCTCACGAATTCAGGGGTTTTGTTTATTTGTCTTTCTTCAGCCTTCCTGCATCTTTCAGTGCTTTGTGGATGATCCATTCCAGCTGCCCATTGGTGCTGCGAAACTCATCCGCTGCCCATTTTTCCAGAGCCTTCATGGTCTCCTCGTCTATCCTTAGTGCAAATGGTTTTTTCTTAGCCATATCAAGATTTTTCCCAGTTGGCTTTTAGTTGATTGATGGCGTCTTGCATCACTTGAGGCATTTGGGTGCCAAGTAATAGTTTCTTTCCATTTTTTAGTTCGAGCTGCAATCCCCACTTTCCAGCAACATTGAGTGCTCTTCCACTGCCAGGTCTGATGCGGTATCCCCACCCTCCATATTCCCAGATGGGATTGTATTTTCTGACGTAGATCTTGTCTACATCCTGTGCAGATATGGTTTGTTTTCGCATCACAAATGGGAAGTAATGATAGTATATATTGGCAGCATCAATCTCGATTTTCAGCTTCATGGTGTGTATGAGGGTGAAAATGACTAACATCATTGATCCCATTGAAACATTCATAATGATCAATCCTGTATCACTCATCGGCTTGTCACCCCACTGCTCTCCCAGAATCAGCTGTGTATAGAGACCATTACCGAAAACATATCCGAGTCCCACAGTAATTACCAAAACTAGCCACCAGGACCAGGTGTATCTAAAAGTCTGAGTTTCGCTGAATATGAGTTTTCCTTTCATCGTTTGGTGAATATTTATTCGATTGTAAAAATCAGTAGTTATGAAAAATCTTTAATTTCTCATCTAAAGCCCAATCACTCTAGTGATGTAATGTGCCCGAATTGACTACCGGAGAGACATCCTTGTCTGCACAGAGCACTACCATCAGGTTGCTGACCATGGCTGCTTTGCGCTCTTCATCCAGCTCGATGAGTTCTTTTTGGTTGATTTCGTCCAGCGCCATTTCTACCATGCTGACGGCTCCCTCTACGATTTTGTGTCTCGCTGCTACGATAGCAGTAGCCTGCTGTCTTCTCAGCATTGCTCCGGCTATTTCCTCAGCATAAGCCAGATAGCCGATTCTTGCTTCCTGAATCTCAATACCTGCCATTGCCAATCGTTCTTCGATTTCCTTTTCCAAATCATGATTTACTTCGTCCAATCCAGAGCGAAGGGTGACTTCTGCCTGCTCATCGTCGAAATTGTCATATGGGTAGCTTCCGGCCAGTTTTCTCACGGCAGCATCGGTCTGCACACGCACAAAATTTTCATAATCATCTACCTCGAAAGCCGCTGCAAATGTGTCTTTCACTCTCCACACCAGGATCACAGAGATCAGGATTGGGTTACCAATCTTGTCGTTGACTTTTACTCGCTCGCTATCAAAGTTTCGTGATCTTAAAGAAATACTCTTCTTGTAGTAAAACGGGTTTGCCCAGAAGAATCCATTGGCCTTCACCGTGCCGATGTATTTCCCGAAAAGTACAAGGACTCTGGAGCCATTAGGGTTTACGAAAAAGAAACCAGGAGCCATTAAGAGCCCGATAAGCAATGAGATGATCAAAATCGGCATTTTGGTGATAATTAATGCGAATACTGATCCAATGATTAAAAACGCGCAAATCACCAAAGCAATATACCCCGAGATGGGAGTGTGTAGTTTTTCCTGTGAGGTCATGGTCTAAAAGTTTAAAGGTAAATGTAAAGTGATATCAAAATGATATCAAATTAGATTACGAAATATTATCCTCCAGGGTTTTGTGAATTGGAAGAATTCCTAATTTTGTCTTTCAACTTTTCATAAGGCATGTCATCCAAATACAACAAGTGGGAGAGGTATCACAATAGATTCAATATGATCTTTAATGGCATCATCGCTGTGCCAATGATTCCTTTCGCATTCTTTTTTTTAGAAACTCAGAAAGAATTTCCTGATAGTCCATTGCTCACAGGGAGTATAGCTATCTGGGTAGAAGTAATATTGGTGCTAGTAGCAGTGATTGCTATTGCTTATTCTCAGATGTTTCGTAAGCAAATCAGATTTGCTGTGGGTCAGGAGAAAAGTATAGAGGAAAAGTTGGATGCATATCTTCATTGGAATACCAGGCAGTATTTCATTCTGACTGTGGCCACAATAGCAGCAATCACTGGTTTATTTTTGATGAAAGAGCAGCTATTTTCTGTGTTGTATGTAGTAGTGCTTTTTATCTTTTCACTTACCAGACCCAATTTTGATAAGACGGTGCGAGAGACTGGAATTCCAGAATCAGAGCTTACTGAATGGGGAAAGGAGTTTTAGTTAGATGATAAGCTCTCCGCATACTTTTTGAAGTTATTGAGAATAGCTTGCCACCCGGCTTGCTGCATTTCTACAGGATTCTGAGTTTCCGCATCAAACACTTCAGTCACTTCTATTCCATCATCCACTTCCATAAAGGAGACCGTACACCATCTACCATCGTCCATTGTGTAGGTGATCAATTGATGTTTTTTTACTTCATCAAATGTTCCAGCTAATTCAAACTCAAAGCTTCCATCTTTTGCAGCCATTTTACTGGAAAAATTCCCTCCAGGTTTTAAGTCACTTTTTGCTTCAGGGCAATGCCAGTCATCACTCGCGTAATTCCATTGAGTGATATGCTCTGGTAAAGTCCAGCAATCCCATACCTGATGTATTGGAGCGGCTATTACGGCGCTTACAGTGATTTTTTCCATGAATCTAGTATTGGTTTATGGTGAAGACAAATATGGAGATTATCTGCATAATGAGTGATCTATTGTTGAAATCGATTTCATTATTCAAGATGTATAATAAATCATACAAACAAATGATCATATATAAATACATTGATGAGTTTAATCATCCGAGCGTTGAGTTAAGTCATATCTGAGCATCTAAACCGGCTCTAATTTGCACCCAAATTCTATTACATGAATAGAATGGTCTTTTACCAAATGGTAATGCAATGAGAAAAATTATAGGTGCTATTGGGGTGATTGTATTGGTGATAGTGGTGGCAGTGGGTACTCTCACGACTCGCACCATGAAGCCCACAAAAATCGATCTCTTGAAAGAGGAGTATTCCGAAAAACATCAACCAGCGGTTGATCACTCTTTATTTCCGCAGCTCAACAAGGAGTTTGCCTCTGCTAAGGAGGTGACTGCAGAGTGTATTACATGTCACAATAAACGGCATGATGAGGTGATGATGTCTAATCACTGGAACTGGGAACGCGAAGAATACATAGAGGGGCGAGGAATTGTCTCAATAGGTAAGAAAAATGCGATGAACAATTTCTGTATTGGAACACAGGGTAATGAGAAGAGCTGTGCCAAGTGCCACGTAGGTTACAGAATGGACAAGAAAGGTTTCAGTTTTACTGATCCCAATAATATTGACTGCCTGATCTGTCATGACAATACAGAAACATACGCCAAAGCTCCTAATGCTGGTGGTGATGCGTTGCCTACTCTTGATCTCAATACCATCGCCAAACACGTGGGAACTCCGAAACGGACCAATTGTGGAGTTTGTCACTTCTACGGTGGTGGAGGAGATAATGTGAAGCATGGAGATCTGAGCAGTGATATGTTTTACCCGTCCAGAGACATAGATGTCCATATGAATGTGGATGGAATGGACATGGAGTGTGTGACCTGTCACAAGACTGAAAATCACGTGATCAGTGGTAAGATGTATTCTTTGTCATCAATGAATCACAATAGAGTTTTCTGCTCTGATTGCCATACGGACACACCTCACGAGCAGCAAATCCTCAATGAACACACCGTGAAGGTTTCTTGCCAGACCTGTCACATTCCTACTTATGCCAAAGGAAAATCCACAAAAATGGCCTGGGACTGGTCTGAGGCTGGTAAGCTAAAAGATGGTAAGCCTTATCATGAGGAGGATAGCTTGGGTAACCATACTTATTTGTCTATCAAAGGGAGCTTTAAATGGGATCAGAATGTGACTCCCGAATATCAGTGGTTCAACGGCACAGCACGTCACTACCTGGAAGGGGATGTAATCGCTGACACTACCAAGCCTCTGATTATGAACGAATTGCTCGGTTCTTATGCTGATTCTGAGTCCAAAATCATCCCGGTAAAAGTTCACAGGTCTATTCAGCCAATTGACCCTATCAACAGAATATTGATTCAGCCAAAATTATACTCTGATTCCATTGGTGTGGGAGCGTTTTGGAAAGACTTCAACTGGAAGACTGCAGCTACTGAAGGTATGAAAGATGCAGGATTGCCATTCAGCGGGGAGATCGCTTTTACCAAAACGGAAATGAACTGGCCGGTCAATCACATGGTGGCTCCTGCAGAAGAAGCAGTAAGCTGTAACGAATGTCATGTGAGAGAAAATGGTCGATTGGCATCTTTGAATGATTTCTATCTGCCGGGTAGAGATTATTCTAAAATTCTGGAGAACATTGGTTTTGCTACCATTTTCCTTTCATTGATTGGGGTTGCCATCCACGCGACTATCAGATTCATTAGCAACAAGCATTAATAACTAGAACTATGAAGACTAAAAAAGTATATGTATATCGATCATTCGAAAGGTTCTGGCACTGGCTGCAAGCTATTCTGATCATGTTCTTGTCATTTACAGGATTCGAAATCCACGGGAATTACACGTTTTTCGGTTTTGAAGAAGCTGTGCGCTATCACAGTATTGCAGCTTACATGTTTTTGATACTGATCATATTCGCGATCTTTTGGCATTTCTCTACAGGAGAGTGGAAGCAGTATATACCGACCAAGGACAATATGGTGGCTCAGATGAAATACTATATTTCTGGGATTTTCAAACATGCACCTCACCCAACTCGCAAAACAGTCTTGAGTAAGCTGAACCCAATGCAGCGTTTGGTGTATTTCGGATTGAAGATTATGATCATTCCTCTGTCAGTAATCTCTGGTCTGCTGTACATATTCTACAGATATCCTCAGAGCTATGAGATCAAAATAATCAGTGTGGAATCTCTTAAAGTAATCGCTGTGGTGCATACGATCGCAGCCTTCTTGTTGGTGGCATTTCTGGTAGTTCATCTTTATTTGATTACCACAGGCGAGACCATTACTTCCAACCTGAAAGCAATGATCACCGGTTATGAAGAATTAGAAATCGATGAGGATGAGGAAGTCCAGATAAAAGAACAAGCATCATGAATACGACAAAATATATGAATCCATACCTCGCAGGTTTTCTGTTGGGTTTGTTGCTGGTAGCGACTATTTATATCTCTGGAAGGGGATTGGGTGCCAGCGGAGCAATGAAAAGTGTGACAGTGGAAACGGTACAAAATGTAGCTCCAAAACATGCGGCAAATACTGCGTTCTTCAAAGAATATGCATCTACACACAGTGGCAACCCATTGAAATCCTGGTTGGTATTTGAAGTAGTCGGGGTGATAATCGGGGCGTTTGTTTCAGGGTTGGTTTCTGAAAGGTTGAGCTTTAAGCTGGAGAAAGGCCCCAAAACTAAAGACAAGGCTCGCATAATAGGTGCTATTTTCGGTGGGTTATTGTTTGGTTTTGGATCACAGCTTGGTAGAGGATGTACCAGTGGAGCTGCTTTAAGTGGAATGGCGGTGTTGTCAACAGGCGGTATTCTGACAATGATTGCCATATTCGGCGGAGCGTATTTATTCGCTTATTTCTTCAGAAAACTCTGGTTATAAGATGCTGAGCATCATTTATTCAATCGACAAAAAAGCATTAAAAATATGGGACCTTTAGTACCTGACGTTATTAGTACCAACATGAACCTGATCTTTGCGCTCATTATTGGAGTGTTGTTTGGTACCATTCTGGAGAAGGCTGGCTTTTCCTCTTCCCGCAAGCTAGTGGGATTGTTTTATGGATATGATTTCACTGTTTTGCGTGTGTTTTTTACAGCGGGAGTGACTGGCATGTTCGGAATCATCGTTTTGGATCACTTCGGCTTTTTGGATGTCAATCTGATCTATATCAACCCGACGTTTGTGGGTGCATCTATCGTAGGTGGCCTCATCATGGGGATGGGATTTGTTGTGGGTGGTTATTGCCCGGGTACTAGTGTTTGTGCCGCAGCAATTGGCAAAATTGATGCGATGTATTTCATTCTCGGTATCGTTGGAGGAATTTTGATTTTCGCGGAAGGATATCCACTTTGGGAGGGATTCTACAAAGCAAATAATCTGGGATATATCCGGATTTTCGATACTCTGGGGATGTCTCAATCATTCTTTGCATTCTTATTGACAGTGATTGCGATGGTGGCTTTTTGGGGTACCTCTATTATTCAGAAAAAAGTAAATGGCATCCATGAGCCGATTTTTAAGTTTACACCATATCACCTCAGCCTTACAGCGATAGGTGCTTTTATTGCAGTTTCTGCGTTTTTCGTACCACCTCAGAAAGAGACTTTATTGGCTAAAGTGGAAGACGAAAAATTTGTTGCTCAATATGAGGTAGAGCAGATGGATATAGATGAGTTTGCTTATCGAATCATGGACAGGGACAAGAAAATGCAGATTTTTGATTTCAGATCTTTTGAGGAATATAAGGAAATGAGTATTCCTAATTCGATTTCATTTTCGGTCAATAATTTCTTTGAGAAAGAACCCAATAGATTGCTCAATATTCAAGGTAGAACCAATGTATTCATTGCGAATTCAGAAATCGAAGAAAAGAAAATAGCTGTGATTGCTCAGGAAATGGGCTATGAAAATATCGAAATTCTGTCTGGTGGAATTGCGCAATTTCAGGCTGAAATATTAGAGTTTAGTCAGGAAAAGCCTGTTGCGAATGATCTAAACAGGGCTACCTTGAAATTCAGAACCAAAGCAGCAGTAGAAATACCTGAGATGATTAAGAATAACAAGCCTGCTGGAAAAGTAGAGAAAAAATTGAAACGCGTTGTAGGCGGTTGCTAAAAAGGTACATTTGATAGAGTTGTTGAAAGTCAGTCTGCGGTTGTGGGCTGGCTTTTTTTGTCTAGCAGGAATGAAAAAAGGCATTTCCGAGAATCAGAAATGCCTTTTTTATGGAATGATCGATGCTTATTTCAAAGATTTGATCAAGTCTTTGTTTCTTTTGATGTAGCCGTAATCTCCATTAGGACTATCTTCCGCCATTTTCATAGATTCTTTAGCAGTAGCAATAGCTTCTTTCTTTTTACCCAGAGCAGCCAGAATTCTTGCCTTAGTGTGCACATTCCAGAATTGCTTGCTGTTATTTCCTTCTGCAAGATACATGTCCATCCATGCCAAAGCCTGATCCAGATCTTTTCCTTGAGTTAAGTAAAAGTTTGCCGCTTGTACATACACCCTAGGGTCTACTTTTGTAGCCTTTTCGATCTGTCCCAGCACCTGATCTACAAACGATACTTCGATCGGAACTTTGAAAGAAGCATCAGCCCATGCAAAATGAATGTTTGCAGAGGTGTTATCCTCACTTAAATCAGAGATCTGGAAAGTAAGAGCTTCCACAGGCTCAGATAAGGTTTTTCTCTTCACTGTTGTTTTTACCACCGCATTTTCTTCTTTGTAAGCATTCATGTTGCCTCCAATACTTGGGTCACTGTAAAGAATGAATGTCCACTCATCTTTTCCTGGAGTTGACAAGATCAGGTATTCACCAGCAGCCACATCAACACCAGCGATTTTGGCATCAGTACTGAGTGTTAATTTTGAACCGGAGTTAGCACCAGTTCTCCATAGTGCGCCATAAGGCTGAAGAAACTCATCTCCTTCACCAAAAATCTTTCTCCCTTTCACTTTTGGTCGGAAGTAATCGATCGTTACATCAGTAAGTCCTACTTTACTGTAGACTGATCCTGCAGGACTCGGTGCAGGCGTTTCGATCTGTGCGTTAGCGATTCCGATGGCAAAAAAGATAGCCATCAAGGTTAGTTTTGTGATTTTACTCATCATTGTGTTATTGTTTGTTATTGATTTATGGTCGATTTAAGCTCGTACGAAAAACTACCCATTTCGTTTTATAAAAATCCAGATGTGGTCACTATCGCCAGACAACTGGTTGGGAAGTTTCTTTTCACAAACATAGGGGGAAAACTCACTGCAGGCAAAATAGTTGAGACAGAAGCTTATAATGGACGGGATGATAGAGCCTGTCATGCGTTTCAAAAACGAACCCCCAGGACAGAGGTGATGTATGCAGAGGGAGGCAGGGCATATGTGTATCTGTGTTATGGTATTCATCATTTGTTTAATATCGTGACGAATAAGGAAGGTTTAGCAGATGCGGTGTTGGTCAGGGCAGTCGAACCTGTAATCGGAATTGATATAATGCAGGATCGGAGAGGAGAAAAGGTGAAGTCACACAAATTGACAGCAGGCCCGGGCACCTTGACACAAGCACTCGGAATAACCAGATCATTTGATAAAGTGAGTTTGTTGGAGGATCAAATATGGGTTGCTGAGAGTCATGATGAGGAGATTCAAATAGGAGTTGATAGACGAGTGGGGGTAGACTATGCAGGCGAGGATGCAAAGCTGCCCTGGAGATTTTTTATCGAGGGAAATGAATTTGTAAGCGTCAAAAAAAGAAATCCCTGATCTGATGACCAGGGAAATCTGTTTTCATAACACTTGTTTGACCCAATATTCCATGAACATTGTCCGTTTCTTATCCGGGTCCACCCCGATAAATTTTCATTTATCGGCTCTTTGAGCAAATTCTGTGAGATGCAGAATTTGGGCTTAACTTTGACCTAATGTTGGGTTGGAGCCCTTCGAATAGTCCAAAATTATGTAGGATTATTGCAAAATAAAAATTATTAAATTAATTCTTAGAATATTCATATAATGAAGCGAATAGCGGGGTTTGTCATTTTCATCATTTTTTTCAGTTTTTCTTATGCTCAGGTTCAATTTTATGGAGAACCACAGCCGGTAAATTCCTTGAATTCTCCAAGTGGAGAACAGTACCTTTTTGTGGATTATGCCAGTGCTCAGGCGTACTTTGGTCGGGTCAAATTCAAACAGAATGAGGGTGGAAGAAAAGATGCTTCGGATATTTGGTTTGGGAATACTAAAGGTGGTGCTGTAAAGCAATGGCCACTGAATGATGAGCATTTTGCGGCTCCTATAGGTAAGAGGATAACTGGTGAATTCTGGCTATTTAGCAGGGTGTGGTATGATAAAGGCATTTACAAAAGTGGCGTATATGCCATGAATAGTGATGGTAAATCCATTCGGAAAGTAGATATTCCATATTTTGAAAATAAATCCCCTTTGTTGACGGGCTGTCTGAGTGTAGATAATAAATACATGATTTTGAGTCTGGAAAATAACCTTAGCTATGGTGTTGATGATTTATATGTATGTGTTCTACAGGGAGATGGTACGTGGGGTGCTCCGAAAAATCTGAGTAATGTGATTAATTCCTCTTTACAGGAAATGACACCATTTCTGGCTGAAGATAATAAAACCTTGTTTTTTGCTTCGAATGGACACGGGGGCGAGGGTAGTTTTGATATTTTCATGTCTGAGCGACTGGATGATACCTGGCAAAACTGGTCTGAACCTGTAAATCTTGGCCCTCAAATCAATACAAGTGGAGCGGAATCTTCATTTAGCTTTCAAAAGGGGGCTGATTATGCATATTTCATCTCTACCCGAAATAGTGATGGATATGGAGATATCAAGCGGATCAGGATCAATGCAGACTCCATAGAAGCAGTTCCTGTAGAGCAAGTGGTTACATTACAGATTTTTGAAGAAAAGGTTGTTCAGAAAGTGAGTTTTACTTTGAAGGATAAGCGAACCTTGAATACACTCCAGGGAAAAGCTATCCCAACAGGAGACACTACTAGCTATTTATCAGATGATGCTGGATTGATCCAGATTCCGATCGAGGAAGAAAGGAAAATTGAATTTAAGGCTGAAGGATACTTATCAGTCAATCGGGAGGTATATAGGGGACAGGGAGATCAGGAGATTTTGATGGAGCCTTTGAAGACAGGTAATACCATCACTCTTGAGGATGTGCTTTTTTATAGAACCACTGCCAACTTTGTGGAAGGATCACAGGCGCAGCTAGACCTGGTGGTGGAGATGATGAAAGAAAATCCGGATATCAATATTTTTCTAAAAGGGCATACCGATAATGTGGGTAATGCTACGCTCAACCTTTACCTCTCCAAAGAGCGAGTGGCGGCTGTAAAGCAATATCTCGTTGAAAGTGGAGTTGCTGATTCAAGAATTGATGGAGAGGGGTACGGCCCTTACGAACCTATAGCTAGCAACGAAACAGAGACAACTCGAAAACTCAACAGACGTGTTGAATTCGAAATCAAGCGCTAAAGGCTTTTTTCGATTGAATTAGCAAGTTTATTGATCTTCCTCACGAATTTTTTTGGTGTGCTTCAATGACTTCAGGCGGACTTGTTTTGTTCGTTTGCGTTTTCTGTCTTTCTTATCGTCATACGGCCTGAAGTGTTTCCTTGATTTGGTAACAGGTAATTTATAGTAGGTGGCGTTGCTACAGCTGTTCAGTGCTGTTACAATGATCATCAGTAAAAGATAACGAGAGAGCTTTCGAGTAGCCTTTGAGTGGTTTATCATCTTTGAAATCTAACCAATATTTGAATTCCTAACCTATCCTACGCTGAATTTCCTGTTTTTAGTATTTTCTGGTTGTTTTATTTCCATGGTTATTCCTGCCTCTGCCGCTGTATTTCTAAAATCTTCTATAGTTTCCATGATATCCTGATCAATAAATATGGAATCAGTTTCATCAAAAATCACATGAGAGTTTGGTGGAATTTCTCTGAGATGTCTTCTTAGATAGGCTTTGTTCAGGAAACTTACATCTTTTTCCAGGGTAATGGTAATTATAGACTCATCTTCCTGAATGGTGATCGCTTGATGCATATTGGCTCTCAAAACAAAGTACAACCCCACTACTATACCGATGATAATTCCTGTCAGAAGATCAGTAAACAGGATGGCCAAAATAGTGACGATAAAAGGAATGAATTGAGAATATCCTTTTTGGTAGCATGATTTGTAAATGGAAGGTTTCGTGAGTTTATAACCAACAACCAGTAAAACTGCTGCTAAAGCTGAGAGTGGAACCATATTAAGTACGTCTGGAAAAAAGATGACTGACATAGCTAAAAGTATCCCGTGAAAAACAGCAGATATTTTTGTTCTCCCACCGGAGCTGATGTTTGCAGTACTTCTCACGATCACAGCAGTGACTGGAAGACCGCCTATCACTCCAGCCAACATATTACCTAAACCCTGTGCCTTCAATTCCTGATTCGTGGAAGCGATTCTTTTGTAAGGGTCCAGCTTGTCCACAGCATCCAGGCTCAAAAGTGTTTCTAAACTGGCTATAATGGCGATGGTCACTCCAGTGGTATAGATCTGCGGGTTGGTGAATTGTCCAAAATCCGGAAAAGTGAGATTGTTGAAAAAATCACTGAATGATCCACTTTTTGGAAGCGTAACGAGATGCTTTCCTGCAATGATCAATTCAGGAAATAAGTTAGGGTATAATAATTTGTTTACGACTACACCTGAAATAACGGCGACTAAAGGTCCAGGTAGAATTTTCGTCCAACTTTGTTTTTTAATGATTGGTTGCTCCCAGGCAATTAGGATGGCTAGAGCGAATAAGCTTATGAGCAATGCACCCAAATCGATATTTTGTATAGCCATAATGATTTCTGTGAAGGTATTTTCTCCATCTGGCTGATAGAAACTTTCATCACCCTCATAATCTCTGTCATCTCCAAGTGCGTGCGGAATTTGTTTGAGAATCAAGATTAGCCCAATGGCAGAGAGCATGCCTTTAATCACAGAAGCAGGGAAAAAGTGTCCAATAATACCTGCTTTCATTATCCCAAGAATAAACTGGATGGCACCCGCCACAAACACACTAAGAAGGAATGCCTCAAAATTGCCCAAAGTGGCAATAGCATTCAGCACGATGACTGTAAGGCCGGCGGCTGGTCCACTTACGCTAAGTTCTGAGCCACTAAAAGCCCCTACGACTATTCCCCCAATAATCCCTGCAATGATCCCGGAAAAGAGCGGAGCACCGGAGGCAAGAGCAATTCCCAGACAAAGAGGAAGAGCTACTAATGCTACTACGATCCCAGCTGGAATATCACTTTTTAGATTTGAGCCAAAATATTTGTTCATAGTGTTTGTGGATAGAATCAACAAAGTTAACTGAGCTGTTCAATTTTAAGCGTTTGCGGAGCGAAATATTACATTTTTATTTCTGTCTAAATCTTCTAAAAGTGAAGTTTGGATGTGGTCTATCATGTATAACTAATTAGTTCGATAACTTATTGTGATTCAAAGATTAATCATTGATTGCTTCAATAGATTTGTGTTCGTTTTATTTAGAAAAGATTATAAGTTTTGTTATATTCCGACTTTGAAAACCCATCAATTACAGCTTAATGAAAATAGAATCTGAATCTGCTGGCAGACAAAATGTGCCGGAGGGATATAGAGCATACAAACTAAAAGGAGTAGAAGGAACCATCATTGCAAAAAAAGGTGGCCCTAAGCCTGCCGACATTAAAACAAAGTCCTCATATTCAACTTTAAGGAAAAATCAACAGGAATTTGGTGTAGCATCTATGTTATCTAAAACGCTCCGTGATTCTTTATCTGAAGGGATGTCACAGATTTGTGAGACGTACGTTTCGGGTAGACTGACTGCTCAGTTTCGAAATCTGGCCAAGTTTGAAGAAGGTCCATTAGGCACTCGTCCGATTTATCCTAGTAGGCATGGACATAAATTGAATGGGTTTGAGTTTAATACTAACTCACCACATGAAAAGGTTTTTGGTGCGAAGTATTTTATCAAACGTGGGAGTAGAAAAGATCAGGTGATTCTTCATTTTCCGGCGTTTGTACCTGAAGACACTTTTGTGATGCCTGATGGAACGACTAATTTCAAAATTACCGCAAGGGTTGTGGCGTTATCAGATTATCAATATGACAAAAATCTAAATAAATACGAAGCTGTATGCCCAGATTTACATGGGAAATTTGGGGAGTTTAGTAGTGCCATGTTGCCGGTTTTGAAAATGCCCACAGAACCAATGACCGCTATGGTCTCGCTCAATGAAAATGAAGTTCCCGACGGATTGGGTTTCTTTTTGGTATTAGCAGTCAGCTTTTTTCGATACCAAAATGGAGAATTTATCCACCTCAATAAGGGAAGTGGAATGACAATCAAACAAGTCTATTAATTCCCAAATCTTTTTTTGGTTTTGGTGGTTTATACATCATGAGTGCCAAGAAAATACTTCCAGAAGATATAAGAAATCAAGGCGATCCAAAAGCAGATTCTGCTTTTCAATACTTATACCATGATCCTCAGGTTTATAAGGAGTTTCTTCAAATCAGTAGTAATAAAACACTAGTCTTATTCGGTGAGAATTATAAGGAGTTGACTTCATTTATTGATGAAATTCAGCTACCTGGGAACGTTGATCACGTTCGCTTGAAAAATGGAGCCAGATTTTTTGAAAAAAATGCACAAAGCATTCTTCCCATTCTAGGTTTTTACTCTTTACCTTATTGCTATGCGGGAGCTAGAGGAGCGAGGGTGCTTTTTCATTCTAAGCGACTGCTCAATGATCCCTTCAACCGACTAATCGAAACGGCACAGTTTGTTTTTGATGTTTGTAAGAGCGGAGCATTTGAAGACTATTCTAATGGCTTGGTATCCATTGCTAAAGTGCGGCTGATGCATGCGGCTGCCAGGCATTACACTTCGAAAGATATTACCGATGAAACGCCGGTTAACCAACAAGACATGATCGGCACCTTACTTTCTTTTTCATTGTTGGTAATTCGGGGTTTGAGAAAATTAGGAATTTCCATGACGAAGCGCGAAATAGATGGATATGTGTACTTATGGAATGTGATTGGAGCTGGTCTGGGGATAAAGCTTCAGTATTTACCTTCAAGCATCGCTGTGGCAAGTAAACTGGAGGCTGAGATTAGAAAAAGTGAATTCATTCAAAGCGAAGAAGGAATTGCATTGACCAGGGCATTGCTTTTGAGCTACAAAGCTTCCAGCCCGTCAATGCCCTTATTAAATCCGGCTGATTTGGTTGATTTTTTTCTAGGTGAGGAAGTTTCTAAGGTTTTAGGAATTCCGTCCCGAGCATGGAAAAAGGACTTGATTGGTTTGGGGTTGAACGTGCAATCGACAATTTCCCAATTTGGAGACAAACATTTTAGAGAAATTTTAAAGCAATTTGATTTGGTTAAAAAAGAGAATGGCATAAATCCTGCTTTTAAATTTGCGCTATAATTTTCGTCATGCGCACTTTTATAATCATCTTATTTTTCTCGTTTTGTTTTCGGCTGACCGCTCAGAAAGTGCAACAAGCTGAGAAAAATTACAAATCTGCGCTTGAAGCCTATCGAAATCGACAACTGGACCTGGCCGAAGATTTGATTCTAACATCGATTCGTTTTTCTAAAGATGCAAAGTCAAACTATCTGGCTGGTTTGATTTATGAGGCTCAGAACAAACCTTTGAGAGCTATTGCAGCGTATGAGAATGCATTAATTCTGGATGAAGAGAATCATGAGGCCCGTTTTCAGAAAGCTGTACTATACCTTCAGAATGGAGATCCGGCTCAGGCATTAAAGGACTTTGATTTTTTGGTTGATTTGGGAGGGTTCAATACTACAAATAGTATTTTTTTTGAAGTTGATCCATTGGGGAGAAGTCAGCATAAGGTTCGCTCATTGTCCAGAATGACTTCCAGATTGTATTACTATCGAGGACAAGCTCATGAGAAATTAGATCATTTTGATCTGGCCTATCAAGACTATGAATTGGCAATTGTCCAGGATTCTGTGGCAGACTATTTTATTGCTAAAGGTTTGCTGAACAGAAAAATCGGAGATGATCAAAAAGCCATTATTGACCTACGCAAGGCATTGGACTTGGACTCATCCAACGAACGAGCCTGGTATAACCTTGCGTTGATAGATGATGACGTTTTAGTGCCTGAAGAGTTGGTGAGAGATGAGGCGTTTGTTCCTATTTTGAATTTATTGGCCGTAAGAGCGATTGAATCAGAAAATTATGATTTGGCAGTGGAGTATTTGGATCAAAGTATATCAAACGATTCTTCTGACCCTCTAACCTATGTCAATAGAGGCAGAGCATTACTGAAGATGAAAAAGTACAAGAAAGCTCGTTCCGATTTTGAAAATGCTCAGCTATTAGACGAGACCAGGGCGGAAGTGTTGTACTTGATAGGCAACTCATATTTCTATGAAAAATCATTTAGTAAGGCATTGGTTTATTATGATCACTATTTGTCAATTGACCCTACGAACGGGATGATTTGGTACAATGCAGCTTCTTGCCTACTGAAGGAAAAAGAAACAAAAAAGGCTTGTCATTATCTCAGACAAGCCGATATTTTTGGAATGAGTCAGATGGTTTCTCAACAATTGGAGAAATACTGTACTGATTAAATACTATTATTTTTTAGTGTTCGAAAAGTCTAAATCTTTTCTGTCTTCTAATCGTGAATCTCCAAAAGCTATCCAATAAATCTTCGAATGCATGATGAAGAACGTTTGCGAGGTTTTTAAAGTGATTTGGCTGTGCCATGGCTGTTCGGTTTTTTGGTCGAGTTACTGTAATCCGAAAGTATTCACACATTTCATTAAAATAAAACACTTTTAAGTGAATCGGAATGACAATGGAGTGAATGAGAAAATCACGTACTGATTGGGGTTTTAGAAAATTGGATTATTTATTTAGATTTATTGACCATTATGAATGAGTCTAAAAAATGTTTGGAATGTGGTAGGGAAGTAATTGGCAGATCAGACAAAAAATTCTGTTCTGATTCTTGTCGCAGCGCCTATAATAACAAAACGATCAGTAGCGATAAACAGATTCGCAAAGTCAATAGAAAACTGAAGAAAAATCATTCGATTCTTTCTTCGCTGAACATTGATGGAAAAACCAAAATTCACAAAGAACGATTACTTAAAGAAGGTCTTGATTTTGAATTTTTTACCAATGTATATCAAACTAAAGAGCATAAGGAATACCGTTTTTGTTACGATCAGGGTTATTTGCCTCTTGGAAATGATTTTTATTTATTGGTAAAGCGGGAACTTGATAAATAAAAGTTGCTTTCTATAATTCGTCAACGATAAAAAGCTATTCAATATTTTGAATAGCTTTTTATAGTCGTCCTTCCAACTCATCTTTGTGCAGATGTCTTCTCCTAAAGTTTATTCCGAAAAAATAACTGTTACTCAAGACCATATCGATCAACTTGATCATGTTAACAATGTCGTGTATTTGAAATGGGTGCAGTACATTGCCGAGCAACATTGGTATTTCCTATCCTTGAAGCCTATTCAGAAGCAGTTTATCTGGGTAGTCTTGTCGCATTACATAGAATACAAGAGGCCTGCAAAACTCGGTGATGAATTAACCATTGAGACTTTTGTGGAAAGCTTTGAAGGAGTGAAAAGCATCAGGAGGGTGAATGTGAAGCGGGGAGATCAGCTCTTAGTCACAGCAAAGACCGAGTGGTGCATGCTGGATGCTCAATCTATGCGTCCTAAAAGAGTTACAGAAGAAGTCATAAAACCATTTTTCGAATGAAGTTTTTAAGAAGAATATTTCGATTACTGATCGCTATTATTTTGATCGCCCTGGTATCTTTCATAATCGTCAAGGTTTTTCTGGGAGAGCCCAAACCGTCTGGAGAAGGGGGAGTTCGTGCAGAACGTCTGGCTGATCGAATGTTGGAAGTTTTGAATTATGAAGCGTATCAAGAATTAGAAGAAATTCGCTGGACTTTTGCCAGAGGCAATCACCATTATGTCTGGAGAAAAAAGGTGGATTCTGTTGAGGTGAGCTGGGATGATCACAGAGTGCTGATGAATACAAATACGTTAGAAGGAAGTGCCTTTATGAGTGGAACTGAGCTCAGCGGATCAGCGGCAAGAGAATTGCTGGAAACCGCCTGGAAATATTTTGCCAATGATTCATTTTGGCTGGTCGCACCATTCAAAGTGAAGGATCCGGGCACACAATTAGAATTGGTAACTACCGATATCGGACACGGGTTGTTGGTAACCTATACCAGCGGTGGTGTGACACCCGGTGATTCTTATTTGTGGATACTGGACAATAAGGATCGCCCAATTGCCTGGCAGATGTGGGTGAGCATCATTCCAATAGGAGGACTAGAGCTTACATGGGAAGGTTGGGAATCGTATGAAGGAGTATGGTTTGCAACCAGACATGAGAGCGCTATACCCTTGAGTGTCAACATTACGAATTTGGAAGTGAAGTAATCTAAATATGATTCCCTATTGCATTAAAAAAACTTCTTTATTGATAGGTGTTTGAGTTATATTTAAAAGAATTTTTTAAATAGTAATTTCTTTTTTATAAAACTCATTAAATCAAAATGAAAAAACACCTTTTCTTAGTCATATTACTTACAGTTATTTCAACTTTTGGTTTTTCACAGACTCTTTCTGGTCCAATTTCCATGAGCAAGGTAATGGGTGGCTATCAGTTTTATCAGGGCACACAGCGATTGACAATGGCTCAGCTTGTAGAAACTATGAAATCTAATGATGAAGCTTACACACAGATCAAATCAGCTCAGGGAACCAATACCTTTAACACGATATTGGGCACAGCTGGAGGGTTTTTGGTTGGATACCCTATTGGTACAGCCATAGGTGGGGGAGAACCAGAATGGACAATGGCGGCTGTAGGTGCAGGACTTTTAATTATATCTATTCCAATTAGTCAGAAATTTAAGAAACAAGCTAAAGAAGCTGTTGAAACCTATAATTCTGGACTAGAGACCAGTTTCTGGGATCTTCATGAAATAAATATTTGTTCGAGCCAATATGGCTTAGGCTTAAGCTTTAAATTTTAACTTTTTATTTATGAATGAGACTAGAAACTTAATCTACAATTACTTTCTGGCTGTAGGTATTCTTTGGGTGCCTACATCGATTGCTATAATCGTTTTTAATTGGAATTTTCATGAAAAGGAAATTGTCATATCACTCATAATTCCGTTGGTTTTTGCTTTGGGTAATTATTTGAAGAAAGACAATAAGGAAAATAACGGATAAAGAATTTCGAGATTTAACTGGTTCTTCACTCAGTATAACTCAATATATTTTGTATTTGGATTGATTCCTCGAAGCTTTCTGATCCACTCATACACTAGTCCAAATCCATATCCAGTCATTTGTAGAAAGGTCATCACAGGAGTTAAAAGTGCAACTTTCAATGATTTGATTTTGATCAGTGATTCCAAAAAAACAAGTGAGAAATACGAACCGTAGCACAACATTCCGATCCATTTGAACGGGGTAGGAAGTACAAATAATCCAACAATAGTAAGAATCATCCCCAAAGTAAATGCAGTTGGGAAGAGGTGGATTATGCCGACTTGGCCAGAGTGAAACCTGGAAAGGTTAATTCTTGCTCTGCCAAAATATTTGAGTTGTTTGTAGAATTTACGCGGATCTGTTCTTCGTTTATGATAGACGAATGCCTCTGGGATTAGTGCAGTTTTAAAGCCTTCATTGATTATGCGTGTGCTAAACTCCATATCCTCACCCATAAAGGGAATGATATAACCATTGGTTTTTTCAAAGACCTCTCTACTAATTCCCATATTGAAACTTCGCGGGTGGTAAGTGCCTACATGGGTTTTGTTTCCTCGTATGCCGCCAGTAGTGAAAAATGATGTCATGGTCTGGCTGATTGCCTTTTGGATTGGGGTAAAAGATGGGTGTGAAGCATCTGGTCCACCAAAGGCATCCACAGGATTTTCCGCTAAAAAATCATCTACAGACTGAAGATAATGAGATGGAATGAGGCAGTCAGAGTCAAATACAATGAAATATTCACCGTTTGCTCGCTCATATCCAAAGTTGCGGGCAAAGCCTTGACCTCCATTTTCTTTCTCAAAATAGTGGATATTGAGTTTAGATTTGAAGTCATCAACTACAGATCTGGCATCTACTGTGGAGCCATCTTCCACGATAACCACTTCAAAATCCTTGAAAGTTTGCCCATCAAGCGTCTCTAACAATTCCTGTACCTCATCCGGACGATTATAAACCGGAATGATAATAGAGTACTTAGGCATCTTCTGTGTTTTCAGAGATCAGGTATTCGTTTTTGCGAGGATTTACCTGAATGATCATTTCAGCAATAAATCCAGCCAGAAAAAGCTGAACACCAATCACTACAGCAATAAGCGCCAGAAAGAACAAAGGCTGATCAACTACATCGCGAGCAGGTAAATGGTGATATAGATTGTAGATTTTTTCGAAAATAACCATGCCTGTGGTAATGAATCCAAAAAGGAAAGAAAGTGTACCCAAAGTACCGAAAAAATGCATCGGGTTTTTCTTGAATCGGCTGACAAAAGTTACCGAGATCAGGTCGAGGAACCCATGAACAAAACGCTCTAGACCAAATTTTGTGGTGCCATATTTACGCTCACGATGTTGTACGACTTTTTCTCCGATTTTGGTAAATCCATTCCATTTAGCAATCAAAGGGATATATCTGTGCATCTCACCGTACACTTGTATGTTTTTCACCACGTCACTCTTGTATGCTTTCAGTCCGCAGTTGAAATCATTCAATTGGATACCAGAAACCTTCCGGGTGATCATGTTGAAAAACTTTGAAGGGAGCGTTTTACCAATCGGATCATGACGCTTTTTCTTCCAACCAGACACCAGCTGATAGCCATCTTCCCGGATCATTTTAACAAGCCCGGGTATTTCATCAGGGCTATCCTGCAAGTCAGCATCCATGGTAATGACTACATCTCCATTTGTTGCTTTGAATCCTGTCTGCAAGGCTGCAGATTTCCCATAATTTCTATTGAACTTGATGCCCTTGGCTCGGGCATCTTTTTGTTTCAGAGATTGTATCACTTCCCACGAAGTGTCAGTGCTTCCATCGTCGATGAAGAATACTTCTGTGGAAATATTGGCCTCTTCCACCACGCGGATAATCCAATCAAACAATTCCGGTAAGGATTCTTCCTCATTGAATACCGGCACTACAATAGAAAGTGATACTTGAGATTCTGACACTGTTTATTCGAATTCTGGTCTTGATTTTTTTGTAAAAGCAGAAACGATCAGAGACATGATGAATCCCATGAAAACTCCTCCAAGAATTCCCATGATTGCCATACCTATCGGGCTTGTAAACATTCCTGCCATTTCCATTCCTTGTTCAATTTGCGCATCAGTCAGCCCTTGCTTTTCCATTTCCATCATCTGGATTTCTTTGATGTTGTCAATGTAAGTAGGGTTGATGAATGATACATATATGTATGTAAATATGCTTGATATCACACTGGATACTACAGACATGAGTGTACCAATTCCCAGGCCTTCTCCATAGCTCATGAAGCCGTCTCCTCCGTTTATGAATTCCTTATGAGCCATAATTAAAAGTGTGACTCCAATAGCAATACCTATTACCATCATGACCCAACCATAAGTTTGATCACCTGCTAGTCCTGCAAAATCCTGTATCACAAATACTATGATACCAATCAGTCCGCTAATAGCTCCCCATTTGAGAACCACGCTTTTCTTTGTTACATCTGAATTTTCTTCCATGATTAAGTTATTTATGTTGTTTTCTTAAAATTATTGAAATCACCGGCGTAATGAAGAATCCTGCAAGCAATTTTTTCATGCTGGCACTAGTGATCAGGTTCCAGGAAGTTGTTTCTTTGATTCGTTCCAACTGAGACTGATA
>JAUIAO010000074.1 GCA_030425425.1 Bacteroidia bacterium | reverse complement strand
CATTTAATGCTAAAATCAAAGCCCTAAGAGCTCAGTTTCGTGGAGTTAAAAGGGTATCATTCTTCTTATACAGACTATCCAAAATCTATGCATAGTACAATCACTCCACAGAAATATTGCTTGATCCACTTTTTGGGAAGATTTGGATCAATCCGAAAATCTGTGGGGAATCTCTATTTTAGAATTTCCAGAAGAAATCGTCCAATAATTATGCATATTTTTTCAAGTCAGGCAACCTTGAATCAGCATGCAAGAATGTACTTGCATCGATAAAATTCAGATTGATTTTCAACTACGAATACCCTAAGTTCAAATATGAATGACCTCTTGAGGATAAGTCATAAAAAACAGAATGATTTTTTAAGCAAAGTACTTTTGGGATTGAATATTTCTATGGTTACCCCTGCTCGTGTAAATGAGCAAATCGCATTAGTAATTGAATTTTTTAATGATTCTTCTTGCGATTGGAAGTTTCAACCAATTTTGCAAAAAACACTGCTTGAATCCACCTCATATCCCAAATTTCCAATCATCCATTGAATTTTGACCTCTTTATTCGCTGAATTTACCCCTCATTATTACACAGTCCAAAGTATAAATTGCAACAGATTCAGAATGATTAAGTAGCGTCTAATCTCTGTGAATCAACAGGTAAATGTCAATTGACGTTTCTGTGATTGAAATAGTAAAATTTTGATGTAAAAATGAAGGTGACTAATTTGAAATTCCGATTTTTTAAATATTCGAAACAAGTGCCGCTATTCTATGGTCTGAACTTGTTTCTTATTTTCCTTATTTGCTTTGAGTCCTCTGGAGCCAAAGCATCAGAAAAAATTGATGAAGGTAAGATAATTGAGGCGGATCCTTTTGTGGTAATAGGGAAAGTTAACTCTGAAGAATTTCCTGAGGGGATTCCATTCGTCACAGTAAGAGTAGATGGAACTACGATTGGAACCGTAACTGATATTGAAGGGAATTTTAAATTGGAAGTGCCTACTGAGGAATCTGTATTAGTATTTAGCGCAGTAGGTTTTGTTTCTCAATCTATCAAAGTAGGTAGTCAAAGAGTTGTCAATGTCACTTTTGCGGAAGATGTACAGGCTCTTGAGGAGGTCGTGGTTGTTGGATTTGGAGGGACACAACGTAAGGAAAGCTTGGTGAGTTCTATCACCTCTGTAAGTGCGAAAGAGCTCAAAGTAAATTCAACCAACCTAACCAATGCGCTGGCAGGCCGTATTCCGGGAGTTATATCTTATCAACGAAGTGGTGAGCCTGGTGAAGATAATTCAGACTTTTTTATTCGTGGTTTGGGAACTTTTGGAGCAGGAAAAAGGGATCCTCTTATTCTCATTGATAATATAGAGTCTTCTCCTACAGACCTGGCTCGATTGCAGGCAGATGATATCGAGGCATTTTCTGTGTTAAAAGACGCAACTGCTGCGGCTGTTTACGGAGCTCGTGGGGCGAATGGTGTGATTCTGGTTAATACCAAATCTGGTGAAGAAGGAAAGACGAAATTCCAGCTAAGGATGTCGAATAAGATTTCTACTAATACCAAAAATTTTCAGCTTGCAGATAATTTGACTTATATGGAGTTGGAAAATGAATCGGTAGTCGCTCGTCCGTTGCTTTCATCTACTCCATTACTTCCATATAGTAATAAGCAGATTGATTTTACTAAAGCTGGAACAGACCCACTACTATATCCAAGTAACGACTGGATGGATATACTTGTAAAACCATACACCATGAACCAGGCATATAACATCAGTGCAAGTGGTGGTGGCAAACGTGCAAGATATTATCTTGCAGGTACATACAATGTTGATAATGGTGTACTTAACATTGATCCGATCAATGATTTTAATAACAATATCAAACTGCTTAATTATTCCCTTAGATCCAACGTCAATATTCAATTGACAAAGAACCTGGAAGGAGTAGTAAGAATCTATGGACAGTTTGATGATTACACTGGTCCGTTAGGAGGTACAGATCGATATGGTAATGGCATTAGCGGTGGAACAAGGATTTTCAATTTGGCATTGTCAGCAAACCCAGTCTCTTTTCCTGCATTATATCCTCGGGAGTTATTGCCTTATGTTGATTATCCACTTTTTGGTGGTGCACCTACCAGGTCAGGAGGCTCTCTTCTGGCGAACCCATATGCCGAGGCAGTAAAAGGTTATGAAGTAAGAAAGTCTTCTACACTGATGCCCCAGATTGAGCTTAATCAGAATCTTTCATTTGTCACACCAGGTTTAAAAATGGGAGTAATGGGGTACATCAGAAGATATTCTAGTTATTCAATCCGTAGATCTTACACTCCATTTTACCATTCAGCAGTGGTAAATCCGGTTTCAGGGGAGGTTGTGTTAGACATACTCAATGATGGTGAGCAAGGATCAATCGGTTCTGTAGGAAATCCGGTTCTGAATTTTGAATCTGCCGGATCCAGCGCCGATAACAGAGTCTATTTGCAAAGCACTATAAACTACAATAGAAACTTTCAAGATAAGCACAATGTGTCCGGAATGTTGATTTACCTGATTCAGAGTTATGAAACAGGAACTCCGGATGGGAATTTGCAATCTTCCCTTCCAAAACGAAACCAAGGGATTTCCGGAAGATTCAGCTACGGATTTGATAATAGGTATTTAGCGGAATTCAATTTCGGATTTAATGGTAGTGAGCGTTTTTCAAAGAAAAACAGGTATGGGTTTTTCCCGTCCTTTGGACTGGCATATCATATTTCTAATGAAACATTTTGGGCACCAGTGTCAAGTGTTATTGATGATCTGAAACTCAGATTTTCATATGGTTTTGTAGGTAATGACCAAATTGGTAATAATAATGATCGATTTTTCTATTTGTCTAATGTTGACCTGAATTCAGGAACATATGGAGCAAGATTTGGTGAAGATTATTTGTTGGGAGCCAATAGAAAGAACGGAATCATCGTGAACAGATATGCGAATGAGTTGATCTCATGGGAAACCTCGGAGCAGTATAACCTGGGTATAGACATGACATTGTTCAATTCCGTGGATATTGTCACAGAAATATTTAGACAAACAAGATCTAACATTCTCCAGCCGCGATCTTATATAGGCTCAGTAATGGGACTAAATCCTTCAGCAGAGCCTAAAGCCAATACCGGAAAGGCTGCCAGCCAGGGAATTGATGTCTCTGTGGTCTACAGTAAGTTCTTTTCTCAAAACAAATCTCTTCAGATTCGATCAAACCTGACCTATTCTACGAGTGAGTTTTTGGAATATGATGAGGTTGATTATCCTGCAGGAGAAGGGTATCGATCTGTAATCGGGAATTCCGTTTCGCAGCAATATGGGTACATCGCAGAGCGCTTATTTGTTGATGATAATGAAGTATTTAATAGTCCGCAACAATTTGGATTTTATCAGGGAGGTGATATTAAATATCGAGATGTGAATGGTGATGGCGTAATATCTGCTGCTGATAGAGTGCCTCTCGGATATCCTACTGTTCCGGAAATTATCTATGGTTTTGGAGCAACTTTCGCTGTAAATCAATTTGATTTAGGATTTTTCTTCCAGGGTGCTGCACGTACCTCATTCTTCATTGATTCCAGAAGGATCTCTCCGTTTGTACAGGTTAATAGCGGTGGGACGACTGAACAGAATGGGCTGTTGAATGTCATAGCAGATAGTCACTGGTCCGAGCTTGATGGCCAGCAGGATTTATATGCGTTTTGGCCAAGGTTGAGCAACGTTGTTATTGAAAACAATGTACAAACTTCTACCTGGTGGATGCGTAATGGGTCATTTTTAAGATTAAAAAGTGTGGAAGCTGGCTATAATTTTCCCGAAGCAGCTGCTAACAGGTTGCATCTTGACAATTTACGATTGTATCTAAGAGGGACCAACTTGTTTTCCTTGAGTAAATTCAAACTATGGGATGTGGAAATGGGTGGTAATGGTCTTGGATATCCTATTCAGTCGATTTATGCAGTTGGAATGTTGGTTAATTTTTAATAGTGCTAAGCGAATTGAGATATGAAAAACTTAATGAAAATAAGAAATAGAAATAATAGTGTTAAGAGCTTAATACTAGTACTTTTAATCGTTTTCGCTTCTTGTAAAGATTTTCTGGATGTTGTGCCAGATGATATAGCCACCGTTGATGATGCCTTTGCACTGCGCCAAAACGCTCAAAAGTATTTATTTACATGTTATTCATACCTTCCTCGACATGGTGACGTTTGGAGAAATATTGGACTCACCGCGAGTGACGAAATCTGGTTTGATGGACAACAGGTAAACACACAACCTGCCTGGTTCTTGGCCAGAGATAATCAGACAGCTGTTAATCCGTTTTTTAATGTCTGGAATGGTACCAATGGAGCTACACCCGGAGATAACTATGGTCTCTGGAGAGGAATCAGAGAGTGTAATACATTCTTAGAGAATGTTAGTGATGAGACCAAGGTTCCAGACTTAACCCCCTCTGAGAGATATAGATGGATCGGAGAAGTTGAGTTTCTGAAAGCTTATTATCACTTTTATTTATTGAGGATGTACGGGCCAATTCCGATAATGAAGGAAAATATTCCAATTTCTGCTTCCAAGGAAGAGGTACAGGTAGAGCGAGAACCAGTAGATGATGTGGTCGATTATATTGTTCAACTTTTGGATGAATCTGCAAACAAACTTGAAGTGTCATTGCCTGATCCAAATGATTATGGTAGAGCCACAAAAGTGATGGCACTTGGGCTCAAGGCAAAAGTACTATTGTATGCGGCAAGTCCTCTATTCAATGGAAATGCGGATATGTCAAGCATGCAAATGAAAGATGGAACGCCGTTGTTCGATCAAGAAGTAAGCGTGGAGAAATGGGTGAAGGCCCGCGATGCAGCTCAGGAAGCTATTGATGTAGCCCATTCAGCAGGCCACTCTTTGTATACTTTTAGCGAAAATCTTCCTGATTTGTCTGACACCACTATTTTGGAATTAACACTTAGGCAGGCTGTGACCGAAAATTTCAACAGAGAAATTTTGTGGGGCAATACTCAAAGTACTACTGGGGGAGTTGCGGGATATGATAATATTCAGCAGATGTGTATTCCGCCATTACAGTCAGGAATTGATCATAATGATGCACGAAAAATACTTGGAGGAACATATCGTATGGCTAAGTTATTTTACTCGAGCCATGGTGTTCCTATTAATGAAGATCGATTGCTTGATTTCACAAACGATGCAGAGCCTGTTAGATCTGATTCCTCTTACAGATATTATGTGAAAATGGGTCAGGTTTCTGCTCGGATCAATTTTGATCGGGAGCCTAGGTTTTACTCGAGTATGTCATTCAACAGGGGGATATGGTACAAAAGCTCTGGAGATTTAGGTAAAGATGATGACGATACCTATGTAGTCAATGGATATCTGGGTGAAGCTGCTGGAAGTAGCCATACCTGGAACAAGAATTTTACTGGTTACTATATTAAAAAGTTAGTAGACTGGACTGCAAATTCTCGTATTAATAATTCTGGAACTAATTCATTCAAAGAATACGCCTGGCCGGAAATGCGACTTGCAGATCTTTATTTAATGCACGCTGAAGCTGCAAATGAAGCGGGAGATGATGAGGGAGAGGTGCTTAAATACATTGATCAAGTTCGTGAGAGAGCAGGTTTGCAAGGAGTAGCGATTTCTTGGGCTTTCTATTCGAATAACCCCAATAAATACACCACTCAGGTTGGGAGAAGAGAAATTATTAAACAAGAGCGGATGATAGAATTGGCCTTCGAAGGACATAGGTTTTGGGATTTGCGGAGATGGAAAGAAGCTATCAGTGAGCTCAATAAACCTATTCAAGGATGGTTAACCACTGAAGGCAAAGACTTTGAATCATATTATCAGCTTACCACTTTGTGGAACAAGGAGTTTACTACCAGAGACTATTTCTGGCCAATATCCGAACAGGATTTATTAGAAAACCCGAGTCTGATTCAAAATGTAGGTTGGTAAGAATAAAGTAGCAGAAGAAATGAAAAATTTAGTATTACAAGTTTTAAGTCTATTGGCATTGCAGTTTTTGATTATCAGCTGCAATGAAGATATCGATCATGAACCAATTGGATCACATGATTCAGCACCCGGATCCATCGGTGAAACACAGGTGATTCCTCAACCTGGTGGCGCCATAATCGCATATAATCTTCCAGACGATAAAGATTTACTTTATGTAAAAGCTGTTTATGAATTGACTAATGGCAAAGAACGGGAAGTAAAATCCTCCTTTTACAAGAACTTTGTTGTAATCGAAGGGTTGGGAGATACTCTGGAACATACGGTTACACTCACAACTGTAAACAGAGGTGAGGTGGAATCAGAGCCAACCATCACCAAGTTTAAACCATTAGCACCTGCCTTTTGGAGCACTTTTGATTCGTTAAAGGTTTCATCAACTTTTCTAGGGGTAAACATTAAAACTACAAATCCTGCTCAAGAGGATCTGGTTTATGTAATACTAGAAAGAGATAGCTTAACCAACGAATGGGTACAGTCTCAAAACTCCTGGTATAGCTCAGCGGAATTGATCAACAGAACAATTAGAAGTTATAATGGATTGTCATTTGATACCACAGAGTATGAAATCGGAATCATACTTAGAGATGATTGGCTTAACTACTCAGATACGCTATTTCAGACTTTCAAGCCACTATGGGAAGAGCAGATACCAAGCAATAGATTTTTGTTAAAATCATTAACTGGCGATGCTCCACTCTATGCAAAAACACCAAACAGAAGTGCCCTTTGGGATGGACAGATTGCTGGATGGCCTAATACTATCCTGTTTACCGATCAGGCTTACACCCCTTACGTTCCTCATATAATTACAATTGATTTGGGTATTACCGCTAAGCTAAATAGAGTTCATCATTGGGATTATCCAGAATGGGGCGCAACAGGTCAGAATGTATATTTTGCCAATGGTGCACTTAGAGAGTTTGAGATTTGGGGTTCTCCTGAATCATCACCAGAAGGTGTAGATTTAGATTCTATGCAAACGGGTGAAACCTCATGGGAATTACTTGCAAGATGTGAGGAAATTAAGCCTTCAGGATTGTCTGGTTGGAATGTGACCAATGATGACATTGAAGCTGGTACACTTGGTTTTGATTGGATACTGGATCAGGATGCACCACCTATGAGACATATTAGAATAGTGTGCCTGAAAAACTGGAATGATCCTGCGGGTACGCACATGGCTGTTGCAGAAGTTCAGTTTTTCGGCAAGTTAGAAGATTAAATTAAAATCGACGAATCTGTAAAAAGACTGATGACGCATGAATTTTAGTTTTATGGATTTGACTATGAGTTTAGACAAAAATAATCTTAAGTAAAGATGAAAAATAAAATATTACATTTCGCACTGTTAATTGCCGTGGTAGCAATTAGCGCATGCAGTGAAGAGGACGATTATAAGAAGTATTTGGAAGGTGGTGAGATATATTACCCTGGTAAAATAGTTGGAACTCGAGTTTATTCAGGAAACGATAGAGTGCGATTGACTGGAGTTTTTCTTAGTGATCCAAAAGTTACCCAATGTTTGGTTTATTGGAATGTGCGGAAGGATTCTGTTATTTATCCTGTTGTGCGTGATGATTTGTTTGGACAATTAGACGAAATATTGCCAGTTGATGAGGGGATTTACAATTTTGAATTTATCACCATGGATGATGAAGGTAACCGATCATTGGTAGTAAATTCAATAGGCTACTCTTATGGTGATGTATACATTTCACAGTTAAAGAATCGAGTAATAAAAGATACCACCTATTCAAGTTCAGCAAAAACTCTGACTATTGATTGGGCTGGAACAGATCTTACCACCGGGGCTTTTGAAACGGAGGTTTTGTATACTAAAAATGACGGTAGCACACAGAGTGTAAAAATTCCTATTTCTTTAGCGGTGAACGAAACCAGTACTAAACTGGAAGATTATTCAAGGGTTGGTTTTAAATACAGAACTTTTTTTAAACCAGACTCACTTTGTATTGACACATTCTATACGGATTTTATAGATACATCAAAATAATAGGCTTTTGACAATCGAATTAGTAGGGTTCTAAAAATCTACTTTTAAAATCAAAGAGGTATTCAAGACCATTGATTGGGGAAAGTGTGTTCTTAGCTGAGAAATCAACCAATTGGGATTGCACTTAAATGAGATTTAGGGCAGCTGATATATTTCTTACAACCTACAAAATATAAGTTTTAGAAATGATTAGAAATTTTATCATCGTGTTAGGGGTGTGTGCCTTGACATTTGGAAAAGCTCAGGAAAGAAATGAATGGGAAAACCCGAACATTTATGAGAGGAACAAGGAACAAGGGCATGTAGATTTCATTTCATATGATAATGCTGAAGATGCAAGACAGGATGATTTCTCTCTTTCTTCAGATTACCAATCTCTAAATGGTACCTGGAAATTCAATTTCGTAAAAAAGCCAGCAGACAGACCGACTGACTTCCACAAGGTTGATTTTGATGATTCGAATTGGGATGATATTAATGTCCCTTCCAATTGGGAAATCGAAGGATTTGGCATACCTATTTATACCAATATTCGATATCCGTTCCCAAAGAATCCTCCCTATGTTGATAATGAATACAACCCTGTTGGGACTTACCGCAGGACTTTCGAGATGCCAGTAGATTGGGATGACAAGGCTATAATCTTAAACCTATCATCTGTTTCCGGTTATACTCGTGTTTTTGTGAATGGCCGAGAAGTGGGAATGACTAAGGTGGCAAAGTCGCCTTCCGAATTCAATGTCACTAACTACATAAAATCAGGAAAGAACACCATTGCCATTCAGGTCTTCAGGTGGCATGATGGTAGTTATATCGAGGATCAGGATTTCTGGAGATTGAGCGGACTAGAGCAAGATGTTTATTTATATGCATTGCCGAAAGTGACAGTTTGGGATTTCTTTCTGAAGGCGGGACTGGACTCAAAATATCAGAATGGAACATTCGATGCTGAAATAAACCTAAGAGCATTTGATGGAGCAGATGTGACGGAAGGAACATTAAAAGTTGAAGTGCTCCCTGTTGGATCCAAAAAAGCTGTATTCTCGTCTGAAAAATCATTTAGTGGAGTCAATCAATCAATAAATTTTTCTGGAACGATTAAAAAGGTAGCCAAATGGAGTGCTGAGACTCCCAACCTTTATGACTGTGTGATTACATTAAAAGATGCCTCTGGAAACACTACTCTAATCACCAGTGAGCAAATTGGTTTTAGGACTGTGGAGGTGAAAAATGCTCAACTTCTGGTCAATGGTGTAGATGTTTTGGTAAAAGGTGTGAACCTTCACATTCATGATGATAAATTGGGACATGTTCCTACCAAAGAAACAATGATTAAGGATATAACATTGATGAAACAGAATAATATCAATGCAGTGCGTACGAGCCATTATCCTCAGAATCCGCTTTGGTATAAACTATGTGATAAATATGGGCTTTATCTTGTAGATGAAGCTAATATAGAAACCCATGATATGGGAGCGGAATGGCAAAGTTGGTTTCCGAAAGATCGACATCCAGCATATTTGGAAGAATGGGCTCCTGCTCATCTGGATAGACAGAGGAGGTTGGTGGAACGGGACAAAAACCACCCTTCTGTGATCATTTGGTCACTTGGAAATGAATGTGGTAATGGTCCTGTATTTTATGACGCTTATGATTGGATCAAAGAAAGAGATAATACCAGACTAGTACAGTTTGAGCAGGCAGGGGAGAACAGAAATACAGATATTGTATGTCCTATGTATCCAGGCATGAGAAATATGAGAAACTATGCAGAGTCCACTGAGAAAACTAGGCCATATATAATGTGCGAGTATTCACATGCCATGGGTAATAGCAATGGTAACTTTCAGGAATACTGGGATATTATCATGAGTAGTAAACATATGCAGGGTGGTTTTATTTGGGACTGGGTAGATCAAGGTTTGAAAGCTGAAGATGATAACGGAACATACTGGGCATATGGTGGAGATCTGGGAGGACTGCATCTGCAAAACGATGAAAATTTCTGTGCGAATGGATTGGTAGCCGCTGATAGAACACCACACCCGGGACTTACTGAAGTAAAAAAAGTCTATCAGAATATTCTGTTTGACTTGAAGGATAAATCAGGTCTGATCACAGTGAGAAACCTTTTTGATTTTACGAACCTGAGCAATTACGATTTTAAGTGGGAGCTATTGAAAAATGGAGAAAATGAGGCTTCTGGTGAATTTTCTATCAAAGCTGCTCCTCATGCCTCAGTAGATAAGAAAATCAAACTCCCGACACTTTCATCTGGTTCTGAATACCTTTTGAATGTCTATGCATATACCAATTCAGCGCATGAGTTGATCCCTGCTGGACATGAAATCGCCAGGGAGCAATTTCCACTTACGGAATATGATTTTACATCCGAGGCTGTTGGTGAATTGACCGTTGACAAAGAGGGCGATAAAATCATATTTACCTCAGGTAAAGTGAAAAGTGAGTTCAATAGTAAATGGGGTGTTTTTACATTTTATGGTAATGGTGAAACTCGTACATGGAGACTTCCTGAGCCATACTTTTGGAGAGCTCCAGTTGATAATGACTTTGGAAACCTAATGATTTCCAGACTGGGAATATGGAGATCAGCACATGAAAACAAAGATTTGAAATCAATTACGGTTGGTGATAAAACTGACTCGGGCGTACCAATCAAAGTAGTATATGAACTTACGGATTTGGATGTTCCTTACATTATTGACTATCTGGTTCAAAATGATGGATCTATCAAGGTTACAGCCTCTATCGATATGAGTAGCAAAGACAGACCAGACGAAATACCTAGATTTGGAATGCGCATGAATGTAAACGGGTCTTATGATAATTTGGAGTACTACGGTAGAGGGCCGGGGGAGAATTATTCAGATAGGAATTTTGCTACTTTTCTGGGCATTTGGAAGAGCCAGGTGAGTGATGATAAAATGCCATATATCCGGCCTCAGGAATATGGAAACCATACTGATGTGCGATGGGTGAAATTGTCTAATGATCAAGGTAATGCTATTCTTATAGAGGGATCACAGCTGATCAATTTCAGTGCGTTGAATATAAAAGCTGAAGATATGGACCCTGGTATGACAAAGAAGCAGCAGCACCCTACTGACCTGAAATACAGAAATGATATTACATTGCATGTAGATCTGGCTCAAAGGGGAGTAGGAGGGGATAATAGTTGGGGAGCTTATCCTCATGAGCAATACCTGCTCAAAGACAAACAATATACCTACAGCTATGTGATCAAGTTATTGAGCTTTCAAGATCAATAAAATAATATGAGATATAAGGCCGTTTTATCATATTTTGGATTCATCTTCTTTCTACTTCTGAACCTTCAATCAACAGGTCAAATAAAACCAGGTGATGTTTGGATGGATTCCAATAGTGAGATGATCAATGCTCATGGAGGAGGTATTCTTTTTTATGATGGGGTTTATTACTGGTTTGGGGAGCATAGGGATTCAGGAAGAAAGCAATTTGCAACCTGGAAAGGTGTAAGATGTTATTCATCGAAGGACCTAATTAATTGGGAAAATCAAGGTATATCATTATCAGTAAGCGAAGATCCTGAATCTGAGATTACAGCAGGTTGTAATATCGAACGGCCAAAAGTTATCTACAATAAGAAAACCGGTAAATTCGTCATGTGGTTTCATTTGGAGCTGAAAGGTCAGGGGTATAGTGCAGCCAGAACGGGTGTAGCCATTGCAGACTCACCAGCTGGTCCATTTACTTTTTTAAGGTCTTTTCGTCCCAATGCTGGTCAATGGCCATTGAATTTCAAGGATGAATGGAAAACAGACACTTTGACCATAGATGATCTACAATGGTGGACCGAACAGTGGAGACTGGCAGTAAAAGAAGGGCTTTTTATCAGGAGAGATTTCGAAGAAGGTCAAATGGCAAGAGACATGACATTGTTCGTAGATGATGATGGGAAGGCATATCACATACACAGTGCAGAGGAAAATCTGACATTGCATATTTCTGAACTTACTGACGATTATCTGGATTTTACGGGTAGATATATATCTGTGGAGCCAGCAGGTCACAATGAAGCTCCTGCAATATTCAAGAAAGATGGATGGTATTATTTGATCACCTCCGGGTGTACAGGTTGGGAACCTAATGCCGGAAGGTCGTTCAGATCAAAATCAATGTTGGGTGAGTGGGAGCCTTTAGGAAATCCATTTTTAGGAGAAGGGGCGGATGTTTCTTTTAGATCACAAAGCACATTCATCCTGCCTTTAAATAATGGAGAGTATTTATTTATGGCAGATCGATGGAATCCCGAGAAATTGAGGGATAGTAGGTATATCTGGTTGCCAATCAAAATTGAAGATGCAAAGCCAATAATCGAGTGGAGAGATCAATGGCGTTTGTCTGAGTAGAGTCATATCTATCAAGACATCATTAAGGTTCCGGTAATGGATGGAAACGGAGGATGGTTTTTGGGTGGAAATATTTATGCTGTAGGTTCGGAATACAGATCCAGAGTGGTTCACATGTTGTCAGATGGCATCTGTAAACCTTTCTCACCCCCTTAATCATACTAATTTAACCCCGTCTTAAGATTGTTAAATCGATCAATTTTATATCGTTATTATATGATAAAACTATTTCCTCCTAAACGAAATCCTATGAAACAAATACCTATGAAATTTTTTAAGATTACCTTATCTGCATTTATTGTAGTTTTTTCATTATTTGCAACTGCTCAAAACATAGATGAGACTGGCTCCCTTAGTCCGGCTATTGACGGATCAAATGACAATGTGGTGGTCTATGCAGAGGTAGATCCACTGTCATCTACAGATGCTACTCTTGTATTTGGTGGGAGCACCACCACCAGAGGAGGATATGATGCTTTCAACATGCTTTGTAGGTTTTTGGGATCATCTACAGGTATCGATGTTCGTGATGGAGGAGGATATGTAAAAGATAATACCGTATTCCCTACATCGGTAGTTCATGTCTGGACAGTAGTTCATTTTTCATCAAAAACCTATGATACCTATGTTCAGCTAGATGGCGACAAGGGTACACCTACGGTCATTCGCACGGGTGCAGCTTGGAGGAGTAGTAGTGATTTGAACGTAACATCAATAGATAAGTGGTTTATGGTTCACAATGGCGGATCAGCGGCTAAGCTCAATGCCATTATTGCAGTAGATCAGGTTGGGGATTACCCATCCATGAGTTTCGATGCCTCTCTCTCTGCCATAACATCCAGTGTTGGTGAATTGTCTCCTGCTTTTACCTCTGATGTATATAGCTATTTGTTAAAAGTGCCAAATGGTACCACATCTATTGATCTTACAGCTACCAAGGCTGATGCTGATGCAATAGTGTCAGGAGATGGACAAATCAATATTTCTGCTCCAGAAACCATTGTAAGCATAGAAGTGACTGCCCAGGCAGGCAATAAGCAGATATATAATGTGTATATTTCTTTTGAAGATGACCTCATTTTCAATGAAAGCTTCGACAATGATCCCAATGTACTTACTTCAGGAAATTATAAAACAGATGACCCTGAGCCACGGCTGAAAACAGCTGCAGGGTGGACAGCTGAGTATGACGGGAACTCTGCCGGAGGGGTTTTTCAATATGGTACCTCCGCACAAATGAATGATTTTACCGTTCCAGCTACTGATTTTGACGGAAATAGCCCAACTGACGGAAGCGCAGCATTGGGAGTACAGACTTCATGGGGAAGTTCTGCTCTTTATTATCAGCCTGTTACACTACCGGCTGGCTCATACAAGTTGAGCTATCAGGCATACAACGCACATACAGCCAATACAACTACTCAGAGTTTGGTGGGTTGGGTTCCAGACTCAGGAATATCATCATTATCGAGTCTTACCAGTTTTCCAGTTGGTTCCTGGACATCAGATCAAATAGAATTTGTCTTAACGGAAGAGACTTCAGGCAGAATTCAAATTGGTGTTAAAGACATTGTAGGAGGTTCAGGTAGTAATCCAAGGCTGTTTTTTGATGATGTGAAATTTGAGTCTCTTGGTGAATCTGCACTGGTAATTTCTGCCAATGAAATATTGATTGATATCAACAGTTTGATCGGTGAATTTAGCCTTTCGGGTGTTAATTTGACTGAGGACATTACCCTCACGGCACCTGCTGGAATTATCCTGAGTGGAACCCAGGTATCTGGTTCCGGGCCTTATACCATTTCTAGTTCTGATGCCATGGCAGGCGGTGTTGCTGTCTCTGTCACCGCAGAAAATAAAGATGCGATAGCTGGGGAAATAGTAGTAAAGACGGGAACATTGTCAGAGACAATTACGATCAAACCTACTTCACAAAATCTGATGGCTGATTGGGATGGCGCAGGAGCTACCGGAGCAGGTTCTGAACCCAATAATTTTGGTTGGGACTGTTCTCCCTCAATAACCTGGGCTCCGGCGAACGAATTTGGTGTTCGCCTTCAGGACGATGTTACCTATAGTTACAACGGCGGTGCTCAGACGGGACGAATTTTATATGTGAGATGGGATGGAGTAGGAGGTGCCGGTACAAATGCGATTTATAGTTACCCTGCTACTCTGGAGGCTTGTAAATCATATGTTTTCAAAGCAAAAGTGGCCTGGAACTCCAATGGTTCAGCTCCCGAATATGCTTTTGGAATAAGCACTATGAAAGATAATAGCGGTGATTTTTTAGTGCAAGAGAAAATGATTGTTCCTTCTACAGGAGTTTTGCATGATGTTGAGTTGGTTTTTACTACTAACAGCGCAGGGACTTATTATTTCACTATGGGAGCAAGTAATGCTGTTTTGGGAGCTATAACCGATTTGGAAATGTCTGAATATTTCGGAGACCCGTGGTTATCGGCAACAACTAAAGAATTGAAATATGACAGCATCAGTCTTAGTCATACTTTTACTGTGAGCGGATACAAACTAACCTCGGATATTTCTATTACAGGGCCCGAGGGGATGACCTTCTCACCAGAAACTATCACTCCTGAATCCGCCAATTGCGGCGTAGAAGTTACTGCAGCATTTTCAAATAAGGAATATCTAACATCAGGTAAAATAAAGATTGTTTCAGGAGATTTGTCTGACTCAATTATCGTTACGGAAGTATTACCTCCATATCTGGCAAAAGGGACTGAGGAATTCTCCACAGACGGCACCTGGTGCTGGTTTCAGGATCCAAGAGCGGTATATTACGAAGGGGAAAAGAAGCAAACCTATACCGGATGGATAACCAGCGATGGTAAGGTTCAGGTAGGTAGTTATAATCATGACACTGAAGAGATTAAGATTCATACTCTAGTGGAGAACTTTCAGGTTGATGATCATAATAATCCAACATTTTTGATCAGAGAAGATGGAAGAATAATAGTAGCCTATTCGGGGCATTTCTATGGACCTATGAGGGTATTGGTTTCTACTAATCCAGAGGATATTACATCATGGGGGCCAGAAGCGAATTTCGGTGACAATGTGACCTATGCCAATCCATATCAAATTGGTGACTCTACTGTAATGTTCTATAGGGATGGTGTTACCTGGCATCCGACAATAAATGTGTCAATGGATGGAGGAGTTACCTGGGGAACGCCTCATGAATTGATCAGGAGGGATGGAAGCCAAAACCGACCTTATGCTAAATATACCCAGGACAGCAAAGGAGGTATGCATATTACCTTCACTACAGGTCACCCTAGAAATGAACCTGCAAATAAGATTTATTATGTTTATTTCAAAAACAGCAGATTTTATAAAGCTGACGGTACACTAATCAAAGTATATGATGGTACCAATCCTCTTTACATAGAGGCTGGTGAACCAGAGGTGGTCTATGACGCATCGGCTGGAAAAGGCTGGACCTGGGACATTGCTTTGGATGAAAATGAGCAACCGGTTATTCTTTATGCTGCTTTTCCAAATGATCAGCAACACGATTATTATTATGCGCATTGGAATGGTACCAACTGGGACAATAATCATATTGTAAATAGTGGCAGATGGTTTCCGCAAACACCTGCAGGTGCCGGAGAACCAGAACCGAACTACTCAGGTGGTATGACTTTGGATCCTGCGAATACTTCTATTGTTTATTTGTCCAAGCAGGTAAACGATGTTTTTGAGATTTATAAATACACCACTCCGGACTATGGAGTGACCTGGGAATCTGAAGCTATTACCAAAAACACACCTGAGGGCACTATCAATGTGAGACCAGTCGTGGCAAGGGGTAACAAATCAGGTACGGTTGAATTATTTTGGATGAGAGGTTGGTATATCACTTATGCCAATTATCACACTTCTGTCATGTACTACAGCCAACAGGGAACGGTTAAAGTTTCTTCTGATGCAAGCTTGAAAGACTTGACAGTGGATGGCATGACATTAGCTGACTTTTCGGCCAATACAATATCATATGACGTGGAATTACCTGTAGGAGCTACAGAAATCCCAAGTGTTGAAGCTGTAGCAACAGATGATAATGCATCTGTAGTCATCAACAAGGCTGCGACATTGCCTGGAGCAACTGTCATCGTAGTTACAGCAGAAGATGGGACAACAACGCGGACATATACCATCAATTTTACAGTTGCTAAATCTACGGATGCCACCTTACAGGATCTGATTATTGATGGTGTAACTATATCTGGCTTTTCAGCCAATACATTATCATATGACGTAGAATTACCTGTAGGGACTACTGAAGTTCCGAATGTTGAGGCTGTAACGACAGATACAAATGCCAATTTGGTCATAAATGACGCTACAGCCTTGCCAGGAGCCACAATCGTATTGGTCACTGCAGAAGATGGTACAACTACGCGTACATATACCATCAATTTTACGGTTGCTAAATCTACGGATGCCACCTTGCAAGATTTAACTTTTGATGGGGTGACTGTGGAAGGATTTTCTGCTTCTACACTGATTTATGAGGTTGAACTTCCATTTGGAACAACCACCATTCCTTCTGTATCGGCTGTATCAATGGATGCAAATGCAAATGTAGTGGTTACTGATGCTGAGACTTTGCCCGGAGACGCAATCATAGTGGTAACAGCTGAGGATGGAGTAACTACTCAAACTTATACCATTAGCTTTTCAGTTGCAGAACAAACCTTAAGACTTGAATCCTCCCATTTCAGCATTTATCCTAATCCTGTAACATCAACAATGACCATTGAGGATCATAGCGGGAATATGATTGGAGCTACACTTATAATGTATGACTTACTAGGTAATGTAGTGTTTGAATCAACTCTTCTCAATGATACTAGTGAGATTGATATTAGCGACCTTAAAAATGGTGTTTATCTGGTAGTGGGATCAAATAATTCATCGCGTTTCGAGCAAGTAATAATTAAGAAATAAGCTTTTTGCTTTTTGTTTTTTTAGGGAATAAGGCCATCTGAGGAACTCTTGGGTGGCCTTTATTTTTTATCATTCTCACATATTGATTTCAATCTCCTTCAATTAATAGCAAAGGACTGTTTGAGGTGCTATTTATGACTCAGTATATCAGATTACACCATAGATCGGTTCTTCAAAAAAAGATATCGAATTGGTGATCGGGCAGTAAGTTGTAGATTTTGACTTGAACACGAATTTGTTCCTTAGAATGGCTGGGAAACTGATTTCACTACCATTTTACCCCCTTTTATCATACTGATTTACCCCCTTTCGAATATCATCCAGGGCATTAATTTTTCGGATATTTTTAATTAAAAATTTTGAAAAAAGCATTGTTAAGATTCTTTTTTGAGATCCTGGGCTTTTTGAGAAATTGTAATAATCCTTAAACTAAAAACTTATGAAACAAACTCAACCGAAGTTTTTGAAACGAGCATTGCCAGCATTGCTGTTGATGCTCAGTTTATTGGCTTTTCAGTCGATAAACGCTCAAACGTTAATTAACCAGGCATTAGATGCAACGGTAACAGCCACTTATTCAGCTCCATGGGATGGGGATGCTGTTACAGTTAACAATGGAGAAGTGGGTTATGGTCCGGCAGGAACTGGTACACCTGAATTGGCTGGAGGCAGTGCCTGGTGGAACTGGAGTGACAACCGACCAGCGTCTGAGAGCCTGGAATATACCTGGACTTCTGCACAGACATTGTCTAAGGTTATATTGTATTTCTGGGCTGATCGTACTGAACTATCTGGCTGGGGAGATAACGTGGCAGTGCCAGAAAGTTGGAGTCTTCAGTACTGGGATGGTTCAGCATGGGCAGATGTTGTGTTGGTAGATGGCCAATCTTATACCAGTAATTTGAGTGCACCAAATGAAGTTGATTTTGTTGAAATCAGTACAACCAAGCTAAAGTTAATTCTAAATGCACAGACTAATGGAACAACTTATGCTGGTGTAGGTGTCACAGAATGGGAGACATACACAGTCACTTTGGCAAGTACTGATGCCAGCTTATCAGCTTTGACAGCAACAGTAGGAGATTTGTCTCCTTCTTTCGCATCGGGTACTTATGAATATAAATTAACTGTACCAGAAAGTACTACTTCAGTAGATCTAAATGCAACGGTAAATGACACAGGTTTGGCATCCAAAACTGGGGATGGAACTATTTCTCTATCAGGTGATAAAAGTGTAGATATTGTAGTTACTGCTGAGGCTGGTAATACACAGACATATACAATACATATTACCGAGAATCTCATTTTCAATCAAAGTTTCGATGAAGATCCAAATCTTCTAAGCTCAGGAGACTATATAACTGGTGCTGCAGAGCCCCGGTTAAAATCTGCAAATGGCTGGGAGCCAGAATATGCCGGCTTTTCAGCTGGTGGTGTTTTTGAATATGGTTCATCAGCGCAGCTAAATGGTTTCACTGTTCCTGCTTTGGATGCAGATGGTGTCACACCAGCTGCGGGAAGTGGTTGTTTAGGAGTTCAGACATCTTGGGGAGATCAGGCATTATATTTCCAAGAGGTAACACTACCGGCTGGTAATTATAAAATAAGTTACAATGCTTATAATGCACATACTGCAAATACCAATACTGAAAGTTTGGTAGGGTGGATTCCAGACGCTGGCACATCTGCATTGTCATCACTTACCAGCTTCCCGGTAGGCGCTTGGACTTCAGAAGAGATTTACTTTGCATTAGATGCTGAAACATCTGGTAGAATTCAAATTGGTGTGAAGGATATTGCTGGAGGTTCGGGAAGTAATCCACGTTTGTTTTTTGATGATTTTGTGTTGGAACAATTACAACTTAGTGCAGATGCTACTTTAAATTCACTTAGCGGTGTTGGAATCACGTCACCATCATTTGAACCTGGAATTACTGAATATACTGCATTCTTACCTTCTGGCACTACTTCTGTTGATCCTGTAGTAGAAGCAAATAATGCAAATGCTCAGGGCATTACCGGAGATGGAGTAGTTGATCTCAGCCAAAGTCAGGTATCAACCATAGTTGTAACTGCTGAAGACGGATCAACCAAAACATACACGATTAATTATGTAGTCACTTCGTTGGAGCATTCATATGATTTTGCTAGTGATGCATCAGATGCTATTACTTCCGGGGCTGTAGATGGCGTGCTGCAAGGTGGTGCGACAATTGTTAATGGTGCTGTTGTCACTTCAGCAAATGGTGATTATGTTTCTTTTGATCCTGCTTCAATGGCTCTTTCGTCTTATGATGCAATTACCATGGAAACATATGTAACTTCCGGTAATAATGGTGGTGCCGGTGGCAATTGGACCATGCTTAATTATTTCGGAGATGCTAATGGGGCAAATACGTTTTATGTATCAATAGCAAGAGGGGATGATAAAAGCAGAGCGAGTTATAATAATACAATCAATGCAGATGGTTCAGAACTTGAAGATTCTCAGTTTCATCATGTTGTAGGTGTTTTATCAGAATCTTTTGTTCAATTATACATTGATGGTGTATTGATCAATGAAGTATCACGTACCGGCTCATTTACGATTGGAGAAACGAATGCTCTATTGGCTAAAGGTGGGTATTCGGCTGACCCTACATGGAATGGACAAATCCATGAATTCAATATATACAATGGTGTTTTGGATGCCTCAACTATTGCTACAAATTATGCTAGTTTCAAAAGAGATCAATCAATCACTTTTGCCGCCTTACCGGATAAAGCTGTTGGTGATGAGGCTTTTGATTTGACTGCTTCAGCATCTTCTGGACTTGGAGTAACTTATATTAGCTCAGATGAAAATGTTGCTACAATTTCAGGTAGTACAGTCACCATCGTGGGTGCAGGTACAACAACGATAACAGCTTCCCAGGTTGGAGACGCGTCATTCAATGCTGCTACAGATGTGACTCAGGACTTAACTGTAACCTCAGTAAGTTCAGACGCCACACTTGCTGATTTGTCAACAGATGCAGGATATTTCCATGGTTCATTTGATTCACAAACTAATGTTTACGAAGTGTTGGTGCCAGCAGGGATATCTACGGTGAATGTTACTGCTGTAAAGAATCATGCTGCTGCCACAATTACCTCAGGGGATGGTGCAATAGACATGTCTGGTGGAAGCACTTCAACGGATGTACTTGTTACGGCTGAAGATGGTACTACCACATTGACCTATACAATCAATTTCACTGTTTCTGAGACCAACTATATTTTTGGTTGGGATGGAAACACACTGACTGGATCAGGTACTACACCATTTGACTTTGGGTGGGGCAATAGTTCGGGATATGCAGATGCCAGTGATGTTGATGGATGTTGTGGTGCTCGCTTTAGAAGCAGCCCAGCAGGGTATGTTTATGAAGATGGAGGAGCGGCAGTAACAGGTCGTCAGCAATTGCTAAGGTATGATGGTAATGCAGCTAGTGAAACAGCAGCTTGGACATTCCCCGTGCAATTGGCAGAAAACTCAACTTATAAGTTCAGCTTTGATTATGTGTTTGGCGGTAGTGGAAGTGCTCCGGCTACATTAACAGCTGGTGTGGGAACAACAGCAGATAATGTAAACGATGTTGCTTCAAGTGCAAACGTCACTGCAAGCAACTTGACAAGCTATAGAAATGGAGAGTTGTATTTTGAGACTACAGCATCAGGAGTTTACTATATCAAATTCACGGTTAATAAAAGAAGTTGGATAGGTGTAAACAATTTGCAATTGGTTGATTATGTAAAGGCCGACCAAACGATCACCTTCTCCTCATTATCAGACGTCACAGAAGGCGATGCAGCTTTTGATTTGACTGGTTCAGCCAGTTCAGGATTGGATGTCGTTTATACCAGTTCAGATGAGAGTGTAGCCACTATTTCAGGAAGCACCGTAACGATAGTAGGAGCAGGAACTACAGATATTATAGCTAGTCAGGCAGGAGATGCGCAGTACAATGCAGCAGGAGATGTTGTTCAGACCTTGACAGTTTTGCCATTAGACCAGACGAATTATGCGCCGAGTAATTTAACGGGAGTTGTAGTTGGTAGAGATGTTACCTTGAATTGGGAAGATAATAGTGGAGTAGAGAGTGGTTATGAGATAGAAGCGAGTAAAGATGGTTTTGGTTATTGGGTAGTAGCAAGTTTATCAGCCAATGTGACGAGTCATACCCATAGTGGATTGATAGCAGGTAGTAGTTATGAGTTTAGAGTAAGGGCACTTGGTGTAGAAGTATCAGCTTGGACTGAATTGTTGACAGTTACACCAACTGAGGCGCAACAGGCCTCCACACCAACAGACTTGACCTCTACACAATCAGGCAGGAGTGTCACCTTGAACTGGGCAGATAATAGCAATGTAGAGAGTGGTTATCAGG